>JAZKBR010000002.1:213082-252529 GCA_040388535.1 Gemmatimonadota bacterium | reverse complement strand
ATCCATCATCCATCATCCATCATCCATCATCCATCATCCATCATCCATCATCCATCATCCCATCTCCACCCGATCTCTTCCGCTGCTCTTCGCCCGATACAACGCACGGTCCGCCGCGCTCGCCACTTCCACTGCGGTCTTGCCGGAGCCGGGGAAGGTCGCCACGCCGATGCTCACGCGCATCGAGACCGGTTCGTTGCTGCCGAGGGTGAGCGTGGCGTCGGCAAGCGCCTGGCGCATCTTGTCGGCGATGGTTCTGCCGTTCGCTGGTGGACAACGACGAAGGATGATCCCGAACTCCTCGCCGCCGTAGCGCCCGAGCATGTCGCTGCCACGGATCCCCTTCTTGAAGACTCGCGCCACGTGCATCAGCACCTGGTCGCCAACAAGGTGACCGTAGGTGTCGTTGATCCGCTTGAAGTGATCGAGGTCGAGCATCAGGAAGGTCAGCGGCTCGCCATGACGCCCTGCAAACGCAATCGCATGCTCGAGTTCGGCCATCAGCGTCGCGTGGTTGAGCACGCCGGTGAGCCCGTCGCGATGGACCAGCTCCCGGATCCGGCGACCGCGCTCGGTGCGCGTGAGCACCACCTGCAACAGGTGGCTTCGCTCCACCGGCTTGGCGAGGAAGTCGTCGCCGCCCGCGCGCAGCCCTTCCATTTCGTCGGCCAGCGAGTGCCGCGCCGTGAGGAAGACGATTGGTACCAGCGCGAGGCGGGCATCCTGCCGCATCAGCCGCGCAAGGGCATAGCCGTCCACGTCAGGCAGATCGACGTCGAGCAGCACGAGGTCGGGTGTCTCGATCGCCAGGGCTTCACGTGCCTGACCCGCCGTGGCGCAGATGGTGACCCGTGCGTTGAGCTGGCCGAGCCAGGTCGAGAAGAGCTGCGCCTGTGCCGGATCGTCCTCGACCACAACCACGTTGGCGGGCGGCGCGCCGATCTGGGCCAGAGCGCGAGCGTACTGCGCCAGGCCGCGCGGTAACGTGCTCGGTCCGAAGACCGCATCGACGCCGGCCGCGGCGGTACGCAACCGGTCGAAGCGCTCGGTCGGATCGGCCAGCACCACCGCGCGCGGACGTTCCGGAGTTGCGGCGGCCCAATAACGTGCCAGTGCGAGCGGGTCCTCGCCTGACTCGGTCCCGATCACGACCAGGTCCGGTCGTTCGGAAGGTGCCACGTCCCATGGATCAACATCGCCCTCGCGAATGTCGACCACGAACCCCGTCTCTTCGAGCGACCGGACGATCTCGTCACGAATCCCCGCGGCTCGCATCACCAGTAACGTGCGCCAGCCGAAGCCGGGGAGTCGACCGAGTACCATCGGCATGCCGAGGTCGACCGCGGCGGTGTCGAATGCGGCCTTGAGATCCTGAATGGCCTGCTCGATCTGGTCAGCGTCCTGCACCGTCGGCATCGGCGGCGTCAGGATCCGGTGCTCCATCGCGCGACCGACTTCGGTGACACGCGGGAAGCCGTACGAGCCGCCCGACCCGGCGAGTCGGTGGAAGCGTTGCCGCAACGACTCGAGTGCGTCAGGCTCGCCCGAACGGAACGCCGCGAGATCCTTGCGGAGTTCGGCGAGGCGCGCCGGTGCTTCACGGAGGTAGTCGCGCTGCAGCCCGAGGAAGACTTCGTCGTGCTCGTCGTTCTGGGCCGGGTCCACCGGCGGCACTCTCATCGCCCCTCCTTCAGGGCGAGCAGTGCGCGACGAGCGGCGGCGACAAATGCGGGGCCGCTCCCCCAGTGACCGGAGAACTGCTCCCCGGTGCGCGCACCGACCAGCGCCGCACGATCATCCACCACGAGTAGCACGGGGTCTCCTGGCCAGACCGGCGGCGGAATGACCGTCACCTCGATGGCGCCCATTGGCACTGGAGCGAGCGAAGAGATGTCGAGTGAGACGCCCACGCTCGCGGCGCGCCGCAACTGGGGCAGGAGTGCCAGACAACCATCTGCGGGGGCGAGGAGCTCGATATGAGTATCGGCGCGCGCGACCTCGTGGCCCATCAGCTGGATGGCGCCGCGTGGCGAGGCGAGTTCCACCAGGGTTGGCGTATCGGGTACCGCCAGCGCCGCCAGTGATTGCCCCAGTCGCTCCATCGCCTCGCCCTGCCGATCGCTCAGTCGGGCGAGGAGCGTGCTCGGTGGCTCGGGCCGGAAGCGCCGTGGCCGCCCTTCCTCGACTCGCGCGGCGCCCTTGGAGACCAGGCCTTCGAGGGCAGCATAGACATTGGCGCGCGCGAGACCTGCGGCCCGGGCGATCGTGTAGCCGGTGCCAGGGCCGCCGGTGAGGAGTACCTCATAGATCAGCCCTTCCGTCGGCGTGAAGCCGAACGGTGTCAGGTCGAGATGGCCGGACACGTCAGGAGTACTCGAGTCGCCAGCCGAGGCGCTTCGCGATTTTAGCCAACCGGAAGGTGATGTCGGCCTGCCGCGCGGTGAGTCCGCCATCGTCCGGCGTCAGGGGCCAGCAGTGGTAGGTGACCGGCGAACTCGCCTTCGGCTGCGAGCGAAGATTCTTCGGGTGCCAGACGCCATCGGCGTCGACATCCTCAAGCAAGCGCTGCAACGCGATCACCGAGTTGGGTGCCGCGAGCAACTGATTCTGCCCCAGGCCGGCGAGCAGTTCGATGTAGTGCAACGCGAGCGGGACGTCCTTGAGCAGACCCTTCGAGTCGAGTTCGATCGGGTCACCGAGCAGCACGTGCGTCGGCTTCATGGTGCGATTGCCGATCGGGATCATGTACGACTTGTCTGGTACCGGCGCTGCGAGATACTGCCCCAGGCGTTCGAGGAAGCCACCACGTTCGCGCTGGAGTGCCGGCATCGACGACAACATCGCCAGCGACCACCAGCTTGGCGGCGAAGCCTCAGGGTGCAGCTGGAAGCCACCGCTGCGCTTGATGAACGGATCTTCAACCAGCGGCGAGCGGAGGAATGCCGACACCGCATTCACGACCTTGTGTGCCGCTCCGCGCAGGCGCGGATCCTCTTCGCGTCCCGCCTCGGCGAGCGCCGCCGCGGCACCGTCGCGGATCAGGTTGCGGTACCACACCTCGGTGCGCGGATCTTCCTCGACCGCATCGTCGAACTCGCCGAGGAGCAGCGGGTCATCGTCGCGGGAGAAGACCCGGAAGAGCACTCGCTCCGCGAGACGGAATGGCCGCGTGGTGTTGGGTACCCCGAGTTGAACGAGGCGACGGTACTGCGCCACGGTGCCGACTTCTTCGATTTCGCGATTGGGGTTCGGTTCGAAGGCGAGGAAGTTTTCGCCCCAGAGACCGGTCTCCTGCTGTCGGGTGGTAACCGCCGAGACCTGAGGCGATTGCACCAGCGCTGCCATCGCCTCGCTGAGGGAGGCCGGGTCGGCGCCGCCCGCAGGGGTGAGCTCCGACAGGGTGCGATATCGCAATGACGGGCCGCCGTGTTCAAGCAGCCAGGTCAGGGGAATCCGATGGGTGGTAGGGAGGTCCAGGGTGCGACTCCTCGCGTGACGCGGGATCGGGCAGGCCTGCTAACCGACCGGGAAATATAGCACTTAGGAGGTGCTGCGACCAGTCGCATCGGTGGGATCGTTGTGCGGGATACTACGAAGGGGAGTTCTGCCGTCGTACTAGTTGTAGTAGTAGTTTATAAAACTATCATCTTCAGTTGCTTTATTGCACCCGTTTCCTCCTACGCTAACCCATTTGACTGGCGTCTCTTACAACTAGGAGTCGTAACTAATACTCACTGGTTCAATGGGGGGCATTCCAGTAGCAGCATCGTCCCCGTCTTGAACAGCCCGCGCTCGCTCGTGAGCAGCAGCTGGCGGTCGTTCACGAAAGTGATTCCCTCCCCCTGAGGCTCGCGACCGAGGATGTCGCACCCGGTTGGCTTTCCCATTGGAGCGAAGGTGCCATCCCCTCGAAGGGTGAATGGATAGAGGTCGCGGTAGGTTCTCACCACCACGCGCTTGCCGTCTGGGGAGAGAGCCATTCCGGTGACCTCACGGCCCATTCCGCCAGCGGCGACGATCGGCAACGAGTCGCGACGCACCGGGGTTACCGTGCGACCGCTCCCCCAGGCCGACGCCGGGATCGCGAACACCAGGATGCCGCGGGACCTCCCCTTGGTCACGAGCAGGATTTCGCCGCCACTGGTCACCGCCATCGCCTCGACATCGTGCGGCTGGTCCGGGTAGACCAGCCGGATCGATTCGACCCCCGACAACGGCTTTGCGGCAGCGCGGGAGTCCGGGGTCACCACGGGCTCCACGACCCGGTAGATGATCACATCTCGTCGGCGCTCGCTGTTGTCCCCGGTGTCCGCGATGTAGACGCAGCGGCTGGTGCCGCACGGCCCGACGGCGACCTCTTCCCAGTCGACATTCGTCGCGCCGGTCACCGCAAAATCGGCCCTGAGGGTGCCGGTGCTGTCGACGGCGTACAGATCTGGCGGATTCCCGGAGTCATCGATCGTCCAGAACAGCCCAGGATTCGCGACGCTGAGGGCAGCACCGCTTGCTTCCCCGAGTCGTGGGTCGCTGAGCTTCCCGATCAGGATGACATTCACAGGCGGAACCATCGTCCAGCTGCCCGGATCGGCGGTGGGAGGAGTTGCGCTGGAATAGATCGCGACCGCGCAGCCGAGCGTGAGCGTGATCGCCGTGACGATACTGCCCCGCCTGCCGATCACTTGACTGGTGAGCGCTTGTGAAGCTCCACCACGTACGCCGCGACCAGATCGACCTCGGCATCGGTGAGCCGCGCACCGCCGCGAGCCGGCATCGCCGTCCCGCTCTGCGACTTCTCCGACTCGATCCCGACCCGAATCATCGCGGCGATCTCGGCCTGGGTGCCATCCTTCACGTGCAGCCAGATCTTGCCGGCGGCGAGGCGAGTCGTCGGGCCGAGCACGCCCTCACCCTGCGGCCCGTGGCAGGAGAAACAGAGACCCTTTCCCTCGAAAATCCGCTTGCCCTGAGCCTGCCGGATCGCGGCCGAATCCGGCGGCGTAGGCTGACCCTGGGCTTGCGCCGTCAAACGAGTGGCGGCCAGCAGGCCCACGGTAAGCAGCGCGAGGGGAGCACGAGACGAAATCGACATACCCAAGAATAATCTCCTGCCGTTGGTCACACCCTGCGTGGACGCTATGATTCCAAATTCCCGCCACCAGCCAATCGCTTTCGATGGAGTTGTCGGCACCACGTGAAAATTGCCATATCCACCGGCGGCGGCGACGCCCCGGGCCTCAATGCCGTCATCCGCTCTGCCGTCCTGACCGCTCACGACCGGGGCTGGGAATGCGTCGGCATCCGCCGCGGGTTTCACGGTCTCTATGACGGTTCCGGCATCATCCCTCTCGGCCCCGAACAGGTGCGTGGCATCACCCACCTCGGCGGCACCATCCTCGGCACTACCAACCGCGGCAATCCGCTTCGCTGGCCCCAGCTCCAACCTGACGGTCGGGTCGTCGAAGTCGACCGTTGCGACGAGCTGATGGCGGCCTTCGACCGTGAAGGAATCGACGCCCTGATTTCCATCGGCGGCGACGGCTCCCTCGGGATCGCGGCCGAACTCTGGCGCCGCGGGCTCAAGGTCGTTGGCGTCCCGAAGACGATCGACAACGACGTTCCTGGCACGGATTGCACCTTCGGGTTCGATACCGCCGTCACGACGGCCACCGATGCCCTCGACAAGCTCCACACCACGGCCGAAGCCCACGATCGGGTGATGGTGGTCGAGCTGATGGGGCGCCACGCGGGCTGGATCACGCTGCACAGCGGGCTCTCCGCCACCGCCGACGTGATCCTGATCCCCGAGATTCCGTTCGATATCGAGATCGTGTGCGAGAAGATCCGCGCGCGCGAACGCGCCGGACGGCACTTCTCCGTCGTGGTCGTCTCCGAAGGCGCGACGCCGGTCGGTGGCACCGTCACCCTGCGCGAGAAGGGCACTGCCGGGACCAGTGATCGGCTCGGCGGCATCGCGGAGCTGGTGGCCCACGGGATCGCGCTTCGTACCGGCAAGGAGACCCGATCACTTGTGCTCGGCCATCTCCAGCGCGGCGGTTCGCCGACCACCTTCGATCGCTTGCTGGCACTTCGCTTCGGTTCAGCAGCGATCCGGGCGATCGCCGACGGCGACTTCGGGACCATGGTCGCCTTCCAGCCGCCCAATGTGGTCCGCATCCCGATGGACCAGGTCGTCGGTCGCACCAAGACCGTCCCGCTCGATTCCGGCATCATCCTCACTGCGCGCCATCTCGGTATCTCCTTCGGAGATTGAGCCATGACCCGTACCTACACCTTGCCGGCCGCCCGTGCTTTGGCCTTCCTCCGGATTGCCACCGGTGCCGGACTCCTGCTGGCCGCCTGGGGCAAGCTGACGATGTACAAGGTCGGCGGCGCGGTGCCGCTGCCGGTGGTCGCGCTGCACTGGCAGCTCGAGCTCCCCGAGCGTCTCGCGCTCTGGCTCGCCTCCCACCCCACCGGCCTCTGGGCGGCGGTGGTGCGCGACCTGCTGCTGCCACACGGCGCGCTGGTGGCTGGTCTGATTGCGTGGGCGCAGGTCATTGCAGGAGTGATGCTGCTGATCGGATTGCGCACCCGTCTGGCCGCGACGCTCGCGGTTATCGTCTCGATCGCGTTGGCTCTCGCCGCCGGGTGGCGTGATGCCGGGGACGTGCGTCCCTACCTGATGCAGATCATGCTCTGCATTGCCCTGCTGATCGGTGGTGCGGGGGATACGCTTGGCCTCGATGGCTGGCGCCGCGAACGCCGGCGCGACCGCGACCTCTAGCGCCCGAGAAAATTTCCGATCATCGCCATCCCGTGTTCGGTGAGCACCGACTCGGGATGGAACTGCACACCCTCGACCGGCAGAGTCCGGTGTCGAACCCCCATCACCACGCCATCGTCTGCTGCGACTGCGCTCACAGCGAGCCCGTCCGGCACCGTCTCCTGCACCACTGCGAGCGAGTGATAGCGAGTCGCCTGCAAAGGCGAGGGCAAGCCGTGGAAGACTCCCTCGCCGTCGTGGCTGACCGGCGAAGTCATTCCGTGGCGAGGCCGTGGCGCACGCATTACCGTGGCGCCGTAGGCCGCGGCGATGATCTGATGGCCCAGGCAGACGCCGAGTATCGGCAGCTTGGGTCCGAAGTTGCCGACGATCTTCTGCGACAACGGGAAACGATCAGGAGCGCCGGGCCCTGGTGAGAGAATGATTGCGGTGGGTGCCAGCGCGATCACCGCTGGCATGGTCAGGCCGTGCACCCGCCGCACCTCCGCGATTTCTCCGAAGGCAGCGACGTATCCCGCGAGCGTGTAGACAAACGAGTCGTCGTGGTCGAGCAGCAGGATCACCCGACCTCCGCCACCGCACGCACGAGCGCACGAGCCTTGTCGAGCGTTTCGCGGTACTCCTCGTCGGGATCCGACAACGCCGTGATACCGCCGCCGGCATGGATGGCCGCGACGCCACTGGTGACCGTGATCGTTCGGATGGCCACCGACCATGCCATTCCACCGTCGCAACCGAGCCAGCCGATCGCACCGCAGTAGACCCCGCGAACCACCGGTTCCAGTTCCGCAATCACTTCGGTGGCGCGCAGCTTCGGTGCACCGGTGATCGAGCCACCCGGAAAGGTCGCCGCAATGGCATCGATGGCGTCGCGCCCCGATTGCAGGGTGCCGGTCACGATCGACACCAGGTGATGCACGGCCGCGTGGCTGTCGAGTCGGCAGAGCGCCGGCACGCGCACACTCTCCGGCGTACAGACGCGAGAGAAATCATTCCGCAGCAGATCGACGATCATCACGTTCTCGGCCCGGTCCTTCTCGCTGGCGATCAGTTCGTCAGCCAGAGCGCGGTCGCGGACGAGATCACCGTCCCGAGGGCGGGTTCCCTTGATCGGCCGTGTCTCGAGCGCACGCGACCGCGGTTCGAGGCGGAGAAAGAGCTCGGGGGACATCGAGAGAATCTGACGATCGGCCTGGGCGAGATAGGCCGCCATTGGTGCCGGGGCGAGGCTACGCATCGCACGGTAGAGCGCGATCGGTTCACCCGCGAAGGGCGCGAGGAATCGCTGGGTGAGATTGGCCTGGAACAGGTCGCCGGCACGAATCAGTTCGATGATGTCACGAACCGCTTCCCGATATTGCGCCGGAGAGAAATCTCCACTCAGTAGTGCTGGCGCATCCGCGAATGCATCGATGCGGATCTGCCCGGACGGTGCGACCACACCATTTGAAACGGCCGATGGCACCACGGGCTGGTGCGAGCCCGTCCGGATGCGGGTGAGCACTTCCTCGGCACGTTGCTGGGCCCGTTCCCGGTCGGGGTTGCCGAGGGAATCGCAGCCGCTGCTCACGAGCCACGCGTTGCCACTCTGGTGGTCCCAGGCAATCACCCAGTCGTAGAGTCCGAGCACGACATCGGACGAATGCAGATCATCACGCCGTGCTCGGGGCATCCGGTCGAAGGCCGACCCGAGCTCATAGCTGAGCCAGCCGATCCAGCCGCCCTGAAACGGGGGCAACAATGGCTCGTGCGGGAAGTCATTGCGGATCGTGGCACGCAGGTGATCGCGGGTACCCTCCCACGCGGCGGCTGGCGCCATGATTGTCGCGACTGGATCGGCAGTCAGGTAGCTGAAGCGTCCGAGGTCGGCGGTGTCGCTCGCGCCATCCAGAAAGGCGAGCGCAGGGAGAGAAGCGAAGCGCGTGAGCAGTTCGAGTGGCTTGGGCACCGGCGAGAGCGGCACCACCACGGAGGAGCCCACCCGGCTCAGCTCAACGCGTGATCCAGCCAATCGGCTGGTCGTGCACCAGGCGTTCGATTCGCGTGGCGAGCGCCAGGTCGCGGTCGGTAACACCACCGGCATCGTGACTCTGCAGCCGGATTTCGACGCGACCCCAGTGCACACCAAGATCGGGGTGGTGGGCGGCCGCTTCGGCGAGGAAGGCAATCGCATTCACCAGCAGCATCGTCGACCGCCAGCCGTCCGTTGGAAAGTTCCGCAGCAGCCAGCCGTCGGCGTGACTCCAGCCCGGGAGCAGTGCCAGGCGCGCGGCGATGATTTCGGGGTCGAGTGGGGCGGGGGTACTGGTCATGGGAGCCTCAGGCGTTGCGGCAGGGTCAGGCGAGAGACTCGCTGTAGGTCGCGGTCTGGCCGAACGATTCCTCGATTTCGATCTGCAGGAAGGTGAGCTTGGCACCCTCGGCGGCAAGATCATTCCGGACATTGATGGCGAGCCATTCGGCGATCATTTCTGCCGTGGTGTTCGCGATCGGCATCATGGCGCAGTCCTTGGTGGGAAACTGGTAGGTCTGCAGCCCGAAATACTCGACGAAGGTCATCGTCCCTTCCGTCCGATACGCCAACTTCGGGTTGTTGGTCGGCAGCAGCACGCGATGGTCGATCGTGTCAACATATCGGCGCACGATGCGCTTGAGGATCGCGAAGTCCACCACGAAGAGGCACTCATCGTCGATTGGCCCTTCGACGCTCACACCGACACGGTAGTTGTGACCGTGCAATGACTCGCAGGTATGTCCGCGGAAGGTGATGAAGTGGGCCGAGGAGAAGACCAGGTAGTCCTTGCTGACCGTGACACGAAACGTTCCCACCGACCGCCCCTGCTGAAGTCATTCCCGGAGTCTCACCAACGCACAACGAAACGAACATACCACGCCCGAGCGCCCGCTGCCGAGGTCACGTGTCCCGTATTCAGGACATTCCGGGTCGCGTTTCCATCTGGTAACTGATTGCCGTACAAGGGGTTGGCCTTTGGCACACTGCTGGCAACGTGAGGCGCCCGTTCAGGCACTACACCATTTCCAGGAGGAATCAATGCGCTCCCCGATGTTCGCCACCGTGCCGCTTGCCCTCATCCTCGCCGTCGCACCGGCCCAGGGGCAGGTCTCGGTCGGCATCCACATAGACATTCCGATCATCGGCCACAGCAATGGCGGTGACTACCGCCGCGGTCCGGTCCGCGAGGTCCGTGTCTACGAGTATCCGCCGGTGCCCTACGGCCAGTGGAAGAAGCACTACCGCGACTGGAACAGGGTAACGCTCTACGTGCTCGACGACCGGTACTACGACTATCCCGTGCGTGGTGGCCGCGTGGTGTATGTCTACCGCGACAACGATCGGTACTTCTGGGGGCCTGGCGACGGTGACTGGGATCGCTGGGATCGGTGGGATGGCGGCCGGAACGATCGCGATGATCGCTACCGGTACGACCAGAATGACCGGAACCGCAATGGCCGCGATGATCGCTACGAGTATCGCGCCCGCCCCGTCCCGGTGTACGGCCACGATCGCGGTCGCGACGGACGGAATGACGGGCGGTATGACGGGCGGGATCAGGATCATCGCGGCGACGTTCGCGTCGCACCGCAGTCACGCGACCAGAATGGTCGCGGCGAACAGGACCGGCGCCCCGAAGCGGCCCGGAACGATGATCACGGCCGCGGCAACGACAAGGGCGACAAGGGCCGCGGCAACAACGGCAACGGGAACGGCAATGGCCGGGGCCGCCGCGGCAACTGAAGCGCTAGTGAGCGATATGCTCGCCGGTGATTGACACCGGCGGCAGCTCACCGGTGAGGCGAAGAGAAAGGTTCCAGAGACGAGCCCCGAGGACCGAGTCGTGTGAAATCAGCGACGAGGTCGCGGGGCGACTCTTGATGAAGTACCGACCAGTGACACCTTCGACATCGGGCGACGACGCGAGATAGGTAGGCGTCGTCGCACCTTCCGCCGGCGAAACGGTGAAACGCTTCACCATCGGCCAGACCCAGTGCAGCCACCACCGCTTGAACCCGCTCTCCAGCAGTTGCGTCTCCACGACACCGGGGTGACAGCAGTTGACCGTGACGCCGGTTCCTTCGAGCCGGTGCGCGAGGTCGTAGCTGTACATTACGTTGGCGAGCTTGGAGCGACCATAGGCCGTGAGGCCGTTGTACCCCTTGTTGCTCTCCCAGTCCTCGGGGTCGGTGACGCGCTGGTGAGACTCCGACGCGACCATGATTACCCGCGACGGAGCGCTGGCCTTGAGCAGGTCGCTGAGCTCGTTGGTAAGGATGAACGAAGCGAGATGGTTGACCGCAAACGTCGATTCGTGGTCGTCGACCGTGACCACGCGATTGAGGAAGAACGCGCCGGCATTGTTGATGAGCACATCGAGTCGCGGGAAGCGCGCCTTCACCTCCTCCGCGAGGGCCACCACTTCGGCCTGGACCGCCAGGTTGGCGACAAGGACCTCGATGTTGCTGTTCCCGGTCGAGGCGACAAGCTCTGCCCGGGCCGATTCGCCGGCCGACCGGTCGCGGCAATGGAGCAGGATGGTGGCGCCCTGCCGGGCCAGCGCCTCGGCGGTGGCCCGACCGATGCCGCGATTGGCCCCCGTGATCAGACAGATCTTTCCCTTCATCCCGCCTCCAGGACGCGTGACCTCCACATCGGGCAGAATATAGCCAAGGCCCGCCGCCTGTATAACTTGCACCAGTGAAGATCACTCGCGACCACCTGCTCCCGCCGGATCCTGAAGCCTACCGGCGCGCCGAGCACCCTCGTGGTCGGGTCATCGTCATCGCGCCGACGCGCGCCGCCTGCGAAACCATCGAGCTTGCCCTCGCGACCCACATCGACACTGTGCTCCAGCGGGAGCACGGCGAGGAACTTGCGACCTGGTCACGGGATGGCAAGGCGTTCGGCATCGTGGCGGGCACCGGCACGGGAAAGACCCTGGGTATCCGGCTCATCGCCGAGGCAATCCTTCGCGCGCCGTTAAACGTGGGCGTGGTGAATCGGGAACGCGAAGCGACGCCCGAGACCGTGCGCTGCAATATCGTCGTGGTCACGACGGGCATTGCCCGGCGCTGGCTCACGGACGACCTCGTGTCACCGCGTGATACCATCATCGTCGACGAGATCCATCAGACCTCGGCGGAGCTGGAACTCTGTCTGGCGCTCGGCAAGCGAACCGGCTGTCGTTTCATCTGGCTCTCCGCCACGGTCGATCCGACGTTCTACCGTGGCTACCTCGCCAGCGACGAAGTACTGCAGACCAGTGCTTTCGACCCGGCGCTGAAGGCGCGCGTCACCGTCATCCCGAAGCAGCCCGAGACTTTTCTTGATGACCGGATGGTGCGCCGTTTCATCAGCGAGCGTCGCGGCGTCGCGGTCTTCCTCCCGACGCGAGCCGAAGTGGAGCGACTCGGCGAGGGGCTGAGCGCCCGCTTCCCGAAACTCAGTGCGGCGTTCTATCACGGCGGCCAGCCGATCCGGGTGATTCGTCCCTTCCTCGAAGGCGACGTGAAGAAGCCCTACCTCCTCGCGATGACGGCCGCAGGACAGTCGGCGCTCAACCTCCCGGGGCTCGACACGGTCGTCATCTACGATGCCCGCTACAGCAATGTCGTCGAGGGCGGTCGGAACGTGTTGCATCGGCTCTACCTCGGCGCCAACGAGATCCTCCAGATGGCGGGGCGGGTGCACGGTCGGGTGGCCAATGGCGAGGTCAACATTCTCTCGGACCGCCAGCTCGACTTCGCCTTGCTGAAGCCGGCACCACCCGAGTTCCAGCTGGCCGGCGACGCGGAGCGTGTGGCGATTACCTGCGCGGCAATCGGCGTGGATGCTGGTGACCTCGACCTCCCGGTGCCGCTTGACAAGATCGCCTACCGCAAGGCGGTGGCGTTGCTGACCGAACGTGGCCTGATCGAGAACGGCCGACTGACGCGGTACGGTCGCGACGTGGAAGCCGTACCGGTCGATCGTCCGTGGGCGGAATTGCTGGTGCACGCCGACGCCGATCTTCTGCCGCTGGTCGCAGGGGCCAGTGGCATAGACTCGCTGCATCGGATGACGCGTGAAGAACGCGACCTGCACGGCGTGCTGGTCCCAGGCAGCGATCATCTCACGGCGTACAACCTGCTCGCCGAGGCGGTCAATTCGTGCGGACGGCTGGGGGAAGTGCATGGCCTGCCGCGACACGTCTTCGACGAGACAGCGCTGGCAGAGTGGGGAGATCGACGTGGCGTACTGGTCAAGGCGATCGAAGATGGCGCGCTCGGGATGGCATCGGCCTACCGCGCACTCGACGTCGAATTGCCGAGTACCCTGCCGCACGCCGACAAGGCGCGGCGAGCGGCGTTCATCGATCTGCTCGCCCGGATCCAGCCATTTGATTTCGTGCTCGACGAACACACTGCCGATGGCCAGGAAGCCCGAATCTCGAAGACCTCGGTGGCGGGCAGCTGGGGTGGCGTCGCCGGGCGTCTGCGCTATTTCGCCGACCGGATGGGTGTCGCACGTGCCGGCATCGAAGGCACCACCATTCCCTACGACCTGATTCGCCAGTACGCGGTACTCGGCGCGCCGCGCGTCGTGCTGACGGGCCATCGTCAGCGTCAGGGGCTCGCTGTGTCGCGCCGCTTGCATTACTTCGGCTTTGCCCTCGAGAATCAGATCGTCCATCTCGACGGCGACTTTCCCGAGGCACTGCGGGGCGAAGCCCGCGATGTGCTTGCCGAAGGCCTCATTGATGGGTCGGTAGAGCACCCATCGCGCAGTCGACTGGTCCGGGCGATGCGCACGCTCCAGGACTACTGGCGACGCTCGGGTGGCGCACTCGAGGGCGTCGATGACGTGACACTGCACCAGCTCGTGCGAGCCCAGCTCGAAGATGTCACGTCGTGGGAAGGGTTCCAGCACACCGCACTCGCCATCGACGTCGACGCCCTGCTGCCGTCCGAAGGGCGAGCGCACCTCGATGCGTTGCCGCTCTCGTGGCGCGTGCACGGTGATGTGTCACCGCTCGAATACGAAGTGCGAGACGGGCATGGCTTCGTCCGGCTGGTGCTGCGGGAAGGTCAGGCGCGTCGTATGACACCGCAGGATCTGCCGACGCTCGATCGACCGCTGGTCCTCGCGGTGCGCCGAGGCGACGAGTATCTGCAGGCCGAGAGCCTCTTTGCCTTGCACGAATTGTTGCGGCAACCACGACGCCAGCGTCCCGAAGCGGGGAAGCCGCAGCGATTTGATCAACAGCGTGGTTCGACGGATGGTGGTCGGCGAGGCGGCGGCACGAAGGGGCACGGGCCCAAGGGTGGGCGGGGACCGGGCGGCAAGGGTGGCAAGGGTGGCAAAGGCCCACGCGGCAGTGGGCGCCGCAAATAGCTGCTGCTAGCTGCGCCCGCCGAGGGTGCCGATTGGCCTGGTCCGGACGCCATGTTGCGCCGCGAGTCGATGCAATGATTCGGTGAGTCGTTCGATCGCATCACGATGCGCGACCATCGCTCGCGCGAGGGCGGTACGATCATCAAGGAAGCGCTCGAGAGTGGCGGACAGGTGCATGTCGCGCGCCGAGCGCCGTTTGGCCACCGCATTCGCTTCATCCACGGCCGGCCGCAGTGAACGCGCCGAGCCCTCGAGCTGCCCGGCAGCCTCACCCAGAATTCGTGCCGCCTCCTCGGTGGTCTCCGATTCGCGGATGGCGGCGGCCAACGCCTGCCGCACGGCCGCCACGGCGCCGCCCACGGCCTGCACATCGCTGCTCAGCCCCGAGATCCGTTCGCTGATCGCTGCCGACGTCGCCGCGGTTGTATCAGCGAGTCGTCGGATCTCCTCGGCAAGCACGCCGAAGGTCCGTCCCGCGCTGCCCGCGCGGGTGGCTTCGAGCGCCGCGTTGTTTGCGAGCAGGTTGGTACGGAACGCGATGCCGCTCACGGTGTCGTTGCTGATCGTGATTTCATCGCCATGCCGCGCGAGCTGATCGACTTCCTTGCCGAGCAGCGCCAGCGAGTCGAGGGCGCGGGCGATCTCGTCGCCAGTGCGGATGGCGTGGGTGCGCGCGTTGCCAGTCACGCCGAAAAGCGCTTCACCATGTCGGACGATGCCGGCAACGCCGTCGCCAAGCTGGCCCAGCACTTCGCGGGCGTCGACCGCGGGCGGCACCGCCATCCCGTCATCAACTGGTGGTTCCGGGAGATTCCCCGCCGCCGTGATGATGGCGTCCGCGGAGTCGGCAATCTGTCGAGCCAGCGTGGCCATCCGTTCGTCCGCGCCGAGTTCGCGTCGCCGGGCACGGAGGACTGATCCAATCGGCACGAGGAACGCGCTCAGCCATTCTCGCTCCCGACGACCGAACGCCCCCGCAAATCGTGCCTCGAGTCGCACCTCGCCGAGCGGATCGCCCGATCGCCCGATCGGTGCGACGATGGTGCGGCGATCATCGACCGTTTCTGCCTCAGTCGCGAACGAACCGCCCGCGTTCCCCGAGCGCAGCTCGCCGGCAATCACATGGAGCATGGGGGCGGCCAGTCTGACGCCAACGCCCTCCGCTTCGAACGTCGTTCGCAGTGACTCCGCGACTGCCCGGAGGCTGTCGATCATCTCCTTGTCATCGAGCAGGCGCGAGGCGAGCCGATGCGCCAGCAGGTCGCGATTGACCGGATTGATGAACGGCAGGGAGAGCACGGCGCCCAGTCCGAAAAGGGCGAGGAGTGCGAGAGCGAGGCGCGCAGGCGTCATCCCACCATCGAGGGGGAGCGCGAAGTCGGGGATGAATGGGGTCAGGGCCAGCGGCAACAAGCCGAAGGCCACCGCGAGGAGAGCCCACCCGATGGCGCGCCGCTGTGCCGCACGACGATCCGGGGTCGCGAGACCGAGGATCAGCGCCACCACGGCGACCAGGGCCCCGGCCGGCAGAAGTACGCCGGTATGGACGGTATCGTCAACGCCCGCAAGGAGTTGCGGCTCGCGAGCGGTGATGCCAAGGGTGGCAGCAACAAGCAGGGTGATGTGCAGGACGTACCAGCCGAGCGTCAGGCCGAACCAGTAGCGTTTGCGGTGGGGCCAGGCGATGGCGAAAGCGAAGTGGACCACGATCGGTGTGAGCGCGTAACGCCAGGGCCCAGTGAGCAGGAACGACTGCAGCGTCCCCTCGGCCGCTGGATGGTCGACGGGCCCGAGCGCAATCAGGGCGGCGGCGGCCGATGCCAGCGCGATAAATGGCCCAGCGGGAGCCGCCTCGGGGGTTCGAATCAGGACCAGCAGGGCGGAACCGATCGCGAGCAGGGCAAGGAGGAGCAGGACGGTGGTGCCGGACGGCGATGTCGGCACGGCACCAAGTTGGCGCCCGAAGGCCGCAGCGACGGCCCAGGAGGCCACCGCGAGGTAGATAGGCCAAGGCGAGCCCGCGTTTGTGGCGCGGGCGCCGAAAGGCGCGACTGGTTCGGAAGTTTGAGAATCGGTCATGGGTGGCCGCTGAATATGGCCGGTCGCCCCCTTTCGGGAAACGTTCCTTTACGTCACCTTCTGAAACCATACGCCAAGACTGGGCGTATCAGGAGAATATGAGCTTGCCGATGACCACCAACTCGCTTCCCTCGGTGTTCTCACCCCTGGCGAAGGCCCTCCTCGATTCATTCAATGAGGGGGTTGTAGTGTTTGATCAGGCGGGAAAGATCACCTACCTGAATTCCGCTGGTCGCAACGCCCTGACGGAGGCCGGCCTCGATCCGACCTCGGAGAAGGACGACCTGCTCCCGGAACTCGCCGGCATGGGCGGGCGTCTTTCGCCGCTTCGCGTCAGTGGGCTCGATCTCGGCGAAGCGATCTTCCTGCCGCGGCGTGAGGGTCCGACGACGCTTGCCGAACGGGAGCGCGACGCGATCGTCCGGTCGCTGGAATCGCATAGCTGGCGGCTGGCCGAGACCGCGAAGACACTGGGAATCTCTCGCACCACACTCTGGCGTCGACTCCGCGCCTACGGGCTGCATCGTGATGGCCGAACCAAGTGGGATCTGCAGTCAAACGGTTGATGATGCTTACTGTGCCGCCGTACGGCGCCGCATTCTCTCGATCGTGAAATTCCTCCTCATCGCTGGCGTCAGGCGTTGAGTCGCGGGGCCTGGCTCGTCGTGCTGGTGGTGGTTGCACTCGGTGGCGGTGCGTGGTGGTGGCTGCGAGACCACAACCGCGCGAGCGCCCCGGCCGAACCAGGAACCCTCGCCGTGACCTGGAAGGGACGGTATCGAGGCGCTACGGTCCTTCCTGCCCGCCTCAACTGGTGTCCCGTCAATCGGACCGGTGTACTCGAGGCGATATCGGGCGATACCGGCGTTGCGGTCGTGGTCTACGAGGAGAATGCGCTGACCAGGGGGCCGCACGCCGCCGTGATGCCCGGCGTCTCTTCAGTGTTGCCTCGTCCCGGTGCTTCGGTCGTGATGCGATGGCCCAGGGACAGCAGTGCGCTACTCACCTTCACATCCCAGAGCGGTCTGGTCGAGCTCCGCCCCAGTGCGAACCTGGTCACCGGGACGCTCACCATCCGTCTGCGCGCCACCTCGGGCAGCGACACGCTCACCCTCGCCGGGAGCTTCACCGACGTCCCGGTAACCGCGATGGCGGTGGGCTGCCCCTGACCGGGGGGCCAGCACGCGCCGGTTATCTTGCCTGCCATGGAATCCACGTACTTCCGGCGCGGCTTCGGCCTCAAGGGTGAAATCGAAGGGCAGCGGAATGCCGACTACCACAGCGCAGTCGTCGACGCCGTCCGCTCCCATGCCAATACCCTCCAGGTCGGTACGCTGACATTTCGGCTCGCCCAGGAATTCGGCTTCTGCTACGGCGTCGACCGTGCGGTCGACTACGCCTACGAGACCCGTGCGAAGTTTCCCGATCGCCGACTCTTCCTCGTGGGCGAAATCATTCACAACCCGCACGTCAACGCCAAGCTCGCTGCGATGGGGATCATCTTCCTGCGCGTTGGCGCCGATGGCGAATTCGACTTCTCCGGCATCACCACCGACGACGCCGTGATCATTCCGGCATTCGGGGTGACGATGCGCGACTTCACGCGGCTGCGGGCGATCGGCTGTGTCCTCGTCGACACCACCTGCGGATCCGTGCTGAATGTCTGGAAGCGGGTCGAGAGCTACGCGCGTGACGGCTTCACCGCGGTGATCCACGGGAAGCACTATCACGAGGAAACCCGCGCCACCGCGAGCCAGGTCACCAAGCATCCCGACGGGAAATACCTGGTGCTCTTCAACATGGCCGAGGCCCGCGCGGTCTGCGACTGGATCGAGGGGAAGGGCGACGCTGCCACCCTCAACGCCCGCTTCGCGGACGCGGCCTCCCCTGGTTTCGATTTCGCGACCGATGTGCAGCGGGTCGGGGTGGCGAACCAGACCACGATGCTGTCGGGCGAATCCCTCGCGATTGCGGCCGAATTCAAGGCTGCTCTCATGCGCCGCTACGGGGCCGAGGAAGTCGATGGCCACTTCCGCGCGTTCGACACCATCTGTTCGGCGACGCAGGAGCGGCAGGATGCCGTGGACGCGCTGCTCCGTGATCCGATGGATGTGATGCTTGTGGTCGGCGGCTACAACTCGTCCAATACCTGCGCCCTGGCCGCCCTGGCCGCGAGCAAAGGGGTTCGGACCTACCACATTGAAGACGCGGACGGGATCGATCCGGAAGGCGGCGTCATTCGGCACCAGCCCGTCCGGAGCAAGGTGGAAGTCACCGAAAGCGACTGGCTGGGCAGCGCCCGTCTCATTGGGATCACCGCCGGAGCTTCCACCCCGAACAACAAGATCGGCGAGACGATCGCCAGGGTCAGTGCCCTGGCTGGTGTCGACCTCGCCGCTGCACTCCCCTCCGCCTGATCGGTCTCGACTATCCCTGAATGAAGCAATGGGTATCGGCTTTTCCGGCTAGTTGCTAATAAAACAGGCAGACGCCTACTTTATAGTATGGCCAAGACGCCGATAGTTGGCTGTTTTTCTACTCCATTGGACGCCATTCTCGGTACCCGGGCGAAAATCGCCGTACTGAGGGTCCTGTGCGGTGCTCCATCCCCATTGGGAATGCGCGAGGTCGCCCGCCGGTCCGGGATGGCCTATCGCAGCGCCGAAATCGCCATCAAGGAACTCAGCCAGCTGGGGATCCTCGAGCGGATCGATGGCAGCCGCGAGCGGCTCCTCAGAATTTCGGCAACTCATCGCCTCGGCGGGGCAATCACGGCACTGCTTCGGGCGGAGGAGGACTATCAGCCAGCGCTCCGGGCCGAACTGCGAGCACTGGCTGAGTCCGGGAAACGGGACGCGGTGATTGAGGTCGCGATCGTCGGGGCCGCTGCCAGGCAGGAGGAGCGGATCGGCAGCCCGCTCGAGTTGCTGCTGCTGGCAAAGGATGACCCTTCGGCGCGTCGCTGGGCCGCAACGTTCAGCGCTGCTGGGCACCAGCTGGAGCAGCGCTTCGGTGTCCTCCTGGCAGTGTCGGGCTACAGCCTCGATCAGGCTCGGCGGCTGTGGGTCACCCGGACGGCAGTTGCGGAGCGGTCTATCAGCAGTGCTATCCCGCTTCTCGGTGGCGATCTTATCAAACTGCTGACGCATCCGTGATGCGCGTGTAGGCGACGTACACATTAACCGAGCCAGCCACTGCTACCGCGCTAGAATGAGCTTTCTGGCCGGAAACCTGCTGATGTAGGCGTTGTAAACATTAGGCGTCGAACGCCTCGAGCAGTTCGAAACCGAGTGTCTAGCTCGTCGGAGTTGGCATTGTCAACATTAACTCATTGGCCTACCTTCTTGCCATGAACCGGCCCTACCACCATGGCACGCTGCGGAGCGCGGTGCTGGCGGCAGCGAGAAATCGCCTCAAGACTCACCCTGCGGCCGAACTCTCGTTAAGAGAGGTCGCCCGGGTCGTCGGCGTTTCCTCCAACGCTCCCTATCGGCACTTCCCCGGCAAGGATGGTCTGACCGAAGCGCTTGTCGCCGAGGCGTATCGCGAACTCACTGGCATCGCGGAGCAGGCATTGTTGCTGGAGGACGGCGAGATCGCGGCCCTGGCCTCGGGATACACCAGCCTCTGGCGCGAGGAACCCCGACTGCTCTGGTTGGTGAGCACCCAGGACTTTGCCGGCCGCGATCCCGAGAGCGAGGTCGTCCTGGCGCGCGATGAATGGTTTGCGGCGCTCGTCGCCATTGTCGAGGCGGAAGCGGGCAGGTTACCTGCCACCGAGGCCTATCGTCGTGCGGCAGGCGTCTGGGCAATCCTGCAGGGCGTCGCGCAGCTTGGTGGCGTTGGCGGGAAAGGCCTGCTTAGCGCAGAACTGCTGCCGGATGCGGGGGAACTTGCCCGGAGAGTGGCACGAGGACGCTAGCCGCCGAGACGTCGGGCCACCGACGCGATGGTGAGTGGTGCGCTTCCTTCCGCCCGGTTGTTTACGATGAGGTAGGCGGGGATGCGCAATTCGAGCGCTGCCTTCGCGAGCGCCACAAGGTCGGCGCGCAGCGTCGGATTTTCATCCTGGACATGGTCGTACGGAGCAAACGCGTCGACGGCCTCGGAATAGGTGCGGCCGGGGCGGAGCAGTGCCCTGGAGATGATGAAGTTCGCCGTGATCGAGTCGTGCAGCAGCAGTTGCTCGCCAATGGCCGGCATCCGCGTCCAGGAATTGAAAACGTGGGCCACTCCGTGGGTACGCAGTACCGTGAAGTATTCCGGCGTCAGGAACTCGGGGTTGCGGATCTCGACCGCGTAGGGCAGATCGGTAGGCAACGCGCCAAAGAACTGGTCGAGTCGTTCAGCGAAGCGCGATGGGGTGAGGTTGTCCTTTTTCGCGATCGCCTGGAATTCGAAGACAAACGGGCCGATGTGTCCACTGAAATGTTCGCGCATCGGGGCAACCACTTCGGCGAGGAAGAGCTCGGCGTTGAGCCAATCCGGGTTGGCTTGCCCCCAGCGCGCCTTTTCCCGCGGGTTGGCAAAGGTGTGGGCCGTGATACGATCCCAGACTTTGGTGACGCAGGGAAAACCGTCGGGCAGCGCCTCGCGGTACCCGAGCAGCGTCTTTGGCGATGGCGGAGCATAGAAAAAGGAATCGACACCAACAGTACGGAAGAGCGGCCAGCGTGAGTATTCCGCCAGCATTCGCGCACCGGCACCCGTCGCAGGATAGTCCTTCTCGTAGACCAGCCCTTTCCAGCCCGGATAGGTCCAGGATGAGGTACCGAAGCGGATCAGCTCCGGCACCCGCTCGGCGATACTGCGAATTTCTTCGGCAGACGGCCAGGATGGGTGGGTCATTCAGAACGATACCACGGGACTCGGGATCCGGCAGCAGGGCAACTTTCGCTCGAACCCCGGCGTAGATATGCCGTCACGAACCGTGGTTGAGTAGACTTTTCCATCGGCTGATCGTCGCCGCGTGCCTCTCTTTCAGGAGTCGCTGTGCTGCGCCTCGGTTTCCTCGCTTCGCTCATCTTCGTTCCCGCAGTGTCGGGAGCTGTTCATACCCCACACGCCATTCCCTACACCTTTCGCCGGGAAGGGGTGCTGGGCACATCGCTTGACCTCACCTTCGTAACGACATCGTCGGCCGATGCCAGGCGTGCTGAATCGGTGGCACTGGCTGAAATCGAGCGGATACGCCTGCTCACCAGCACGTGGGACTCGACCTCCGAGGTCTCCCGGTTGCAGCGGGTGGGCCGACTCGATGCCGCGTCGCCGGAACTGCGCGAGGTCTTGAACCTCTACCAGTCCTGGGGCGACCGAACCGGCGGGGCCTACACCGCGCAGATCGGCGTCCTCACCACGTTGTGGAAGGGTGCCGAGCAACGCGGCGAGCCGCCCTCGCCCGAAGTCCTTGCCGCGCTCGTCACCTCGCTGCGTCAGCCCGCATGGCAGATCGATCCGCAGAGCGCCGCGATCAGCATGCTGCGGCCGACCCGGCTCGATCTCAACTCGCTGGGCAAGGGATACATTGTCGACCGCGCAGTGCAGGCGGTGCGCGAACAGGTCCCCGGCGTGGTTGGCGGGCTGATCAATATTGGTGGCGACATCCAGACCTGGGGCGAAGCGCCCGCGGGCGCAGCGGCATGGCGCATCGGCGTCACCGATCCGCGTCGGCACGCCGACAACGCGCCGCCGCTCACGGAAGTCACCGTCGGTAATGCGGCGGTGTCCACGAGCGGTGGCTATGCCCGTGGCTTCACCATCGCGGGACAGCACTACTCGCACATCATCGACGCGCGCACCGGCCTGCCGGTGAATCGCGTTCTGGGTGTGACCGTGATCGCCCCGGACAACGCCACCGCCAATGCCCTCGCGACCTCGCTCTCTGTGCTCGACCCGGTGGAAGGACTGGCTCTGGTGCGCTCGGTGCCCGGCGCCGAGTGTCTGCTGATGACAGCCGCTGGAGAGACGATTCGATCGCCCGGCTTCGCGCGCTACGAAGTAGCGGAACCCGTTGCCTCGATGACTCCTGCGCGAGCGGTGGAAGCCACGATGGCCGTTGACGTGACGCCGGCCAACTACAACCGGCATCGCCCCTACGTCGCGGCGTGGGTCACCGATACGACCGGTAAACATCTTCGGACACTGGCCCTCTGGGGTGATCGACCCAAGTATCTCCGCGAGTTGAGCAAGTGGTGGGGACTCGAGAGCACTTCGCCCGAGGTCGTGAACGCCGTCGCGCGGGCGACCCGCCCCGCAGGCAAGTACACCATCGAGTGGGATGGGCTCGATCAGGCGAATGCGCCGGTCGCCGCCGGCGCGTACATGTTCTGGCTCGAGGTCGCCTTCGAGAATGGCGCCCACAGCCTGCGCAGTGTGGTCGTCACTTGCGAGAACACGCCAGCCACCGGGATGATGACGGCGACCGATGCCTTTGCTGGCGCGCAGGTCGACTGCGTCTACAAGAAGTAATCGGGAGTGTCACGCGTCTATCGGAGTGTGATGGCGGTGAGCCGGACAATTCACGTCTACCTCACCATGTTCGCCCTGCTGCTGATGTTGTTTTTCGCGGTGACCGGCCTGCTCCTGAATCACGAGGAGTGGCTCGGCGCAGACAGCGTGCAGCCGGTCGAGTCGCAGGGGCAGCTGCCGCTCGCGCTGCTGAGCGGCCCGGACAAGTTGATGGTGGTCGAGAAGTTGCGCGCCGACTACGGCGCCGTTGGCGCTGTCACGACATTCGATGTCGATGCGCAGACGTTGCGAGTCGAGATGAAGGGGCCAGGCCGGCATACTGAAGCCGAGATCGACCGGCGTTCCGGAAAGGCGACCATCCGTGTCGAACGTCGCGGCTTCTTCCTGCGACTCGACGACCTCCATCGCGGCAAGGATTCGGGCAAGGCGTGGAGCTGGGTGCTCGACGCTTCCGCCATCCTGCTGTTGATCGGGTCGGTGACCGGATTGCTGATGTGGATCGGCCTGCCGAGACGACGACGACTCGGTGTCGTCGCACTGCTGGCGAGTATCGTGATCTGTCTCGCCATCTATCTCGCGTTTGTGCCCTGACGTACGAAAGGCCCCTGATGGGGCCTTTCGCATCTCCAGGATCTGATCGTACTCGGATCAGGGTTTCGCGGAGTTCTCGCGGATCAGGTGGAAGTCGTACTCGAGCTTGATGTCGTCATCCACGCTTGCGACCACCGGGAGTCGCGGCTGGGTCATGTTGTATTCCGCGAACTTCAGGTGGGTCGTTGCCGTCCCGCTGATGTGATCCCCCGCGACATTGGCGACCACGTCCCAGCTCGTCGCCTTGGTCACCCCGTGCGTGGTGAAGTTGCCGAGCAGGGTCAGGGTCAGCGTGCCCGATGCGGGCAGCGTGACAGGGAGGCCCTTGATCGATGTCACCACCAGTTCTGCCTTGGGGAAGCGCGCAATCTCGAGTGCGTTGTGCTGAAGAAAACGGTCGCGCATGGCGCGATCGCTCTTGAGTGTGGTCAGGTCCACGACCCAACGCGAAATGGTGGTGTCGGCCTTGCCCGTCGCGTCGATCTGGAGTGCGCCGGTCAGTGAGGTGGTACTGCCGACCGCATCATTTTCGATGGTCGAGGCCGCCAGCAGCTCGCGCACGCGATAGCGCGCCTCGTTGCCAGTGGCGCCCAGATTGAATCGCAGGGGCGGCGCTGCCACGGGCTTTGCGGCGGCGGACTTCTTCGAGGAAACGGACTTCGTGCCGGCCCTGGTCTGGGCCGAGATCGAGACGGGAAGGATCAGGAGCAGGGCGACAGCGAATCGGGCGGTCCTGCGGGTCATCGAGTACTCCTCACCAGGTCAGGCTGCAGGCCGGATTTGCGGCCGAATTGTCCCCTCTGGTACGAGATCAACCGGTCGGAAGTTGGCGGGAGTTGACAGGGCCGTACTACGGCTGTAGATCTACACCTGTAGATCAACCACTGGGGACCCGATGAACGAACGTCATCAACTGACCGACCTCCAGATCGCCATCCTGCGATTGCTGTGGACTCGCGGGGAGCTCACGGTGATCGATATCTGGGAGGCGCTTCACGCCGAGCGGGGGCTGGCGCAGACCACCGTGGCCACCCTCCTGTCCAGATTGCAACGCCGGGGCGTCCTGGCGCGTCGAATCAATGACCGCCAATACCTCTATCGTGCCCTGGTGACCGAGGCGGATGTCCAGGTCTCCATGGTCGAGGAGTTGACCGAGCGGCTCTTCAACGGCGACGTCCCGGCGCTGGTGAGCCATCTGCTCAAGGCCCAGGACATGTCGCCCGGCGATCTCGACCGCGTCCGCCGCATGATCGAAGAAGTGGACCGCACCAAGGGAGCCCTGTGATGACCAGCACTCTTCCCTCCACCGTGCTCGCCTGGCTGCTGACCTATGCCATTCACAGCACAGTACTGCTCGGTCTCGCCTGGGCGGTGACCCGTTTCCGGCGCGACCCGGCGACCAGTGACATTCTCTGGAAGGCCGCCATTCTCGGCGGGCTCCTGACCGCCAGCATACAGCTGCGCCTCGACGTCCGGCCGAATGGCACATTGACGTTGCCGAGCGTCACCCAGGCCGCCCCGACGAAGGCTGGCCTGGATGCGCCCGAGGTGAAAACCCTCGGCACTGTCAAGCCGCTGCCGGTTGCCGATCCTGCACCGGCGCAACCGCAGGTCGGTCTCGCACCAGATGCATCTACGCCTGTCAACACGCCGAGCCGGTCGCGGCTCTCGGCCGCCGCGCTGCTCGTGGGGATCTGGGCGGCCGTGGCGCTCCTGCTCGCCATTGGCTATGCGGCGCGACGCCTGATTCTCGTAGGTCGCCTGACGGAGCGTCAGCCGCTCAGCGATGGTCCGATCGTGCAAATGCTCGATGCCCTCCGTCGGGATGTGGGCTATCGCCGGCGGGTGGTGCTCACCACGGCGCGGACGATCTCCTCACCGGTCGCGCTCGGCCTCGGCGAAATCTGCCTGCCCGAGGCCGCGCTCACCGATCTGCACCCCGAACTGCAGCGCAGCATGCTCGCGCATGAGCTGGCACACCTGTCACGCCGCGATCCGATCTGGCTCGATACCGCGTCGCTGATTGAACGTCTCTTCTTCTTCCAGCCTCTCAACCATCTCGCTCGGCGCGAAATGCAGAATGCGGCCGAATACCTCTGTGACGACTGGGCGGCGCGCCGCACCGGTTCGGGTATTCCGCTGGCGCGCTGCCTCGCAAAGGTCGCGGAATGGATTCAGGCCTCACCCCTTGGCGTGCCCGTTGCGGGCATGGCGGAGCAACGATCAATGCTGGTATCCCGGATTTCACGACTCATCGAGGGCGGCACTCCCGGCGCCCCGACGCCGCGCCGCGGCGCAGCAGTAGTGGCCTTGCTGGCGTTGGGCGCAACCATCGCGATTGCACCCGGCGTGTCGGGTCGGGTCCGTCAGGCCAAGCTCGACGGCGCTGTTTCGACGGAAGAGCAGCAGCAAGCGGGCGAGGAAGGGCCGGGGCATCCGCGCAGCTTCACTGCGGCCGCGATGGCCAGGATCGCCCGTCTCGCGGGCCGCGACGCCGCACGCACCGCCGCCCGCACCCGCATCGACGCCGGTGTGATCGCGGCGCGCGTCGGCCGGATCGATGTCGGTCTCAGTGGTGATAAGACGCCGGCAGATACGACGGTGGTCAACGCACTCATCGGGCGACTCAAGGATGACGACGCGCAGGTTCGTGCCGCCGCGGCACGGTCACTCGGCCGACTCGAGGACGCGCGCGCGGTGCCGGGTTTGATCGTCGCGCTCAAGGACGACGACACCAAGGTGCGCGCCGCTGCGGCAGACGCGCTGGCGCAGTTCGAGGATCCCCGCGCCATCGGCCCGCTCACGGCGTTGCTGAGTGATCCGAATGCCGAGGTGAAGCAGCAGGCCCTCGATGCGCTCGGCAACTTCGAGAAGGGTGTTCCTGCGGCGCCCATCGCACGCCTTCTCGATGACCCCGACGCGGACGTTCGCCACGAAGCAGCTCATCTGCTCGGTCGGATCGGCGACCGCTCCAGCAGCGCGGCGCTGGCGAAGCTGATTCGTGACCAGTCGGTCGATGTGCGTCAGGCCGCGATTGAAGCACTCGGCGAACTGAATGATCCGTCGGCGGCGAGTGCCGTGCTGCCGGCCCTGGGCGACGGCAATCCCGAGGTACGCCGCCAGGCGCTCGAGACCCTCAACGAACTCAAGGGTGCGATCCCCGAGACCACCTTGCGCACCCTGCTCAATGACAGCAACTCCGAAGTGCGTGCATCGGCGGCTGGGCTTGTGGGCGAGCGTTCAATCGTGGCGCTGGTGCCGGCGCTGCAGAAGCTGATGCAGGACAGCAATGGCGATGTGCGTGAACGGGCGATCGACGCGCTCAGCAACATGGCCGATCAGTCGGCGCGTGATGCCCTGCGTGCCGGGCTCAATTCCTCCGATGCCAAGGTCCGGAGGCGTGCGGCGGAGGCCCTCGGGGAGCGGCCGTGATGCGTGCGCTCGCACTCGTCGCGGGGGCTGTGCTGGCGGGCGGAGGTGCTGCTGCCGCCGTGGTGACCCTTGCTCCGGTTGCGCCGATCTCGGTGCACATCGGCCACCACAATGATCGACCGGGCGCTGATTCGGGCCGGGTGGCAACACTGCTCGACGCGTTGGGCAAGACCGATCCAGTGGTCTGCGAGTTGATTGGCGATCAGCTTGGCAATTTCTGGTCGAGCGGCTCGAGCGCCGGCCTCGGCCGCCTCGCTGACGCTGCGGCGACCATGCAGTCCGCCAAGGATTCACTGAGTGGCACCATCAGCGATCCACGTGCGATCACGCTGCTCGTATCCCGGCTCGCCGCTGACGATCCTTGCGTCCGCCGGGTGTCCGCCAAGTTGCTCGGGCGCAGCACTGTTCCGACATCACGGCTCGCATCTCTGCTTGAGGACGCCTCACCACGGATTCGTGAGGGTGCCGCGCTCGCAATCGGCGAAGATGAACGTCCCGAATTGCGGCTACCGCTCGAACATTCACTCGGCGATCGCACGCCGGCCGTGGCCACGATGGCAGCGTGGGCGCTGGGACAGATCGAGGACAAGGCCTCTGCGCCCGTGCTCGGTCGGATCGCGCGGTCCGGCAACGGGCGGCTTCGTGTCGCAGCGGTCTGGGCGCTCGGGCAGATCGAGGATCCCGCCTCGGTAGGCGATGTGCTCCCCGCCCTACGCGACGGTGACCCGGTATTGCGCACCATTGCAGCCGAAGCGCTCGGGCAGATCGAAAGCAAGAGCTCCACGGCGGCACTGATCGAGGCACTCGGTGACCAGGTCGCATCGGTGAGGGCTGCTGCCGCCGATGCGCTGGGCCAGGTGGAAGACGCCACGGCAGTGAACGCACTGGAACGGGTTCTTGAGCGCGACAGCGATGCGGACGTTCGCCGCGCGAGCGCCCAGGCGCTGGGACAGTTGAGCTCGGCGCACTCGGCCGGTGTACTGGCGAAGGCGCTCTCCGACAAGGATCAGGATGTGCGCGCGGCGGCCGTGGAGGCGATCGGCAATCTCGACGAACTGCATACGGCGCCTGCGGAACTGGTCCAGGCCCTCTCCTCGCGTGACGCCGAGTTCCGGCGCCAGGTGGCGCAGGCACTTGGCCGGATCGCCGACCCGACGACTACATCGGCGCTCGTCGGGTTGCTCACTGACGGCGATCGCGAAGTGCGTCTGGCTGCCGTGGAAGGGCTCGGCGAGATCGGCACCTCGGCGGTGATGCCCGGGCTGACGCGGGCGCTCGACGACAAGGATCCGGAGATTCGGCGTGTTGCCGCTGAAAAGCTTGGTGACATGAAAGACCGGTAACCGCTGAGGAGTACCACAACAACCGACGGGCGACAGGGAGTCATCCTTGTCGCCCGTGGCCGTTTCGGTGGCCCGAGGCTTCAACCGGTCGGGCGTTCGCCACCTGGGCGGAAGAGATACGACAGTTTCACGAAGAAGCCGTCGCTCTGGCGGCCGAGCTTGTCTCGCAGGTCGTCGTTCGGTCGCAGCGAGTTGGTTCCGTAGCCGACA
This sequence comes from Gemmatimonadota bacterium, assembly GCA_040388535.1. Taxonomy (NCBI): domain Bacteria; kingdom Pseudomonadati; phylum Gemmatimonadota; species Gemmatimonadota bacterium. The sequence goes on along the minus strand of JAZKBR010000002.1, from coordinate 224,232 downwards.
TACATCACCGTGCCGGGGTTCGGGAAGTAGCTGAAGAGCAGGTTGCTGGTCAGCGAACCATTCGAGTAGCCCGCGGCCGGCGCGTACTGACCGTTCGACTGCCGGATCACGATCGGCAGGTTGGTGCGCGAATCGTCGCGGAGGGCATCGCGGGACTCGAACGCATACTCCGAGACCACCCTGACCTGGAATGCGCGCGAGAGCTGATATTCGATCCGCGCGCGCGGCACCCCTTGCACCAGCACGCGCGAACCGTCGGTGCGTCGGTTCACCTGCTGATGATTGTAGGAGAGATTCATCCGCAGCTGGCTCGTGGGCCGGACCGTGAGGCCGAGCGTGCCAACGATGATGTTACCGGAGGCCCATTCGGGAAAGTTCTCGTCGTGTCCCCAGAGCAGCGAGCCGTTGACCTGCAGATGCTTGTAGTTCGGCGAGCTGAAACCGGCGACATAGTCGCGATTGGGGATACGGCCCGGGGCGACCCACGGGGCGATCGATCCATCGGGGTTCTGCAGCGCATACCGCGTGAAGATCGACGGGTCGTAGCCGAAGCTTTCGTCGTAGACCGACGCGTTGAGGTCCCAGCCGCTGCGCAGATGGCCGGTGAAATCGAAGTGGAGCAACCGGTTCTGGATCTCGCCACCATGAATGAAGTCGTCATACCGCCACTGTCCGAAGAGGACGATCTGGCCCGTGAGCACCTCGAGGGTCTTCTTCGGCCGAAGCCAGACATAGGCGTGCGCAATGTTGGCATTCACGATCCCCGGCCGGCTGATGAAGCCGGCATTGGAGCGGAAGTCGGGGCTGATGGCATTGATGGTGTAGGCCGTCCGGAACGAGCGCTTGCCAAGACGATAGGCCGCACTCCAGATCGGCCCTGAGGTGCTGACGCCGTTGCGTTCCGTGCGGGACATCGCGCCGGCAAAGGTGAACGAGTGGATCTTGTTGAGCACGACCCGGCCATCGGCGCCGTAGACCCGGTTGAAGTTGTCGCCATCATGCTGCTCGGTCCACAACGCACCGAGACGTGAGCCGGGCCCGAGATCGTGGGAAGCGCGCACGATGCCGAAGAGCGGGTGATCGCCCGTGGCGGAGGCGATCGTGTCGTCGACGGCCGCGAGCACACCGATCTGGGTTCCGCTGACCTTGCCTGTCAGCTTGGCGGCGACGAGCGGCTGCACGATTCGCCGGGTGTAGATCAGGTTGCTGGGCGCGTCGAACTGCTCGATGCCATCGAGAAAGAATGGCCGTTTCTCTGGAAAGAAGACCGCCTCGCGCGGGTCGAGTGTGAATTGCGAGACGTCGCTTTCCACCTGGGAGAAATCGGGATTGACGGTGGCGTTGAGTGTCAGGTTGCGGCTGAGTCCGTAGCGAACATTGCCCCCGAATTCGGCCCGGTTCGCGTCATAGTCCCACTTGCCAGTCCTGGCGCTACGGGCGCCGTCGACGCTGTAGGTGACTGTGGGCAGAATGTCGAGGACGTGTCCGGTTTCGAGGTCGGTCAGGCCCTCAAGGCGGCCTGACTGCGACAGTAGCGAAGAGGCCCCGATCTTCAGCGGCATCCAGGAATGCTGCTGCGCGGTGCGCGGGACGCCACGGACCACGTTGATGCCCCAGGTCTGTGTCTTCGCCTGCTGTGAGCGAAGGCTCTTGAACGGAATCCGCAGTTCCACCTCGTAGCCGTCGGCGGTCACTCGTCCCTTGGATTGCCAGACGAAGTCCTGTGAGAGATCGACGGCGTCCTTGCCGCCACCACCTTCATTCAGCGCGCCGTCGGCCTGAATGCCGAGTGGATTGACGGCGAAGAAGGATGCTTGTCGCTTGTCGTTGAAGGTCGAGAGAAAGACCTGGATATTGTCATCCGTGAAGATCTGATCGCGGTTCGCCAGCGTGGCTTGCACCGCGCCGGACGCATCGTACGCCCGGACACCGATGAAGAGTGCCGTGGGCGAATACCAGATCAGTACCTGCGTGGAATCCGCTGCGGGCACGCCGTCCACCGGCTTGTACTGGGAGAAATCGGTGAGGACGGCCGCCTCGCGCCACATCGGCTCATCGAGTACACCATCGATCACCGGCTTCGCGGCAAGCCGCGGTGCCTGCACGGTGGTTTCGCCACGCCGGCCCGAATAGGAGCGCCCGGTGGCGGAGGCGATGTGATCGGTGGGACCACCTTGCAGCACAGCAGACAGCGTGGCGAGCGTGAGGATGAGCATACGTATCCTGCGCAGGAGGGAAATGCGTGAGCAGCAAGAACCGACAAGCGTGGCGGGTGGTACGCCGCCGCGCGTGAACCGGTTTCAGTTGCTGATGCGCTTCGCCGAATTGCGTAGAACGATTTTCGCCGCGTGGTACAGGCAGGCGGGATTCATGTTAGCGCGCGTGCCGCGTTGCAACGACCGCAGTGCCGCTGTCGACGGTGATGCTGAGCGCGTTCGAGGTGAAGGTGATGCGCGTGGTACGCATCGTGGCGGGATCGAATGCGACGTATTGCGAGGCACCAGCGGCCGAGCGCTTGAGCGGCGTGAGAGCGGCCACAGTGGCCGGGTCAGCGAAAGTGAGGATGCGCCCGCCACCGGCGAGACCGAATCCCGCCACGACTGCCCCGCGCAGTCCGCGAATGCGGACAAAGGCCATCGCCCGCCCTGGCGTGCCTGTGATTCCCCCGAGTGGCTCGACACGCAGCGGGCCGCCGAACGAATCGGCGAGGGCCGTCAACAGTTGACGCGTTCCTTCAATCGCGCCGGTCACAGGAAGCGAGGGGTGCAACTGATCGCGCAGTCGTGATGCGTCGCCCTGCTGCATTGCCATGAGCGCATCGGCGATAGTGCGCGACGTCGCGGCCGTGTCAACCGCGCCACCGGCGAGGGCGCGGAGGGCGATCGATCCGGTCGCCCCGATTGTGAGCCCGGACGCGGTGGCAGAAACCACTATCGTGTCACCGCCGGCGAGGAGGTAGTGACCCCTGATGCGGCGCTCGTCGGCAACATCGCGCGGGGCGATATCCCGCGGATCAACGACGGGAGCGCCATTCAGCAGGTTGGCAACCACACGAGTGACCACTTCGCGGGTGCCGCCGCTGGCGAGGCGGGCATTGGAGAGCCAGATGAGGGTGAACTTGTCATCGACGTAACGACGAAATTCGGTATTGAACGGGCCGAGGTCGCCAGCGTGAAAGATGAGCGTGGTGCCTCGCGGCGTCGGGAGAATGTTCCAGCCGAAGGCATACCGCGCACCACCGGTGGCGGGCACCCGCGGTGCAAAGAGCGCCTCGGTCCAGGTGGAATCGAGGATCCGGCGTGTCCGCAGGGCGACCTCCCAGCGCGCCAGATCGCGCACCGTGCTGATGACCGAGCCGTTGCCGACGGCGCGGTCGGCCCCGGGGATGTCACTCATCGGTCCCTGGTCGACGCCGAGCTGGACGCCGTGCGGTGCGTCGGTAACAGGCCGACCGAGAAAGGTGGTCGCGCGCATCCCGGCAGGGGCGAAGAGCCGCGTCGTGAGGTACTGCTCGAAGGTCGTCTGTTCGGAGCGCTCAAGCACGCCGGCGAGCAGGGCATAGCCGGGATTGGAGTAACTGAAGCGCCCGCCCGGTGCGGCCTGGAGGGGCAGGGAGAGCAGTTCGTGGAAGAGCGCGTTGCGGTCGGGGGCGGGGTCGAACATTCGCGGTTCGAGGTAGATCATCCCGCTGGTATGCGTCAGCAACTGCTCGATCGTGATGTTCCGCTGGGGCGCCGGCGCGTCGGGGAAGAACTTCGCCAGCGAATCGCTCAGCGCGAGATGTCCATCTGCTGCGGAGCGAAGGATGGCCGTAGCGGTGAATTGCTTGGAGAGGGAGGCCAACAGAAAGGGTGTATCCGGGCCGATGGCGCCGCCGTCGGGTCTAAGTGGACCGAATCCGGCCGCGAGCGTCAGGCTCGTGTCGCGAAGGGTGGCAACCGCGCCGGTCATCCCGAATGGCGCCGCCATTCGGAGCCAACGCTCGAGCCGGATCTCGATGTCAGCCGGGATCTCCGCCACACGGTGCGGCGGTGGCTGGAGGGGTGCCGGGCCTGGCCGGGTCGCGGTGATCACGGCGATGAATCCGGCGACCAGTGCAGCCACACGATGAATCAGGGGCGGCGCCACGCGAGTCATCGGCGATCCTTGCGCAAGAAGATTCAAGGCGAAGGCTCGGCGATACGCCACCGTGGCGGCGGCGGTTTCAGTCAGATGGTTTGGCGGGAGCCCGATTCAGAATGCGACGGATTGTGTTAGAGGTTCGCAAGAAACAAAGCGAAGTGGTCTTCGTTCTATGCCCCAGCAAGATGCTTCCACACTCACAATCGGAATCCCGTATGCCCCGATCAGCTGGTGGAGTATTGCTGGTTCTCCTCGCCGGATGCGCCCGCGCCCCGCATCCCCAGCCCGCGCCCCCTCCCGTTGCCGCTCGTCCACCGGCGGCTCTGCCAGCGGGTCGTCCCGACAGCACCGCCCGTCCGCCGGCGGGTGGCCCCAAGCCCTACGCCAGCGTGATCACTGCCGAGGCGAAGACTCGGCGCGGGCTTTTCGGCGTGCATCAACTCGGCGACAAACTCTATTTCGAGATTCCCGCGAAGGAACTCGAGAAGGACATGCTCGTCGTCGGCCGCTTCGCGAAGGCGGCGGCAGCGGATCCGACTCCCACTAACGGCTTCGGTTCCTACGGTGGTGATCGATTCACGGAGACGAGTGTCCGTTGGGAACGCCACGGCAATCGCGTGGTCCTGCGGTCCACGTCGTTTGCCATCACGGCGGATTCCACCCTGCCCGTGTACCGGTCGGTGCAGAACTCCAATTACGGGCCGGTGATCGCATCGCTCACAGTCGAGGCTTACGGCCCCGACAGCGCTGCCGTCGTCGACGTCACTCGGCTCTTCACCACTAGCGTGCCAGAATTCTCGGCGATCGCCGGGACGGTGGATGCGACACGGTCGTATGTCGAACGCTTTCTCGCCTTCCCCGAAAACGTCGAAGTCGAGGCGACGCAGACCGGGGTGACGGCGGGCCGCGGCGGGCAGCCGGGAGTGCCGCAACCAGCGACCAGCGTGCTGGCGCACTGGAGCCTGGTCCACCTGCCGGATGTTCCGATGAAGAAGCGCCGGGCCGACGAACGGATCGGCTACTTCTCTGTCGAACAGGTCGATTTCGGTACTCGGGAGCAGCGAACCGCGACACACGATTTCATCGCGCGGTGGCGCCTCGAGTGCTCCGAGCGCCGGGCCGGTGCGCTCTGCTACCCGAAGCAACCGATCGTCTACTATGTCGATCCCGCCACGCCCGAGCAGTGGAAGCCGTGGATCCGCAAGGCCATCACCGATTGGCAACCGGCGTTCGAAGAGGCGGGCTTCAAGGACGCAATTGTCGCGGCGGATCCACCGGCCAACGATCCGGACTGGTCCCCCGAAGACATTCGTCACACGATGGTGCGCTGGCTGCCGTCGACGGTGGAGAACGGGATCGGGCCGCACGTGAGCGATCCGCGGACCGGCGAAATTCTCAACGGCTCCTCGATGATCTTTCACAACCTGATCGGACTCGGTCAGAACTGGTACTTCACCCAGGCCGCCCAGCTCGATCCGCGGGCACGCACGATTCCCTTCCCGGATTCGCTGATGGGGCGGCTGCTCGAGTTCCTCGTTGCGCACGAGGTAGGGCACACAATCGGACTGCGGCACGATCAGATCGGCAGCTCGACCTACCCGGCCGACAGTGTGCGCAGCGCCACCTGGGTCCATCGCATGGGACATAGCCCCAGCATCATGGACTACTCGCGAATGAACTACGTCACCCAGCCCGAGGACCGGATCCCGCTCGAAGACATCCTGCCGCGCGTCGGGCCCTACGATCGCTTCGCGATCAAGTGGGGGTACCAGGAACTTCCCAACACCACGACGGAAGGCGAACGCCCGGTGCTGGACTCGTGGCTCCGTGTCCAGGACACGGTGCCGTGGCTGCGTTTCTCCGAAGGGAATGCGTTCGGCGGCTACGGCACGCTGAGCGAGGCGGTCGGCGATGCCGATCCGGTCAAGTCAACCCGTCTCGGCTTCCGGAACATCGCCCGGGTGATGGATATCGTGGCAACCGCCGGGACGCGTGCAGGAGACGACAACGCCCTGCTCAAGGAATTGTACGACAACACCGTGAATCAGTGGGCGACCGAAGCCGGCCATCCGGTGACCATGATCGGTGGTGCGTCAGTGCAATACAAGTCGGGGAGCCAGTCTGGTCCGGTGTACACGCCACTCTCCCGGGCGCGGCAGGTCGAGGCGATGCGGTTCATCGCGGCGGAAGTGCTGAAGACGCCGACCTACTTGATCCGTCCCGAGATCGGCGCGCGCATCGAGGCCTTCGGCATGCTCAACCGGGTATCAGGGGCGCAGAATCGCATCCTCAACGCCCTCTTCAATGATGCGCGAATGAACCGGCTGCTCGAGCAGGCTGCGAACGCCCGCAACGCGGCCGATGTCTATCCACTCGAGGTCTATCTCGATGATGTCCGGCTGGCAGTGTGGTCGGAGCTCGGCGAGGCTTCGCCCATCATCGACGCCTATCGTCGCGCCTTGCAGAACAACTACCTCACCGCCCTCGACCGGAAACTCAATCCGCCTCCGGGCGGCAACGGACTCACGGCAGCGCAGCAGGCGCAGTTCGGTCTCTTTCCGCTTGCCGAGGATGCCAGATCGCAGTTGCGCGGCGAAGGTCAACTGTTGCTGGCCCAGTTGCGACGCGCCCTGCCCACGATCCGCGACCGGGCCACGAGGCAGCATGTCGAGGCGGCGATTCACCGTCTCGGCACCACATTGGAACCGAACAAGTAGTCGGCGTCAGTCCGGCGGCGTCAGCCAGGCAATGGCGAGTTCCGCAGCATACTGCCGGGAAGTGATCGTCTTCCCGGCATAGCGGGCCGGGTCCACCCGGGTCACGCGCAGGATGAGCCCGGCCACCGTGTCGGGCTTTTCGCCGTTCAGGATGACCTGCACGGCCGGCGGTCGCGGCTGTGCGCTCAGCGGATTGTCGAGGACGAACTCGAGCGAGGTTTCGCCCGCCTGAATGCAGGTCACATCCACCGGGCAGCGACTATCCGATTTGACGCTGCTGAACGTGAGCACCCAGGCGCTGTTCTTGAGCTTGACCTGATCGCCGACGCGCATCGTGACTGTGCCTGGTATCGGCACGGTTCCGATGCCATTGGGTCCGGTCGCCGATGTGCAGCCGGTGAGGCCGAGCACCACCAGGAATGTCTTTATGGGCAGGCGCATTGGTTCCCTCCTGACAAGAGCGACGAGCACGGACCATTCGGGGGCACATCTGGACCTCGACGGGTTGGGTCGCGTCACCTGCTCTTCAGCGCGCCCCCATTCGTGCCAGCATCCGCTCGAGCCGCTCGATCTGCCGGATGGTGACGGTATATGCCCCGAACTCTTCCTCGACCACTCCCCGGAAGAGAAAGGGCCCCTGGTCGAAGAGGACGTGGGCGCGTTCGCGATAGACATCGGGAAAGAGTACGCATTCCACGAGGCCGTGACCATCGTCGAAGGTGGCGAACTGCATCGGCTCTTCCTTGATGGTCCGCACCGGCTTGCCAGTGGTGAACATTCCCGCCATCAGCACCTGCTTGCCGACGTGCTGTGCCAGGTCGGTGCTGCGCACCAATCGGAAGCGGGTGAGCGCCTCGGCGTGCAGCGTCATCGGATGGGCATCGAGACAGAAGCCGAGGAGTGCCCAGGCATCACGACGCTTGCGGACATCGTCGTAATCGCGGAGGGCAGGAAGCGGGCGGTGTTCGGTGAGCAGGCCGCCGCTGCTGCGGGCCACGGGCGTGTGCTGGCCGACGCGCGCTTCGGTGTCGAGCGCCCAGAGCAGCTGGGGGCGATTGAGTCCGCCATCGAGGGTGTCGCAGGCACCGACCTTGATGAGCAGGCGGATGTCATCGGCGCTGAGCGCGGTGCGCCGGCGCAAATCCGCCAGATCGCGGAACGGGCCATTGCCCTGGCGTTCGGCGAGCAACTGCGTGGCGCCGGCACTGCTGAGTCCCTTGACGAACTGGAACCCAACGCGCATCGCCCCATTGCACCCGGTGCAGTTCCACTCGCTCTCGTTCACGTCGGGCGGCAGGATGACGACGTTCATTCGCCGTGCTTCGGCCACGTAGGCAAAGGGATGATAGAAACCGCCACCGTTCGCGAGCACTGCCGCAATGAATTCGGCCGGGTGATTGGCACGCAGGTAGGCGCTCTGCTGCGCCACCTGGATGTAGCTGCACGAGTGCCCCTTGCAGAACGAATAGCCGGCAAAGGAGAGGATCATCTGCCACACCGTGGCGATGCTGGCGTCATCACGGCCACGCGCCTTCGCACCCACCACGAACTCGTCGAAGTAGGCGGCCAGCAGCTTGCCGGGGCGCTTCTTGGAGAGCGCCTTGCGCAGGCCATCGGCGGTGGCCCACGAGAGGCCGGCAAAGGCGTGCGACACATTCACCACGTCTTCCTGGTAGACCATGACGCCGAACGTTTCGGCCAGCGTCTCGCCCAGGGATGGGTGCAGCGGTTCGTATGGCTTGCCGTGCAGCCGTTCGAGATAGATGCGGATGAAGCGGTTGGAGGCCGGCCGGATGATGCTGGTGTTGAGCACCAGCAGGTCGAAGGTGTCGGCGCGCGACTTGAGGTTGAGGATTCTGCTCGCCGGTGATTCGGTGTAGAAGACGCCCAGGGTTTCGCCGGTGCGGAAGGCGCGGCGGGTGGCCGGATCGTCGCCGGCCTGCTGCGAGGTGTAGTCGAGTTGCACGCCGGTGTTGCTGTGCACCATCGCGATGGCATCACGAATCACCGCGAGCGAGCGATTGCCGAGGAGGTCGATCTTCACCAGCCCGGCATCTTCGGCACCATCCTTTTCGAACTGGATGACCGGCACGGTGAGATCGGGATGACCATCGAGCTGCTTGGCCGCGCGCTCGATCGGCACCACGTCGGTGAGGGCGTGCGGTACGATGACCACGCCTCCCGGATGCAGCGAGAGGTGGCGCGGCGTGCCGACCAGGGTCTCCGCCACGGCCGCGAGCTCCTGCCACACCTTGGGCAACCGCAGGTCGCGGAAGTTCGCGTGGCTGCCGATGATCTCGCTGGCACTCCCTTCGGTGTACATCGGTATACGCCGGGTGATCTCGCGAATTTCGGCGGCCGGTCGGCCGTGCACCTTGGCCACTTCGCGCAGCGCACCCGCGAGGCGCAGGCAGTTGTGATTGGCCACCATCGCGGCACGCGGGAGCGGATACTTGCGAAAGGTCCACGCGAGAATCTGGTCGCGTTCGTCCCAGGGGAAATCGAGGTCGATGTCGGGCGGATCTTTCCGTGACGGATTGAGGAAGCGCTCGAACAACAACCCGGCGCCGAGCGGCTCCACGTGCGTGATCCCGAGACAGTATGAGACCACCGAATTCGCGACCGATCCGCGACCACAGTGCGTGGGGCCGTGCCGCACGATGTCCTGGACCACCAGGAAGTAGTCGGCAAATCCCTTCATCCCGATGATGCCGAGCTCGTGCTCGAGTCGATCGCGGGTGACCGGCGCGATGGTGCCATAGCGACGGACGGCGCCGTCGTAGGCCTGGGCGCGCAGCTTCGCGAGGGCGTCGTCGGTGTCGGAGGCGCGCGGCGCGATGGTGCGACCAATGGGGATGCGATACTGGCAGCGCTCGGCGAGAACGTCGGCGGCGGTGAAGGCGTCGGGAATGTCGGGGAAGTGCCGCTCGAGATTGGCCGGAGGGCGGAGCCAGGCGTCGCGCGGCCAGGCGTTCTCGACCTGCGCGAGTGTGGTGTTGCCGTGAATTGCGAGCAGCAGGCGATGCCGATTCCAGTCCTCGGCATCGGCACAGACCACGCCGCCCGTCACGACCGCCGGAACGCCGAGGCGCTGCGCGGCGGCGAGTACCTGATGGCGCCCGGGTTCGGGGCGCAGCTCGGCGTAGAGGCCGGCCGGACCGGAGAGCTTCACCAGCCGCTCGAGCAGGTCGATGTTGCGGGTGAGGACGACGAGGCCGGCGCGATCGACGGCGAGCTGGGCGCTCAGCGCGAGATCGGGATTCCAGTGAATGGCGGTGGCGGCGCGGCAGAGCGAGGCCCAGCCGCGCGCGTCTTCGGCAAGAACAACGGCTTCGTGATCGCGAGTGACGAGATGACAGCCGAGGATCGGGCGAATGCCCGCGGTGTCACAGGCGCGCTGGAACTCCACTGCGCCGTAGACGCCATTGGTGTCGGTGAGCGCAAGGGCGCGATAGCCGCGCCGGGCCGCCGCCTGCGCCAGTGCGTCGGGCGACGAAGTCCCCAGTCCGAAGGAGAACCAGGAGTGGACGTGGAGGTGGGTGAACACCTGCGATCATCGTCGATCGTCGATCGTCGATCGATCATCGATGATGGATGATGGATGAGGGATGATCGATGGTAATGCTCGTCGTGCCAATTCCTTTCCGATCGGGCAGTCGGCGGTGTGCGCACCCGGCAACCTTCCGATGCTCATCAGGAATTCGCCGACAATCTCGCCGCCCATGAACTTGAATTCGCGCTTCATCAGCTTGACCCACTGCTCCTTGCTCAGCTCGCCCTGCGCGTCGAGCCAGGCCGCGAAAGAACCATGTGACCCGATGATGCCGACGATGACGCCGGCATTGTGAATGGCGGCATCGACCTTGAGCCGGTTGCGGATGATGCCCGCATCGGCGAGGAGCCGGGTACGCTCGACATCGCCATACCGCGCCACGATGTGCGGATCGAAGCCATCGTAGGCGGCACGAAAGGCGTCACGCTTCTTGAGGATGGTGAGCCACGAGAGCCCGGCCTGGTTGATTTCGAGCACCAGCCGTTCGAAGAGTCCGTGGTCGTCGCGCAGCGGAAAGCCGTATTCCGTGTCGTGATACGGGCCGTGGATGGGGTGGCCGGGGGCAGCGAGGCAATAGCTCACGCGAAAATCTCCGGCCCCGGGTCGGTGGTGCCGCGCAATTCGTTGAGCTTGTCGCTGAGGCTGTCGTCCAGCCATTCCAGCAGCTCCTCGAGGTTGCCGAGATTGGCCTTGATCTCCTCGTAGTCCGGATCGTCGGGGATCTGCTCTGGCGGGGTTGGCGGCGGATCGGTTTCAGC
>JAZKBR010000002.1:196265-213072 GCA_040388535.1 Gemmatimonadota bacterium | reverse complement strand
ACGCAGAGACCCGTGCCGCGCGAGCGCGGCACCACCAAGGCCTCCGCTACCTTCCAGCATGCGCGCCGTCATCCTCCCCTCCCTCGAAATCGTCGATCGCCCTGCGCCCGTCGCAGAGGCGGGGCAGGTCGTCGTGGCGGTACACGCCGCGGCGCTCAATCGGGCCGACCTGCTCCAGCGCGTGGGGAAGTATCCGGCGCCCCCGGGATGGCCCGACGACATTCCCTGCATGGAGTACGCGGGGAGCGTCGTGGCCTGCGGCAGCGGCGTGACGCGATGGACTGTTAGGGACAAGGTGATGGGGCTCGTGGGCGGTGGAGCTGCCGCCGAGCAACTGGTGGTGCACGAGAGCGAAGTGTTGCGCGTGCCGGATGGCATGTCATTCCACGATGCCGCAGCGATTCCCGAAGCGTTTCTTACCGCGTGGGATGCCCTGGTGCTGCGCGGCAAGGCGCAGCGCGGCGACCGCGTGCTGGTCCATACCATTGGCAGCGGGGTGGGCACGGCCGCCGCACAACTCGCCCGGTTGCTTGACCTCGAATTGATCGGCACCTCGCGCACCGCAGAGAAACTCGCGCGCTGCCTCCCGCTCGGGATGACCCGCGGTGTGCTCACCACGCACCCCGACTGGCCAGCCGAGGTTGGCGCACCGGTGAACGTGATTGTCGACACGCTCGGCGCCGAGGCGCTCGACGCCAACATCGGGTTGCTCGCGAAGCGGGGTCGGTTGGTGGTGCTGGGCACCCTCACTGGCGGACGCGCGGCGGGAATCGACTTGGGTGTGGTGCTGCGCCACCGACTGGAAATCATCGGCACCGCGATGCGGGTGCGGACGCTGCCGGAGCGCGCCGAATTGATCGCGCGATTCAGCGTGGAGGTGCTGCCGTACTTCGCGACCGGTGTGCTGCGGCCGATCGTGGAAAGCGTGGTGCCGATGCGGGATGCCGCTCGCGGATACGACCTGCTCACCAGCAACGCGACCTTCGGCAAGGTCGTGCTGGCATGGGACAGATAGCGGGAAGCGAGGCTGGGCATGGTGGCATCCGAAGCAGTGATACCGAAGATACACCGAAAGTGCGAAAACGTCAAATCCAGTAAAAACTCTCAGAAAACTGCAGAAATTGCCTCATTTCCCTCCAAAAAAAGCCGTTTTCCAGCTCTCCAGTGCCAGCAGCGTCCAGAGGGCTTCGGCGTGATCGGCCCGGCCACTTCGGTGTTCGGCGATCAGCGTTTCGAGGACCGGGCGGGGGAGCAATCGCCGGCTCAGGCTCGTTTCGGCCACGATCAGATCGAGCCGGCCGCCGAGACCGCTGGCATCGCGGAGCCACGGCGCGAGTGGAAAGGAGAAACCGTTCTTGGCCCGCCAGGCGAGTGGCTTCGAGAGATAGCGCTCGGCAATCCGCTTGAGCAGCCACTTGCCGGTGCTGCCGCGAAGTCGGTTGCGGTCCGGAATGCGAAACGCCAGCTCCACGAGACGATGATCGAGGAACGGCACCCGGGTCTCGACCCCGTGGGCCATGCTCATCTTGTCCTGGCGCATCAGGATCGGCGGCAGGTAACTCTTGAGATCGTAGTAGAGCGCCTGATTGAGCGGTGAGGTGCCGCTCGCCCGGGCCAGCAACGTGGCGCGTCGCGTGATGGTCTGCTGTACTGCCGCCGGGTCGAGGTGCGTGGCGAAGTCGCCGAAGCCGCGCGCCGTACTCAGGGCGATGAACTCGTGCGGTGATCGGGTCAGCGCGAGCTGCAACGAGGCGAGTCGCCCCGAGGTGCGAGCGGGGAGGAGTGGTGCGAAGGGAATGAGCCAGCGACGCGCGGCGGCATGTTTCTGGAGCCACGCATATCGATGGTATCCCGCGAAGGTCTCGTCGGCCCCTTCACCGGTGAGCAGCACCGTGGCGAAGGGTTTCGCGGCGCGACAGAGCGAGTAGATCCCCGCCGAGTTGGAGTGCGCCAGCGGTTCGTCGTGATGCCAGGTGAGGGTGTCGAGGGCGTCGACGAAATCGCGCTGCTGCTGAACGACTTCGTGGTGCCCGGTGTGATAGCGCGATGACACCGCGCGCGCTTCGGCAAATTCACTGAATCCCGGCTCGGCAAATCCCGCGGTGAAGCTCTGCACCTGCGGCTGTCCGGGACGTGCCATCGCCGCGGTGACCAGCGCGGAGTCGATGCCGCCACTGAGCTGCACCCCGATCGGTACATCGCCGACTTCCTGGAGCTCCACGCTCTCCAGCAGGAGGGCGAGCACATCTTCTTCGAGTTCGGATTCCGGTGCATCGAGCAGTGACGCGAAGGCGATGTCCCAGTATTGCTGTGTGCAGATCTCGCCGTCGGCGCTGACCGTGAGCGAGTGCCCCGGCAGCAGCGCATTGATGCCGTGGAAGAGCGTCTGTTCGTCGGCCAGCGAGCGATAGAGGAGCTGTTCGGGGAGGCGCGCATCGTTGATGCGTGGCGTGATTCCCGGCAGCGCGAAGAACGCCTTGATCTCGGACGCGAAGTGAAAGACGCCACCGGCGCTGTGATAGTAGAGCGGCTTGATGCCGAGACGATCGCGAGCGAGAAAGAGTGTGCCGTGGGCGCGATCATAGAGCGCGAAGGCGAACATGCCGTTGAAGCGATCGACGCACGCCGGTCCCCACTGCTGCCACGCCGCGAGGATGACTTCGGTGTCGGAGCGGGAACGGAACCGGTGGCCATGCTGCTCGAGTTCGCGACGCAGCGCCTCGAAATTGTAGATCTCGCCGTTGTGCACCACGACGACATTGCCGTCGCCGCTCGTCATCGGCTGGGCCGCGAGATCACTCAGGTCGATGATCCTGAGGCGACGATGGCCCAGGCCAATGTGTCCATCGATGTAGAGATCGGCGCCATCGGGGCCGCGATGCGCCATCGCGTCGCGCATCTCGCGCAGCACCTCCGGTGCCACGGTGGTGCCGCGCGGCTGCACGATGCCGCAGATGCCGCACACGGTCAGGTCACCGTGCGTGATCGGGGAGATGGTTCTGCGGCACTCGGGTCACTCGCGGGCTCCTGTCAGCCGGTCACTGCAATATCACTCGAGGCGTGTGCCTCGCGTGGTCGCCGCCGGATCACCTGACCGCGCAAGAGTGGGGCCGCCCGGGATGGAGCATTCCCGGCGGGACGCTGGAGCACCTGCCGCACGCCATCGAGCGCCTGTTGCAACGCGGCGGCTTCGGGGCGGGCCTGCGCCACCGGATCGGGCCAGAGTTCGAGTTGCACGTGAGTATCGCGCAACGCATCGGCCACGAGGGTCACGCTGCGCACGGCCACCCGGCGTGCGAGTACCGCATCGAGTGCGCGACAGGCGGCGTGCCAGAGATCGGTATCGAGCGCCCACGGTGGCAACCGGATGGCGCGTTCGGCGGTGGCATCATCGACGTGCCGCACAGTGACCAGCAATCGCCCCGCGGTGAAGTTGCGCGCCCGCAGGCGACGGCCGAGGCGCTCGCTGAGCGGCCGCAACATGGCATGGAGTGCCGTGCGATCGTTGGTGTCGGTCGCGAGCAGATGCGTCACGCGACACTCGGCCCGCACCTCGGGCGGAATCACCGGGCGCAGGTCGATCCCCTGGGCGTGGGTGTAGAGGGTGCGGCCGGCCGCCCCGAAGACCACGCGCAACGGCTGTTCGCCGAGTGCCGCCACTTCGCCGATCCGTTCGAGGTGATAGTCATCGAGCCGTTCACGCACGCGGTCGGGCACGTCGGGAAGCAGCGTCACGAGTTCGGGAGCGAGGAAGGCGGCCTCGTGCCCCGCCGACACCGACCAGATCTCGGCCCCCGATTCCCGCTTCACTACGGTGGCGGCGGCCTCACTCACCAGCTTGTTGACGGCTACACCCACGGCGAGGGGGAGCGAGAGTCGGCTGCTCGCTTCGCGCTCGAGTCGGAGTGCCACGTCCACCGCCGACCCGAAGAGTCCTTCGGTGCCGGTGATGTCGAGATAGGCGTGGCCCCAGCCGCGCGGTTCAATCACCGGGGCCACCCGCGCGAGGATTTCGTGCAGCGCCCGGTGCGCGGCGGCATAGCGACGCGGGTTGGGGGGACGCACCACCAGATCGGGGCAGATCTTCCGCGCCAGGGCAACGGCCATCCCCCGGCTCAGCCCGGCACTCCGCGCCTCGGCGCTCACGGCCAGGAGCACCGCCCGGTCGGCGGCGAGGGGGGCAATGGCCAGCGGACGCCGGCGCAGCTGCGGATCGCCCAGGACTTCGACGGTGGTGCAGAAGGCAGGCGGGTCCACGAAGAGGATGGTGCGCATATCGCTAAACCGAAGATACACCGAAAGCGGGTAAGGGGTAGATTGGGGGATCGCGGGACCCAGCTGAGGTAGCCATGACGGCAGTTGCAGCGACATCGCCCAACGATCGGGATCAGCCCCGGGTGATCTGGTCTTGGGCCCTGTACGACTGGGCCAATTCGGCCTTCACCACGCTGGTGGTGACCTTCATCTACGCCACCTATTTCACCAAGGCGATGGCGCCCGACGAAGTCACGGGCACGGCGTGGTGGTCGCGCGCGGTGGCCATCAGTGCGCTGCTCACAGCAGTGATGTCGCCGCTCCTGGGCGCAGCCGCCGATCGCAGCGGCGCGCGCAAGCGCTTCCTGGCGGTGAGCACCATCATCAGCATCATCGCCACCACGCTGCTGGCCTTCGTGGCACCGGGGACGGCACACGCCGGGCTGATTGCGCTGATCCTCTTCGTGATGGCCGAGATGGCGTTCGAGGCAGGCAACGTGTTCTACAACGCATTCCTGCCGACGATTGCGTCGCAGGAGCGGATCGGTCGCGTGTCGGGCTACGGCTGGGGACTCGGCTATGTCGGTGGGCTCGTTTGTCTCGGCATCGCGCTCGTCGGCTTTGTGCAGCCGGAGGTGCCGTGGTTCGGGATCTCCAAGGTGGCAGGCTGGAATATTCGGGCGACCAACCTGCTGGTGGCAGTGTGGTTCGGGCTCTTCTCGCTGCCGATTTTTCTGGTCGTGCCCGAGCGCCACATTGCTGGGGCCACCATTTCCTTCCGCGCGGCGCTCGCGGAAATGGCGCAGACGGCGCGAGATATCCGGCACTATCGCGAGATCGTTCGCTTCCTGGTCGCGCGACTCATCTTCAACGATGGCCTGGTCACGGTGTTCGCGTTCGGCGGGATCTACGCGGCCGGCACTTTCGGGATGTCATTCTCCGAGGTGATTCTCTTCGGCGTGGCGCTGAATGTCGCCTCGGGGCTCGGGGCGTTTCTCTTCGGGTTCGTCGACGACCGGATCGGCGGCAAGCGCACCATTCTCTGGTCGCTGGTCGCGCTCACGATTGCCACCGCCCTCGCGGTCTGGGCGCCGACCCGCGCGTGGTTCTGGGTCGCGGGGATTCTCATCGGGATCTTCGTCGGACCGAACCAGTCGGCATCACGGTCGTTGATGGGGCGCTTCATACCGGCGAAGCACCAGGCCGAGTTCTTCGGCTTCTTCGCCTTCTCGGGGAAAGCGACGGCGTTCATGGGGCCGCTGCTGCTCGGCGTGGTCACCACGGCCTTCGGATCACAGCGCGCTGGAGTGGCCACGGTCATCGGATTCTTCGTGATCGGGGGCGTGCTGCTGCTATCGGTCGACGAACCGCGCGGGATCGCGACGGCCCAGGCTGCAGACAGAGGAATCAACCCGGCGTGATGACTGCTCGTATCACTAAGTAGTTCCCCTCAGATGATTTCTCATTCTCATTGGAGTACACGCGTGTCCATTGCACGTCGGTCGGCGCATTCCCTTGCGCTGCTGCTCGTCCCGGCCGTTCTGGTGGCCCAGGCGCCGCTCAACAAGTACGGCTATCCCGAGAAGCACACTCCCAAGCCCACGACGGCCGCGATCAGTGCCGCCGACCTGATGACGCGACTCTACATCTTTGCCGACGACTCGATGGAAGGGCGACAGGTCGGGCGCGTAGGCAACATGAAGGGGACCAACTACATCGCGGGTGAGCTCAAGCGGCTCAAGATCGAGCCCGCTGGCGAGAACGGTGGCTACTTCCAGACGCTGCCCTACATCCAGCGCAAGTTCACCGAGCAGTCGACGCTGACGGTCGATGGCAAGGCGCTCCGCTTCAACGCCGACTTCGTGCCGGTGCCGGGTGCAGTTGCACCAAAGTCGGTTTCGGGTGCGACGGTGATCTACGGTGGTGTTGCCGGCGATACGACGAAGCAGATCACGGCGGCAGAGGCGGCAGGCAAGTTCGTGATTCTCTCGCCAGCGGTGCGACCGGCCGGAGCGCCTGCTGGAGGCCCTGGAGGCGGTCGCGGCAACTTCGGCGGTGGCGGGCCTGCTGCCGGGCGATTCGCCGGGGCGGTGGCCGTGGCGACGATCGATCTTGATGCGCTCTCGTTGACGGCCCGTGCTGCAATCAACAACCCCGCGGCGACGATGGCGCGTGCCACGCCGGGTGCGCGCCCTGGTGGCAGTGATATCGTCGTGAACAAGAACGGCCAGGTCGGCGTGGTGCGCGGTGGCGCGCTGGTGTCGGGTGTGCTGCCCGCGGGCCAGACGGCGGGTGGGGTGCAGGCGTATGCCGATTCGATCGCGCGGGCCGACTCGATTGCACGTGCGGCGCGTCCAGCTGGTGCAGCGGGTGGACGCGGACAGGGTGGCTTCAATGGTGGCGCGCCGGCAAATACCGGCGCACCGGCTGCCTCGTTCCGGATCACCAGCGCCGCTGCGGCATCGCTGCTCGGCAAGAGCGTTGACGGGCTCGCGCCCGGCACCACCGGTGGTTCTGCATCCGCCTCGTTGAATTACACCGAGACGTCGACCAACTACGGCCGCAACGTCGTGGCCGTGATTCGTGGCAGCGATCCGAAGCTGCGCGGCGAGTACGTCGCGATCGGTGGCCACAACGACCATATCGGCTACCGCGCCGTGGCGGTGGATCACGACTCGGCTCGCGCCGCCGCGAGCATGCGGCTCAAGATGCAGATGTCGACCGGCGACCTGCTGGCGCTGACGCCGGAGCAGGCGGCATCGGTCAAGGTGAATGTCGATTCGCTCCGGAAGATTCGCCCGGCACGTGCTGACTCGATCAATAACGGCGCCGATGATGACGGCTCCGGCTCGATGGGCGTCCTTGAAATCGCCGAGGCGATCTCGAAGATGCCGGTGAAGCCGAAGCGCTCGATTCTCTTTGTGTGGCACACCGGCGAAGAGGCCGGCCTGGTCGGTTCGTCGTACTTCGCGTCGAATCCGACGGTGTCGATCGACTCGATCGTGACCCAGATCAACATCGACATGATCGGCCGCGGCCGGGCCGAAGATGTCATTGGCGGCGGCGATAACTACGTCGGCGTGCTCGGTGCCAATCGCCTCTCCGGCGATCTCGGGCGGATCATGGCCGAGGTGAATGCCAAGCGGACCAAGCCGATCGGCCTCGACAGCCGTTTCGATGACCCGACGCTGGGGACGCCTGTGAACGGTGTGGTGCACTGGCCCGGCTACAACAACATCTACGGCCGCAGCGATCACGCGAACTATTCCAACAAGTGCGTGCCGATCGTCTTCTTCTTCACCGGCCTGCACGGCGACTATCACCAGATTACCGATGAAGCGCAGTACATCGACTATCCGCACTATGCGCGGATCACCAGCTTCATCAAGGATCTTGCGGTGGCGGTCGGCAACGCCCCGGTGCGCCCGGCGCTCGACAATGCCTGCGTCCGGCGCTAGTGCGCTGAGGTAGCGGTCAAGGTTCCAACGAAGAAACCCGGCAACCACGATCTGGTTGCCGGGTTTCTCGCATCCGGATCAGCGGGGTGCGCCCCACAGATCCGTCTGCTCCTCGGTCGCGGTGTGCGACCATCGGTTGTTGAAGGTGCGATCACGGGCCGCGCGCGGCAGGTCGATCTCGTCGAGGATGCTCGCAAGCCGAGCCTTGAGTGCGTCGGCGTAGTCGCGACGCACGCCGTTTCGCAGCTCGTAGTGCTGGCGATAGCGCACCGCGAGGGCGGGGCGCTCCCGTTCGAGCCAGGGCATCAGGGTATGCCGGGTGGCACGACCCATTCGCAGCGGATCGCCTGCAGCCCACGACGCCCCGGCGTGCTTCGCAGCGAGGAGGAGGGCGTGCAGGGCTTCGCGATCATCGGTGAGGCCGGGGAGGATCGGGGCGAGCAAAAGTCCGACCGGCACGCCGGCATCGGCAAGAATTCGCATGGCGCGAAGCCGGGCCGCGGGAATCGGCGTGCGCGGTTCGAGTTGACGGAGCAGCGGTGCGTCGAGTGAGGCGAGCGAGATGTGCACCGAGATGCGATGACGCTCGCTCAGTTGCGCGAGCAGCGCGGCGTCGCGCGCAATCAGCGCCGACTTGGTAATGATGCCGATGTGCAGCCCCTGATGCTGACGCAACAACTCGAGCAACGACCGGGTGAGCTTGAAGCGCCGTTCGGCTGGCTGGTACGGATCGGTCGCGGTGCCGATCACGATCGGGAGCGATCCGACGCGTTCGGGGGTGAGTGTCTTCGCGAGCACAGCCGCGGCGCCCTGCTTGATGAGAATGCGCTGCTCGAATGCCTTGGCGGCCGGAAGCGAGGCAGCCTCACGAGCAGTCGCCGGTGCACCTGGCCGGTTGGCCGCGCGCTCCACGGTCCAGCGGTGGGTTTCTCGGGCATAGCAGTAGGTGCAACCGAACTCGCAGCCGATGTAGGGGTTGATCGACCAGAAGATCATCCCGGTCGCTGCGGGGGCATTGAGGATCCCTTTCGGTGGCACCGAGAGGAAACGCGTGGTGCGGTTGCCCCGCTGATCGGCCTGCTCGAGTTCGACCCACGCCGCATAGGTGCGCGGCGGTGCCTTGCTCCCACCCGGGGGAAGCGCGGACTGGGGGGTTGTCACCCGCACTTCCCCCAGCCGCAGGCGAGGCAGGTGACGCACCCCGAGGTATGGGCGAGGTGACCGTTACAGTCAGGGCAGTTGGCTAACCGCGCACTGGCAAATGGGTTAGGCAACGGGCGCTCGCTTGGACGCGGGCGCGCTGGAGTACGGTCTGCGGCAATGCGGGCGAGCGTGGGAGGGATGAGCATGGGGATGCCCTGCTTTCGGGGTACGTTCGGTTTACGGTACCGAATATACGCCGAAAGAGATCTGCGTCAAATGGAGGCAGGGATGATGGATGGTGGGGGATGGGTGATGGGTGATGGGTGATGGGTGACGGCTGATGGGTCTGGTACAGGTGCCGAAACGGTTCGGCTCGTATCCATGATCCATCATCCATCATCCATCATCCTATTCCCGCACCAATTTCCGGAGCTTCGCGAGTGAGTCGGCGTTGAAATCGCGCGGTCCGGTGAGTCGCCAGGTAATGACCCCGTCGAGCAGCTGCTCTGACAGGATCAATTCTCCCGTCGCCACTGAATAGATCACCCGCACTTCAGTGCCGTGCGCTTCGAGCCGCCTCGGAACCGCTCCGTCAATCAGTCGAATGCGTCCGCCGAGGAGTCGCATGGCATCCGGCAGCTGAATGGTGTCAGCCCGGAAGGGTGAGCTATCGACCAATGCACCATCGATCAGCTGCTTCGAGGTGGCTTTGTCGCGCGCGAGGAACTGGCGTTCGCCGTCGCTGCGACGCGAGGCGATCCCGGAAAGTGCCTCACGCACCGCCCCAGAAGCTGATCCGCCGACCGGAGGCGCGGCCGCAGCTACCGGTGCGGGAGCGGGAATCGTTGCTGACGCTTCGGCCCGAATGCGGGCATCCTCGGCGACATTGGCTGATGCTTTACCGTTGAGCAGATTACGATCCTCGGTCGCTTGAGGCGAAGCCGCTGACTTGGCGGCTGGCTCATTGCTTCGCATGACTGGCGGTGGCGGCAGCACATTTTCCTTCGACCGCTCGGCCGGTTGTTGCGCAACGGCAGTGTTGTTCGCACCTGCCAGCGCATTCGCCGATTCCGGGGCGGGCAGTGGCAACAACGGCGCCGACCGGCGTGCGGCATAGCCGAGGGCGACTGCGAGCACCAACGATGCGGCCCAGGCAACCGGAGTGACCCAGCGCAGCGGGCGGCGAACTGGCAGCGGCGTCACCTCCGCCGCCGGCGGTGCAGTGGGGAAATCCAGGACTTCGATCAACTCGTCGGCCTCGGCCATCATTGCCTGTGCTCGCTCCAGACGCCCGCGACACTCGGCACAACTCGCCAGATGCGCCGTGATCGGTGGCAGCTCGCTGGATGGAACCTCGCCATCGAGCAACTCGTGGATCATTCCGTCATCAAGATGCGGCATCGTGCTGCTCCTTCCCTGCGCGATACGCCTCGACCAGCCGGGCGCGGGCACGCGAGAGTGTGGTACCAATGGCGCCGCGCGACAACCCGAGTGTGGCGGCAATATCATCGTAGCTGAAGCCTTCGGCCTTGAGCAGCAAGGCATCGCGATCGCGCTCGGTCAGGGTGTCGAGCGCAGAGCGTACGGCCGCGATCCTGTCATTGCGATCGAGAATGTCGTCCGGGGCTTCGGCGGCCGCTTGCTGCTCGGCCTTGTACAACACCAGTCGCCGGTCGCGAGTCGTGCGGTTGCGTCCTTCCTCGCGCAGGAGGTTGAGCGCGACAGCGAAGAGCCAGGGGCGCGGATTGCGCGGCGGTGCCACCACGGCACGCGCAAAGACTTCCTGAGCAATCTCCTCGGCACGATCGGCGTCACCCGTGCGGCGGGTCAACATCCGCACGAGCGACGCGTGGTACTCCTCGAAGAGTGCTGCGATCGGTCCGCTCACCTGCCCTCGAATTCCCGGAGGAAACGCTCGAGTGCGCCTGGTGCCCACTCGCTCACGCCGCCATCGGCCACCTTGAGGCTCGCCCGACTACCGCCCAATAGCAACGGCGTGCCGACTCCCAGGGCCTCGGCGAGTGCTGGCCGAGCGGCGACGAGATCGAAGTAGGCGCGGCTGAAGGGTGCGACGCTGATCACTTTGAGCGAGTCGCGAGCGCCGGCGTCGGTCCAGACGCCATTGCGAAGCGAGAAGATCCGTCCGCCCGCGCGTCGCAGCTGACCCGGGATTTCGTCCACACTGCGGCCATCGACCAACTGCTTCGAGGTAACCTGGTCCATCCGTGCTTCGACGGCGCGATTCGCGGCCGCGAGGGTGTTGCTTCCCGACATGCTGGCGCTGGCTTTCGCCGCATCGAACGCGCGCTGTCCGGTCATCTCGCGCGCGGCCATCGCGCCACCCACGGCCGGTGCCGGCGGCGCGCTCGCGAGGGTGCCTGGCTCCTGCACCAGATACGAGGTGTATTCGGTGAGGATGCCGTAGCGCAGGCCGAGGTCACGGATCTGGGCGATGAGCCGTGGGCTTGACCCTTCGAGGCGAAGCTGGCGGCTCAATTCTCCGATGCGCCGTGCGGCCCAGAGTGGTGCGATGTAGTCGTTACCGGCATTGTGGCGCGTGAACTCGCCCGTGACGGTGAAGCGTTCACGACGACCGTTGCGGGTCCCTTCGATGACCACCGGGCCATTCCCTTCGCCGCGGTAACGCGCAAGCACTACCAGCTCCTCACCGTAGAAGAGATCAGGAAGGACTGCGGGAGCTTCATCGAGAAAGCGTACCGGGGCATCGACGATGCGCAGGTCGACCAGCGCCGGGTGCGACATCCGGGTCATCACGCCGCCGACGGCGTCACCCACGTCGGCGCCGGGCGCGACGTAGGTGGCACTGCCGCGCCCCTCAACGGCGAGGCGATCGAGCAGATAGGTGTTGACATCTTGCCCCACACCCACGGTGAAGATGCGCGTGCGGCCGATATGTGCCGAGGCGCCCGCCGCGATGCGATCCGGGGCTTGCTCGCCGACGGACGGAATACCATCGGTGAGCAGGAAGACCAACGCCATCCGCTCGGGGTCGGCACGAACGGCGAGGGCCGCATCGATGGCGCCTTCGAGATTGGTGCCACCATTGGGGTTGAGCGCGTCGACGAAGCCGTTGGCCTCGCGCAGGGAGGCCGAAGTCACGGCGGTGAAACCTTCGCGAAACTGACGCACGGCGCTGCTGAAGGCGATGACGCGGAAGCGGTCACCGGTGCGCAGGCCACGCAATGCCTGATGCACTGCGCGCTTTGCCTGCTCCATTTTTTCACCACTCATCGAACCGGAGATATCGACGACGAATGTGAGGTCACGTGCCACCACGGCGTTTTCTTCGGCGGCTGGCGGCGCGAGGAAGAGCAGCGCGAAACCATCTTCGCCGGGTTCCGCATGGGTGAGGACGGTGCCACCGATGAGGCCGCGACGGAACGGAAGGACCAGGTCGATGTCGCCACGCACCGGCGGGGTCACGCTGATGTGCAGCGTGCCGTCGCGGCGCGACTGGGTGATCGGATGGCTCGGCGAGTACGTCGTTGCGAATTCGCGTTCGCGCGCCACATCGATTCCGACGGTCACCGGCGCATCACCGCGATCACCCGCCGCATAGCGCAGCCGCAGGGCATCGCCATCGCGGGCTAGCAGCTGGGTGAAACGGAGAATCACAGTGCGGGTTTCCCCAGGCTGCACCGGGAAGACCTGCGCGCGAATGAGTCCGTGGCCCGCGAGCGTGAGCAGGGCAGGATCCTTGAGGCGCCGCACGATCCCTTCATAGATGGTGCGCGCCTGCTCGGCGTTCATCATCTCGCCCTTGAGTTCCTTCTCGCCTTGAAAGAGGGAGAAATCGCTGAAGACTGCTTCACCGGGCAGGGGATAGAGGTAGGTCCCTTCGGCGATGCCGCCGCCCGTGTTGCGGAAGCGCTCCTCGACTTCGAACTTCGCGACGCGGCCGTCGACGGTGACGTGCACGTTGGAACTCACCCGTGTGATGGCCGGAGAATTCCGGGTCGGGCCAACGGGTCGTTCGATCTCGATCCAGCCCTGAGCGGAGAGGGCAGGCGGGGTAGCAGCCAGCAACAGGGCCGCCAGTGGAGTGCAACGCATGGGATCCTCTCCGGTTCAGGGTTCGGCCGGGAGAGGCGCGTAGCGCGAAAAGCTGCACAGAAGACTAGAGACTAGAGACTAGAGACCAGCGAAGGGGTGGTGGGTGGTGGGTGGTGGGTGATGGGGACTATTGGTATCGGGTCCCTTTCAGATCAACCCAACCTGGTTGGTGCTTGCCAGCGGGGTCCTTGTGGGTCCAGTGGAGCAGGCCGCCCTTCTCGTTCCAGATGTATTCGCCGCGAGCGGTGACCGAATCGCCCATGGCGACTGGCACTCTGCGCGCGAGGTCGAGGTTGTAGACCAACAGCACGGTGAGGTCAGGGGCGATGCGCAGCAGGAATTTCTGATGGCGACTCCCTTCGTTGTCGTCGGGGAGCAAGCGAGCGACGCGACCGATGGCGAAGAGCTCGACGTGGGAGCGTTGCTGGTGGACGGCATCGATCAGTGCCGCATTGCCGGCATTCGGCGCGGGCGCGGTTTGGGGTCGGCTCGGCGCGGGTGTGGCAGGCGCAGCTGCCGGACCAACCGGTTGGCGTCGATCAACGGATCGGACACCACGCTGCACCCACCAGAATGAGGTGACCAGGATGATGACGACGAGGGCGCGACGAGCCTGCCGGGCGGAGAGTGCCATGGCTGCAGGGTAACCCGGATTGCTGGCGGACGCGATCGGACTGTGGCGGGCCGTGCCGCTGGCCCTTAGCTTCCGGAATCCCCCATTCGGTGGCACTTCGATGCGCTTCCCCTCCGTCGTACTCCTCGCAGGTGTGCTCTCTCTTGCCGCGTGCGAGTCGGTCTCCGATTCCGGCCCAACTGGTCCGTTCACGCTATCGCTTCCGGAACCGTGGCCCGGCAGCACGGTGTATGTCAGCTCGCCGGATTTCCGCCGCGGTTTCACATCGGCGACGCTGCGCGTCGACACCTTCA
The DNA here is from genome assembly GCA_040388535.1 of Gemmatimonadota bacterium. Taxonomy (NCBI): domain Bacteria; kingdom Pseudomonadati; phylum Gemmatimonadota; species Gemmatimonadota bacterium. The sequence goes on along the minus strand of JAZKBR010000002.1, from coordinate 199,216 downwards.
CGATTCAACTCACCAAGAGCGCGCTGAACGATTCGACGGTGAGCGGGACCTTGCCCACGAGTGTATCGGGAGAGCTGACCACCGAAGTGACGGTGAATGACACCCGGTTTCCAACTCGGACGCTGACGGTGGCCGGGTTCGCCGGGCTGCGAACGATCCCGGGGAGCACGGCAGCGTTCATAGGGGAGATTTACCCGTGGCTGAAAAGCGGGGTCGCCTCGATCATTGGTGAAACTGACCTTCGAACTCGATTGCTCGATCTGGAGCAGGGAACAGTACGTGATCTCACTTCGGTGCCCGCCGTACCTGACGTCTACCCGGGGGCATCCGCCACCTACCGAGCTGGCGTGTATGCGAGAAAGGGTGCCAACAACACCGTTGATGAGTGGGATTTCAATGGGGCTCCCGTGGTCGAGTCACAAGGCATCTCGTCGCAAACCGGGTGGGTACATACCCGCCTTGGACCCAACCTCTGGATGGCGGGCGACGACGACTACACCTGGTTCTTCACCCGGTCGGGCCCGGGTGCACCATATATCCAATCGGAGCGATTCCCGGCTGCACTCTACGGGACGAACTTTTCTCCGCGGGGTGATCTCCTCGCGATCGTGGGTGCACGCAACCTGGCTCCCTTCCCGGTCTATTCCCTCCCAAGTGGTACTGTGGCCTTCACCGTGCCGATGCGTGCAGTGAGGCAATCGGCTTTCAGCCAGGACGGCAATCTGCTCGTCTCAGTTGGCGAAACTCCTACGCCTGTTCCGAGCCAGCGGCGGCTGGTCATCCAGGACGCAAACAACGGTGCGGTTCGTCTCGACACAACGTTCACGGAAGACATTGTTGCTGTGGCAGGCGACCCGACGCAGCCACGTTTTTACGCTGCGCTGCGGACCGCGACGGGGCAGTTGGTGATCCAGGTCTACTCGACGACCACGTTGCAGCCAATTGCACGCCTGGCGACACCCCAGGCTGATCGTTCTGTGGGCGCTGGCGTGATCGTCGTGAGCCCACTCAAAGGACTCTACTTCTACCTCCCAGAGGACTTGGCGCCGGTCCAGAGTCGTATCTGGCACTTCACGCTGCCTGAGTCGAATTGAAGAGTGAGGCAACCCCCGCTGGTCTTGCTGCTCGCACTGGTAGCATGCGCCCATCCAATCACGTCGACACCTCCCTCCGGGGCGGCGGCGCGGATGCTTATCGGCGAATTCCAGGACGACTACGGCAGCCGATTCACGATCACGTCGGCTGAATGGTTCCAGCAACCGGGGAACCGATTTCACGTGCTGCGCTGGAATCCGGCATCGCAATACCTCATCGCGCAGAATGACTCGAGCAATCGCGGCGAAGGGGGTCGATTCACCCGCATCGACTGGATGCCCCTCCCCGGAATGCCTCCATATGAATGGGGCTTCTGTCTCACCGCCTATGACGCGCCGACCGCAGCGGCTGCGGAGGCAACGGCGCCGCCGCGGCGGGATATTCCGAAAACCGGCTGCAACGGCTTCCCCTTCTCCAGGATGCGCCGCGTCGCTGCGTCGCCAGGCAAGTGAGCCGCGAGGGCGTTCGTGGCCCTTTTCTGGTGTGAATGGCCTCCTCCACCCAAGGGTTGAGTTCTTCGCTCCGAGTGTGTGCGGCCACGGCAACCTTGTCCTTCAAGGGTGCGTAGGGGTTGCAGTTAGCTCGTGAGGTCGTGGCGCGCAGGTCATGCCAACGGGGAATCCGTCCGATTATGAAGGTGTTTCGTGACGGGACGACCGATAGCGGAACCCCCGGCCCCTCCCTAGCTTCAACCACTAGTCCCCCAGTGTTCAACCCAGTGGAGGTCAGTGCGTGACTCGAGGCTGCCCGACGTTCCCGGTACGTGATGGCAATGCATTCCTGCAGGAACTGCGCGTTTCGGTGGATGAGTATTTCGCCCAGAAGGGGATCTCCCAGAAGGCGAATGCCGGGATGGTCTTCAAGACCATCTGCCTGCTGACGCTCACCTTCGGTTCCTACGGATTGATTCTCAGTAACACGCTGTCGCCCCTGGTGATGCTCGGGCTCTGCGTGACCCTGGGACTCGGCATGGCCGGGGTCGGCTTCGCGATCGGTCACGACGCGGTCCACGGCGCCTATTCCAACAACCCGAAGGTCAACCGGGTGATTGGCTGGTCGTTCGACCTGATGGGTGGCAGCAGTTACCTCTGGCGCATCACCCACAACGTGATTCACCATACCTACACCAACATCCACGGTGCCGACGAGGATCTGTCGGTGTCACCGCTGTTGCGCCTCTCGCCTCACGCCCCGCGGGTCTGGTTCCAGCGTTGGCAGGCGTGGTACGCCATCCCGCTGTACGCGATGACGACGCTCTTCTGGGTCTTCGTGAAGGACTACAAGTACCTCTCGGCGAAGGACCTTGGGCCATACGCGGATCGCAAGCACGACTTCAAGGACCTGGTCGGCGTCGGCATCGGCAAGGTGATCTACTACGGTTGGACGTTGCTCATCCCCTTCCTGGTGATCGACCTCCCGTGGTGGCAAATCGTCGTCGGCATGCTGACCGTACACGCCGTGGCCGGCATTGCGCTGGGGATCGTCTTCCAGCTGGCACACGTGGTGGAAGAGACGATGCACCCGATGCCCAACGAAGAGAACGCGATGCCGCAGAGCTGGGTGGTGCACGAGCTGGCCACCACAGCCAACTTCGGCCCCACCAATCGGGTCCTCAACTGGTATGTGGGCGGCCTGAATTTCCAGGTCGAGCACCATCTCTTCCCGAAGGTCTGCAGCATCCACTATCCGGCGCTGAGCCCGATGGTGCGCGAACTGGCGGCGAAGCACGGGCTGCCGTACAACAGCCACCCGACGATGCGCGGGGCGATCCGCTCCCACCTGCGCACCCTCCGCGCCTATGGCCGGACTGATCCGGTTCCCGCCTCGGTCCCGATCCAGGCTGCTGCCTGAGTCGC
>JAZKBR010000002.1:0-196255 GCA_040388535.1 Gemmatimonadota bacterium | reverse complement strand
GGCAGTGGGGGTAGCCCCCACTGCCGGCGCGCTGCATTATCTGCTCGACCCCACTTCCGGAGTACCCATGCCACGCGAAACCAGCTGGTTTACCCACTTCACCCGTGGGGCCTCCCGGATTTCCGGAAAGCCAGCGACATTCTTCACCGCAGTCGCATTGATCGTGCTCTGGGCAGTGACGGGTCCGCTCTTTCACTTCAGCGACACCTGGCAGCTGGTGATCAACACCACGACCACGGTGATCACCTTCCTGATGGTGTTCGTGATCCAGAGCACGCAGAACCGCGATTCCGAGGCGATGCACGTCAAGCTCGACGAACTGATCCGCGCCATCGACGTCGCCAACAACTGCATGCTCGACCTCGAGGAGCTGGAGGAACAGGACCTCGATGAGATCCGATCGGAATTTCAGGCGCTGGCGGCGCGCGCGCGCCAGGCATTGAAGGACAAGGCCCTTGCCGAGGAGGAACCGTGACTGCACTGCTGTTGACGATGCGGGTGTTGCATGTACTGATGGGTGTCTTCTGGGCCGGGTCGATCTTCTTCCTCAACGGCCTGCTCGGGCCGAGTGTCGCAGCAGCCGGACCGGAAGGGCTCAAGGTGATGGGCGAACTGCGCAAGCGGAAGTATTTCGAACGGATGCTCGCGGCAGCCACCGTCACCATCCTCTCGGGACTGGTGCTCGTGTGGATCGACTCTGCCGGGTTCGATGCGGCCTGGTTCCGGACCCACTTCGGGATGGGGATCTCGACCGGGATGCTCGCCGCGATCATCGCCTTCGGCTTCGGTCTTTTCGGAACCAAGCCTGCGATGGAAGAACTTGCAGCGCTCGGCGCGCAGATGGCGCAGGCCAGCAGCGAGGAGGCGCGCAATGCCATTCTCGGCCGGATCGGTGCTGCCCGGGCTCGACTGATCCGCTTTGGCGGCATCGGCGCCGCAATGCTGCTGATCACCGTGCTCGCGATGGCGACGGCGCGATACCTCTGAACGTGCGTCTGGCACGAGGGTTCCCTCTGGTCGGCCTCCTGCTGTGCGTCCTCGGGCCAGAGCGGGGGGCCGCACAGCAATTGCAGCTCCGCACGCTGTCGCCCGTCGCGAGTTACCAGCTCGCGCCCGCGCTCGGTGTTCCCGAAGATTCCCTGCACACCGCCGGTCGGGGCATCTGGTATCATGACGTGCAGCTCGGCGACGGTGTGCCGCTCGCAGCGGGCGATGCGATCAGCGTACACTTCGTCGGATTTCTGGCGGATGGTACCCAGTTCACCGCGACCGATCGCAAGCCTTTCCATTTTCAGCTCGGTGCCGACCAGGTCATCGCCGGATGGGAAGACGGGCTGACCGGAATGCGTGTGGGTGGTCGGCGACAGCTGATTGTACCGCCCGAACTCGGCTACGGCGCCAAGGGGAAAGGAACGATCCCGCCGAATGCCGTCCTCGTGTTCGATATCACTGTGGTTGATGCGATTCACCCGGAGAAACGCTGATGCTGCGCTGTCCTGCTTTCGCGACAATCACATTGGTACTGTCTGCCGTCTCGCTGACGGCACAACGACCGGTGTCGGCCCCCGTGGTGCCTCGCTCGCTTCCGAAGGGCTTCGACGCATACGTCGCAAGAGTGATGGCGCGATACAAGGTGCCGGGCGTTACGATCGCTGTGGTACAGGACGGCGAGGTTGTGCTTGCCAAGGGCTACGGCGTGAAAACCCTCGGCAAGCCGGAGCCAGTGACGCCGCGGACCGCGTTCGCCATCGCGTCGAACAGCAAGGCGTTCACGGCGACCGCGCTCGGCCTGCTGGTCGAGGATGGCAAGCTCAAGTGGGACGACAAGGTCATCGACTACCTGCCGTGGTTCAGGCTCTCGAATCCCTATGTCAGCAACGAAATCACCGTACGCGATCTGCTGACGCACCGCAGCGGCCTCGGTCTCGGTGCTGGCGATCTGCTCATCTGGCCGAGCACCGACTACAACCGTGAGGAGCTGGTACGGCGACTGCGGTTCGTGCCACTCAGCACTTCGTTCCGAAGCAGCTACGCCTACGACAACGTCCTCTATCTCGTCGCTGGCGAGGTTGTAAAGGCCGCCAGCGGAATGAGCTGGGAAGAGTTCGTGCAGCGCCGGATACTCACGCCGCTCGGGATGCGTGATGCGAGCTTCCTGACGGGAAAGAAGCTGCTTCCGACGGTGGCGACACCGCACGCGGAAGTTGGCGGAAAAATGCAGGTGGTCGAAGCGAGCATCGGGACGAACACCAATCCTGCAGGAGGCATTCTCGCGAGTGCCGAAGACATGGCGAAGTGGCTCCAGGTACAGCTCGACTCGGGCAAGGTGGCGGCCGGGAAGCCGCTCTTCTCGCCGCGGGTCACTCGCCAGCTCTGGCAGATGGTGACGCCGATTCCTGCTGGACTCCCGCCGGCACCCCTGGCCCCGCTCAAGGCGACGTTCAACGGCTATGCCCTCGGCTTCGGCGTGCGCGACTGGCGCGGACAGCAGCTGCTCACGCACACCGGCGGGCTCGCCGGCTTCGTCTCGCGAGTCGCGATGCTGCCGGGGCAGCGATTCGGAGTCGCGGTGCTCACGAACGCCGAGTCCGACGCGGCTCGCGATGCGATTGCGTGGCGCTTGATCGATCACGCGGTGGGTGAGGACTTCGACTGGCTCACGGCATTTGACGCGGCCGCAAAGTTGCCTGGCGCGAGCGACAACCTCGACCCGGACAAGCCGACCATTGCGAAGAGCCCCGATGCGAAGCCGTCGATGCCGCTCGCGCGGTACGCCGGGAAGTTCGAAGATCCCTGGTATGGCGGCGTGACCGTCACGCTGGAGGGTGCCGGCCTGGTGATGCGCTTCTCGCACACGCCGGGGATGGTCGGCGATATGGTGCCATGGGGCGGCGAGACCTTCGTGGTGCGGTGGCGTGACCGGAGCCTGCGTGCCGACGCCTTTGTGAATTATCAGCTGGCGGCGGGCGGGAGTGTGGCGGCGGTGCGAATGGCTGCCGTGTCACCGGCCGTGGATTTTTCCTATGACTTCCAGGACCTGCTGCTCAAGCCGGTGGGCGCGCCGTAAAGTCGTCATCGGTGGGCACGCGAAACGAGACGTCGAGTGCGAGATAGAGCGTCTTCGACCAGGGGAAGAGCACGAAGGGGAGGAGGACGGCCACGATGACCGTGCCGATGGTGATCGCCTCGTAGTTCGGTGAGGGCCACGAGAGTGCGATCGCAGCCGGGATGCCGACCACCAGCGAAACCAGGGTGACGGCGGTGTTGACGGCGAGGGAACCGACCTCGTAGCCGGATTCGAAGCGATCGAAGTGGAAGCCGCAGCTGGAGCAGGCGCGCCGGGCCTTGAACCACGATGCCATCACCGGCGCCTTGCCGCAGACCGGACAGCGGAGCCGGAGGGCCCGGCCGAGGGCGCGGAGGCCGTTCACGGCAGCGGGATGCGATCTCGCACGAGAACGAGAATCGCGGCCTGGGGCACCACGAGGAAACGCTTCTCCTCGAAGGTGATCTCGACTGCCGCCTTGCGGAAGAAGATCGCGTGGTCGCCGACGCGCGCCTGCAGCGGGCGGTGGCGTGGAGTCTTCTCCTCGACGCGCCAGGGCTCATCATCAAACGCCGACGGGTCGGGCAGCGGATCGCCGGGTCCGGTCGCGACAATCAGCCCGGTCTGTACCGCTTGCGACTCGATGGCCGTGGCCGGGAGGTAGAGCCCGACGCGAGTGCGCTGCTCCTCGCCATCCTCCGGTGTGATCAGGACCCGATCGCCGACGACAAGCAAGTCCTTCGGGATCGAGTCCACCGCTATTCCTCGACGGCCATGGCGTGGATCGTGGTGAGTTCGAGTACCCTCAGCTTGCGGCGCATGGTTGGAAGCTGGAGGTGCACTTCTTCGCCTACCTGGCGGTCCTTGAGGGCGCGTCCCAGCGGCGAGGCGAGCGAGATGTGCCCGGCATCGATATCCATCATCTCGGCGAGGACGAGGGTGTACTCCTCATGGTCGCCAGAGGCGATGTCCTCGACCTTGACCCGGGAGCCGAGGCCGACGCGATCGGTCGGGGCCTCGGTGTTGGCGAGTTCGTGGAGCTGATTGAGGCGCTGATGGAGCTGGCCGAGTCGGGCCTGCACGAACTGCTGGCGCTCGAGCGCCGACTTGTATTCGGAATTTTCGCGAAGGTCGCCCATCTCGACGGCGGTCGCGATCGCCTGCGGCAAGGTCACCGCCAGCTCATGGGTGAGCTCGGCGATCTCCTTTCCAAGCTTTTCCCGCATGGCCCTGATCATCGACTGCTTCTCCGGGGGACAGTAAGACCGTGCGGCCCACCTGGCGGGAGGCCGGGTGGACCGCGATTGACAGGGTGAACATACGCCCGGGACCGGGGAAAGGGGAGGGAAGGGAGGTGGCATCGGGGGGGCCCGACGCTAGATTCGCGGGATGCGACCCCACATTCCGATGTTGCTGGTTGCCGCAATCGCCGCCTGCGGGGGGAAGCCCGCGGCTGCCGTGGTGGCCAATGCCCAGGAGCAGCCGGTCGCGGCCGATTCCGTCGCCCGGACGCGATTGCTGGAACTGAGCCGGGCGGTGCCCGGAATCCAGCTCGATATCCGCTACGCCACAGCCAACAATTTCACCAAGGCTCCGCTGCCGGGGTACGGCGTCCCGCGCGCGTTTCTACGGCGCGAGGCTGCCGTGGCGCTGGCCCGGGTTCAGGCCCGGCTGGCGGCCCGAGGCTACGGCCTCAAGGTCTGGGATGGCTACCGGCCGGTGAGGGCCACCCTCGCAATGGTGGCCTGGTGTGAGCGCACCGGCCAGACCAAGCTGCTCGACGACGGATATATCGCCCGTCGGTCGCGCCACAATCAGGGGGTCGCGATCGACCTGACGGTGGTCCAGCTCGCGACCGGAAGGGAGCTCGAAATGGGGACGCCGTTCGACGAGTTTTCCGACCGGGCCCACACCGCCAACGCCACGGGAGAGATTGCCAGCCATCGCAAGCTCCTGGGCGATGCGATGGCGGCCGAGGGCTTCGTGAATTACGAGAGCGAATGGTGGCACTTTTCCTTCGCGGTTCCTGATCCAGTGCCCTTCGATTTGCCACTTGAACAGTGGTAAATGGAGGATTTTAGCTTGACCGCACCCCCCTCCGCGGGGTATCCTGTACCCGCGAAAAATCATCTTGTGAATCTCTTCACAAACGTCGAGACCCGAAGCGGGGAACCTCAGTTGATGCGACTCCTGCGCGTGCCGCGGTGGCGAAAGCTTCCGCTCGGCCTGCTCGCTGTCCTGGCGGTGGTGACACTGGCCGGCTGTACCGGTGGCACCCATCCCCAGTCGACGCTGGCGCCGAAGGGCGACTATGCGGAGATGGTGGACGGTCTGTTCATGAAGACGGTGTACCTCGCGACGATCGTGTTCGTGCTCGTCGAGGGGGCGCTGCTCTGGGCCATCTTCAAGTTCCGCGGCAAGCCCACTGATCCCGCTCCAGAACAGACTCACGGCAACACGATGGTCGAAATTGTCTGGACCGTGATCCCGGCCGTGGTGCTGGCGATCGTGGCGGTCCCGACGGTCAAGACGATCTTCGCGACGGCGAAGGTGCCGACGGTCTCGGCCGACGGCCAGGTGCCGCTCAAGGTCGAGGTAATCGGGCATCAGTGGTGGTGGGAGTTCCGCTACCCCGAGCTCGGCATCACCACCGCCAACGAGCTGCACGTGCCGGTCGGTCGGACCATCGATCTCCGGATGAAGTCGTTCGACGTGATTCACTCCTTCTGGATTCCGCAGTTCGCCGGCAAGCGCGACGTCTTCCCGAATCGCGAGACGCGACTCTGGTTCACGGCGAAGGTTGGCGGAGCGTACCCGGGTGCCTGCGCCGAGTTCTGCGGCCTGCAGCACGGCCGGATGGACTTCTACGTGATGGCCGACTCGCCGGAAGAGTTCGCGACCTGGAAGAACAACCGCCTCGCCGACACGATGCTCGCGGCCACGGGATTGCCGAAGCCGGCTCCGAAGCCCGACACCACGGTGAAGGCTCCTGCCGTCAAGACTGGAGCTGCTGCGCCGGCCGCACCAGTGGCTGTCGCGATGGGCCCGGCGGTGGCCGATACGGCGATGGACCCGCAGGTGGCCGAGGGGATGAAGCTGTTCAGCACCAAGGGGTGCATGGGCTGCCATACGTCGAGCGCGATGACACCGATGAAGGGGATGGTCGGTCCGAACCTCAGCGGCATCGGCAGTCGCAAGATGATTGCTGCCGGCTGGCTGCCGAACACCGATGACAATCTCAAGCGCTGGCTGCACGATCCGCAGGCGGTCAAGTCGGGCGTCGGGATGATCATCCCGAAGTTGACTGATGTCGAAGTCAATGCGCTCGTGGCCTACCTCCGCACCAAGCGCTGACCGGGACGAGGAGAGAGACTCTAATGGCAACTACCGTACTCGACCCGACGCACGCCCACGCGGCCAAGCGCAGCGCCGTCGTGGAGTGGCTCACGACTGTCGACCACAAGAAGATCGGCATCCTCTACGGGGCGTCGGCCTTCATCTTCTTCCTGATCGGCGGCCTCGAGGCGCTGATCATCCGCACCCAGCTGATGAAGCCCGACAACACGCTGGTGTCGCCGGAGATGTACAACCAGCTGTTCACGATGCACGGCACCACGATGATCTTCCTCGCCGTGATGCCGCTGAGCGCGATGTTCTTCAACTTCTTCGTGCCGCTGCTCATCGGCGCGCGAGACGTCGCCTTCCCGCGCCTGAACGCGATGTCGTTCTGGGTCTTCCTGCTGGGCGGGCTCTTCCTGAACGCGTCGTTCCTGATGGGCGCCGCGCCGAATGGCGGCTGGTTCGGCTACGCACCGCTCTCGTCGCGGCAGTTTGCCGGCGGCCTGAACATGGATTTCTGGGTCATCGGCCTGCAGATCCTCGGCATCGCATCGCTTGCGGCCGGCGTCAACTTCTTCACTACGATCCTCAACATGCGCGCACCAGGGATGACCCTGATGCGGATGCCGATGTTCGTCTGGATGACGCTGATCACCCAGATCCTGGTGCTGCTCTCATTCCCGGTGATCACCGTTGCGCTGATCATGCTGATGGCCGACCGCACCTTCGGGTCGAGCTTCTTCTCGTGGGCCGGCGGCGGCGATCCGATGCTCTGGCAGCACCTCTTCTGGGTGTTCGGTCACCCTGAGGTGTACATCCTGATCCTGCCGGCGTTCGGGATCATCTCCGAGATCCTGCCGGTCTTCTCGCGCAAGCCGCTCTTCGGCTACAGCGCGATGGTCTTCTCGGGCGCGTTCATCGCCTTCCTCGGCTTCGGCGTCTGGTCGCACCACATGTTCTCGACCGGGATGGGTCCGCTCGCCGACTCGTTCTTCTCGCTGATGACGATGCTCATCGCCATTCCGACCGGCGTGAAGATCTTCAACTGGATCGGCACCATCTGGGGCGGTTCGGTGCAGCTCAAGACCCCAATGTGGTTCGCCCTCGGCTTCATCGCGATGTTCATCATCGGCGGGTTGTCGGGCGTGATGCACTCGGTGGCACCGGCCGACCTGCAGCAGACCGACTCGTACTTCGTGGTGGCACACTTCCACTACGTGCTCTTCGGTGGGTCGATCTTCGCGCTCACCGCCGGCGGCTACTACTGGTGGCCGAAGATGTTTGGCCGGATGCTCGACGAGAAGCTCGGGATGACGCATTTCTGGCTGATGCTCGTCGGCTTCAACCTGACCTTCTTCCCGATGCACTTCGCCGGGTTGCTCGGCATGCCGCGCCGGATCTACACCTACCCGGCCGGGCTCGGGTTCGAGCTCTACAACATGATGGCGACCGCGGGCGCGTTCCTGCTCGGCATCTCGTTCCTGGTCTTCATTGTCAACGTGATCAAGACGTGGCGTGGCCCGGCGAACGCTCCGGCCGACCCGTGGGGTGGCGCCACGCTTGAGTGGGCGATTCCGTCGCCGCCGCAGGAGTTCAACTTCCCGAAATTGATCACCGTGCACGAGAAGGACGCGCTCTGGCAGATGAAGCGTGAGGCGGGTGTCTCGCGCCTGCCCGAGCCGGATCTCGTGAGCGGCAAGGGGATCCATATGCCCGGGCCGTCGTGGTGGCCGCTGGTGGTGGCCTTCGGGATCCTGATCTTCTTCATCGGCTTCATGATGAAGGATCCGTGGGCGTTCCCGTTCCGCCCGGTCAACATCCTCGGGTTCGCGATCACGACGTTTGGCATCTTCAAGTGGGCGTATGAGGCACCTGATGCCCACGCCCCACAACACTGAGGCAGCGGCCACGATGACGACCGCCGTAATCGACCACCACGACGCACCCGAGCACGAGGAGCACCACTCCTCGATGCCGATCGACAACCGGAAGCTGGCGATCTGGACCTTCATCGGTTCGGAATGTCTCTTCTTCGCGTCACTGATCTCGACCTTCCTGGTGTACCGCGGCCAGAGCCTCAAGGGCCCCGGACCGAAGGACATCTTCTCGGTGCCGCTGGTGACCTTCGGCACTGCCGTCCTGCTCTTCTCCTCCTTCTTCGTCGTCATGGCGCTGAACGGGGCGCAGGAAGGGAACCGCAAGAAGCTGATCACCTGGCTCTCGCTCACGGTGCTCGCGGGCTGCTTCTTCATCGGGATGCAGGTCTACGAGTTCTCGCACTTCTATCACGAGGGGATGGGATACACCACCAACCTCTTCTCGGCGAGCTTCTACACGCTCACCGGGTTCCACGGCACCCACGTCGCCATCGGTACCCTCTGGCTCGCCACGGTGCTCAAGGATGCGATCAAGGGAAACGTGCCGAAGGAGAAGGCGCTCAATCTCGAACTCGCCGCGCTGTACTGGCACTTCGTCGACGTGGTGTGGATCATCATCTTCCCCGTCGTTTACCTGATGTCCCTGGGGAGCTGACCAATGGCCGCCCATGCTGTCGAGGAGCACACGCACACGAGTGCGAGCAAGTACATCCAGATCGCCGTGGTGCTCTTTGCGCTCACCGCGCTCGAAGTGCTGCTGTACGAGGCCTGTTTCGGCCACCTCAAGGAGTCGATGCCGGGACTGGCATCAAGCCTCGGACCGTACTTCGTCCAGCTCCTCCTGATCCTCTCGGCGTTCAAGTTCTGGCTCGTCGCGATGTTCTACATGCACCTGAAGTTCGACATGAAGGTGCTGAGCTGGGTCTTCGGCTTCTCCCTGGTGATTGCCTCGGTGGTGATCCTCGCGCTGATCGCGTTGTTCACGTACAACCGGACGTTGTGGTGGATTGGCGGCGTGAAGTGGTAACCTTTGGGTGATGGGTGATGGGTGATGGATGATGGATGATGGATGAGGGGCTCCGGGATTCCGGGGCCCTTCGGCGTTATGGGGATTTGTGTTGCGGTGGTGCAACGTTTCTTGTGGAATGGCTGCCCGGTGAGGTATTGGCTCACCGTGCAATTTGTAGACACCTCGCAACAGATATGACGTAAGTAATTGTATTGCAATGACTTATATGGGGTTGACGCCTCGCCGTGTCGCGGCCCGGTAGTTGCCCTATCAGGGGGCAACTGATAGCTGACCGCGTCCACGGAGCCATTGCATGTCCAGTCCTGTTCGTTCGCTGCTTTTCGCTGCCCTCATCGCCGCCACTCCGGCGATCGCGTCGGCAAAGCCGCACGACAATCCGCCACCGCCGCCTGCGAATCCCGCGTTCAACCTGAACGCCGGTGTGGTGTCGAATCTGACCTGGACCAATGTCTGCTCGACTTCGGGCTCGGGCGGTTCATTCTTCTCGACCTGCGCTTCTGCGTCGCTCTTCCTCTTCGATAACGGCTGGATGCAGCTCCGCTACTGGAACCGCGCCGGCGTTGACGGGACCTACGCCAGCTCGACCACCAATGCCATCGCCCTCGGCGGCGTGCCGGGTGCCACCGGCACCCGTGGGACCAGTGCCGGCAATGGCTGGGATGCACTCTTTGGAGCGACGCAGATCAACTGGAATCCGGCCTCGAACATTCCGGGCCCGAACACGGGTGACGGCTTCCGTACCAATGGTCAGGGCGCGTCGTTCTGCAGCGACCTGGAAACCAGCTGCCCGGGCGGGATTACCACGCCTTGGACCTCAATCACGGGCGGCGGCTACGCGGCGTTCGACTGGTATGTTGGCTCTGCACTGACGACCCTCGATGCCGCGCTCATCAACCTGCAGTTCCATGAGCAGGCGGGCCCGAATGGCTGGTCGACCGGTTACCTCTGCTACTCGGATCAGTCGGGGATCACGTCGAAGGTTGAAGGAAACGTGACCTGGGCCTGCGCCGGCGAGCCCGATGGCAACGCGGGTGGTCAGGGTGGCGAAGACAACGTGGCGCCGGAGCCGGCAACGATGTCCCTGCTCGCGACCGGCCTGATCGGCATGGCTGCCGCAAAGCGTCGTCGCAAGAAGGGCTGATCAGCGCAGAATGGCCGCCGCGATGGTGGTCACGGTCCACCCTGCTGCCGTCACGACCTCATCGACCTCCTCTGCTTCATACTCGAAGCGGAGGAGGTCGAATGGCGTTGGGGCGAGCGACTCGTAGTCGGGGAAGTCGGCCTGGATCGGGCAGGCGTTCTCCAGCACGTCGCCCTCGGGCGTGACCAGCGAGAGGCCCATGAGGCGGCAGGTCGCGGGGCGGTGCGCATAGATGCCGCAGCCACCGGCGTCATCGAGGGCGGGGCAGGGCAACTCGGCGAGCGCTTCGGAAAGGACGTCGAACTTCTCCTCACCGAGTGCGGTCACATCCCACGGGCTCTGCCATTCGGGGAGCACATCGCGGTAGCGCTGCAGTTGCGCTTCAGCTCGCGCACGCAACTGTAGCTGCGCATCCGGCGTGAGCTGGCGCACGCCCTCGGCAACGAGCGCGGCATCGGCAGGCGAGATATCGAAGGGGCCATGGCAACAGGCGGTGCATCCGGTGGTGCAGGGCACTACACCGGACCCGGCCGCCGCAACGCCGTCGCGAAACCAGGCGTCCAGCTTAGCCAGGAGCCCGGGATAGTTCGTCACATTTCCGTCTTCCACGCGGCCTGCGCCAGCAGCAGCCAGCCGAGGATGAACGCCAGGCCGCCGAGCGGAGTGACTGCGCCGAGCCACCGCTGTCCGGTGCCGACGAGCAGGTAGAGCGAGCCACAGAAAATGATGCTCCCTGCCAGAAAGGCCCACGCAGCATTGCCGGCGCCACTGCCCCCGCGCGCGAGGACCCACGCCGCTGCGAAGAGCGCAAAGGCGTGATACATCTGGTAGCGTACCGCCGTCTCGAAGGTCGCGAGGTCGCGAGCATCGAGACGATCCTTCAAGGCGTGCGCGCCGAATGCGCCGAGCGCCACTGCGATGGCGGCTGAGAGGGCAGCAATCGTAGCTGCGGTGCGAGGCGTCATGTTGCGGGGGGCTCCGGCGGAGCCACCGCCATCCCCATCGCGTGGTAGCCGTTGTCGACGTACATCGTGGTGCCGGTAATGCCGGCCGCCAGCGGCGAAGCGAGGAATGCCGCGGCATTGCCGACATCCATTGCCTCGAAATCGCGGGTGAGCGGCGAATTGGTCTTGCAGTAGCGGATCATCGTGTCGATGAAGCCGATCGCGGATGCGGCGCGCGACGCGTAGGGGCCCGCCGAGATGGTGTTCACCCGCACGCCGTGACGCCGGCCGGCTTCGTAGGCGAGGGTTCGCGTGTCGGACTCGAGCGCGGCCTTCGCCGTGGACATCCCGCCACCGTAACCCGGGATCACGCGCTCACCGGCCATGTACGTGAGTGAGAGGAAGGAGCCACCCCGGCGCATTAGCGGTGAGAGTTCCCGGATGAGTGCGACGTTGCTGTAGGCCGAGACGCCAATCGCATCGAGATAGCCGCGACGCGAGGTGTCGAGCAGCTGCTTCTTGACCTCGGGGCCGTTTGCAAGCGAGTGCACCACAATGTCGAGTGGCGAATCGCCGAAGTCGGCCTTGAGGGAGGCGACGACGCCGGCGATCGTGAAATCGCCGCGCTCGCGATAGCGCTTGTTCTCGCGGATTTCTGCCGGCACATCATCGAGCGTGTCGTAGGCCGCATCGAGCGGATAGATCCGCTCGAACGCCATCGACTGGCCGTTCGAGAGCGTCATCGACCCCGCCATCTTGCCGCGCTCGATCAGGTTCTCGAAGATCCCCATCGCCGGTGGCCAGGTGCCCACACAGACGGATGCGCCCGCTTCGGCGAAGGCCTTGGCGATGGCAAATCCGAATCCGCCATCATCGGCGACTCCGGCAATGAAGGCACGCTTCCCCGACAGATCGATCCCGAGCATCCGCTGAACTCTCCACTGGTGAGTGCCCCGAATATAGAAGCACCGGGGGAGAGCAGTAAGCAGGTCGGGCTATTCGGCGCGGAGAACCTCAAGTGGCGGGCGATTCAGGACATCGAGCGAGTTCCAGAGCCCGACGGCGGTGGTCAGCGCGACGAGGCCCGCGGCCAGCAGCGTCATCGAAAGCCACGGAATCGAGAAACTTGCCTCGAAAACGAACTTCGAGAGCGCCCACCCCGCACCGGCCGCCAGGACGGTGGCGACCAGCGCCGCTCCGAGGCCGAGGGCCGCGTACTCCACGCTGAGGATCTGGAGAACCTGAGGCCGCGTGGCGCCGATGGTTCGCAGCAGGGTCCCTTCGCGAATGCGCTGCCAGCGCGACGTCGCGATGGCGCCGATCAGGACGATGGTGCCGGTCACGAGCGAGAAGAGCGCCATGAAGCGGATGGCCAGCACAATCCGGTCGACCACCGTCTCGAGGGCACGCTGAATGTCGCCGAGGTCCACCGTGGTGACGTTGGCAGCGCGCTCGGCGAGGCGGCGCTGCACCTGCCCGCGCGTCGCAGCATCGGTGATGCGGGCGAGCGTGACCCACGACTGCGGTGCCTTCTCGAGGGCACCCGGGGCAAAGACGACGAAGAAATTCGGCTCGAAGCGCGCCCAGTTCACCTCGCGCAACGACGTCACCTTGCTGTAGACCAGCACGCCTTGCAGGTCCCACGTCACCACATCACCCACCGCGATCGACAATTCGCCGGCAAGAGACGTTTCGACCGAGATCGGCACTGGATCCTTGGCGCTGCGACCACTCCCCCACGGTCCGCTGCCGAACCACGCGCCCTTGGTGAGCTTCTCCGACGCGCCGAGCGTGGCGCGGTAGGTCGAGCGATACTCGCGCCGATAGGCCCAGAGCGAGCCTTCGCCGCCCGGGCCGCGGGCACCTCGCGGCCGACGGGTTGTCGCGGTGGTGTCGTCGTGCAGGGTGTCGGCACGCGCGAGGATCTCCTTCACGGGCCGCCCCTTCACCGAGGCGAGGCGCATCGGGACAATCGGCGTGAACGCCGACGGCGTCGTCTTGCCGATGGCACGCACTGCCGAATCGACGACGGCCTTCTGGTCGTTCTGGATGTCGAACAGAAAGAGATTGGGACGACCACCGCCCACGTCATCGATGCGCAGGTCGCGCAGGAGATTGTGCTGTGCGGTGAACAGCGTCGTGAGCAGGAACGCGCCGAAGCCGAGCGCGAGCACGACGGTAACAGTCTGGTTCGCGGGGCGATGCAGATTGGCGAGCCCTTGCCGCCAGAGGTAGGGCCAGCGCGCTGGTGTCCAGCGCCGGGCAGCAGCAATCAACCCGAGCGATGCGAGCCAGAGCACCAGCAATGCCACACCGATCGCGGCCGCAAACCAGGTCCCCTGCTTGAGAGATCCGACCTGCACTGCCGCGAGGCCCACGACACTCACCACGAGCGCCGCGATGGCGGTGAGGCGGAGGATGTCACGCCGGGCCCGCGGTGGCACCACGTCACGCCGCAAGGTTGCCAGCGGCGAGATCTCGCGAATGCCGAGCAACGGCAGCAGCGAGAAGACGCCGGCAGTCCAGACGCCGAGCCCGATGCCGATCAGGATGGCGCGGGCCGAAGGAAGGACGTGGACATCGACCGGGAGGAAATCCTTGAGCACCAGCGGCATCACCTGCTGCAGTCCAACGCCGACGAGGGCGCCGAGAACGGAACCAAGCAGTCCCATCGCCAGCGCCTGCAGCAGGTGGATCGCGAAGACTTGCCACGATGTGGCACCCAGGCAGCGGAGCATCGCGATGGTGTCGAGCTTCTGCCGGATGAAGACATGTACCGCGCTGGCGACGCCGAGTCCGCCGAGCAGCAGCGCGGCAAGCGCGACCAGGCCGAGATAGTTGCCGAGCCGCGTGAGACCATCGGTGAGATTGTCGCGATCGTCGGCGACGGTGCGCACCCGCATTCGGTCGGCGCGCAACGCGGGTCGGGCTGCCTTCGCGACGACCTGTGCATCAATGGCAGGCGGGAGCTTGATGTAGGTGGTGTAGTCGGCGCGGGCGCCAAAGCCGAGGAGCTTGGTCGAGGCCAGCGCCGAATGGGGAATGAAGACGCGCGCGCCGAAGGCCATCTGCAGCCCGACATCGCCGGGGACATTGACGACCGTGCCAAGAATCTTGAACCGCGCATCGCCGAGACCGATGGTGTCACCGACCTTGGCGCCGATCGCCTGCAGGAGTGACGGATCAACGATGGCGCCCCCCTGCTGCAGGGAAGTCCAGATCCCCGCTGGTGCGGTCTCGATGGTGCCGTAGAATGGCCACCCCGGATCGACCGTGCGCACTTGCACTAGTCGCGCGCCTCCAGCGGTAACGAACGCCATCGCCGCAAACGAGGTGGAGTTGGCGGTGTGCAGCGCGGGGCCACCGGCCTTCGTCAGCGAATCGAGGAGCTTCTTCGCTGGCGCGACCTCTGCCACCGCCTTGCGGCCGCCGAGCGAGAGATCGGCGCCCAGAAGCGACTGGGCCTGTTCGCTCACCGAGGTCTTCAGGTTTTCGGTGAACGAGTTCACAGCCACCAGCGCCCCGACGCCCGCCATCACCGAGGCAGTCAGCAGCATCAATCGGCGGCGCGCTGCACGCGCTTCGCGCCACGCCATGCGGAGCACGAACGCGGTGCTGGTCACTGTGCGCTATCCGAGACGACGACGCCGTCGGCAAGCCGAATGGTGCGCCGGGCCAGCGCGGCGAGCTCGAGGTCGTGGGTGACCAGCACGAGCGTCGTCCCGAACTCCTCATTGAGTGCGGTCATCAGCTCAACCACGGTCGCGCCATTCGCGGCATCGAGGTTGCCCGTGGGCTCATCGGCAAAGAGGAGCTTGGGTCGCGTGCTGAAAGCGCGCGCGACTGCCACCCGCTGCTGTTCGCCGCCGGAGAGCTGTGCCGGGTAGTGGTGTCCGCGCTCGGCCAGGCCAACGCGCGCCAGGAGGGCCTCGGCGCGGGATGCGGCATCGTCGGCACCGGCGAGCTCGAGTGGCACCTGCACATTCTCGCGTGCGGTGAGGGTCGGGATGAGCTGGAACGACTGGAAGATGAAGCCGACCTTTTCGCGGCGGAGGCGGGCACGCGAATCCTCGTCGAGCGAACCGAGGTCGACGCCATCGAGAACCACGCGACCGTGCGATGGACGATCGAGGCCAGCGAGGAGGCCGAGGAGCGTGGTCTTGCCGCTTCCCGATGGACCGACGATCGCGAGGAAGCCACCGGGCTCGAGGCGAAAGGTGATATCCTTGAGCACGGTCAGCTGACGGCCGCCCGAGAGATAGGCGTGACTCAGGGCTTCAACCGACAGCATGGCGGACTCCGAAGCAGAAGCAAGCGAGGATACGAATGCGTTGGGCACGAAACGGATACCGGTGGACCTGGTGGATTGGTTCCCTGCTGGCAGCGTGCAGTGGTGCGGCCGATCGCCCGGCGCCAGCGCCTCCGGCGAAGGATATCCCCGCCCCGGCCGATCCGCGCCGGACGGTGCTCTTTGTCGGGACATCACTCACTGCCGGCCTCGGACTCGATCCCGCTGACGCCTACCCGGCACAGGTCCAGCTCAAGATTGACTCTGCCGGCCTCCCTTTTCGTGTCGTCAACGCCGGCGTGAGTGGCGAGACATCGGCAGGTGCGTTGCGGCGCATCGACTGGCTGCTGGGCCAGGGTCCGACGGCAGTGCTGGTGATCGAAACTGGCGCCAATGATGGACTGCGAGGGCAGCCGATCGACTCGTTGCGCTCGAACCTCGCAGGTATCCTCGCCAAGGCCTCGACTGCGACACCGCGGCCCGCGCTCGTCGTGGCGGGAATGGAGGCAATGCCGAACCTTGGCCGACAGTACGGCGATGACTTTCGCGCGCTCTTTCCAAAGGTGGCCAGCGAGTACGGCGCCCACTATCTGCCGTTCCTGCTGAACGGTGTCGCCGGGATCGACACACTCAATCAGGCCGATGGCATTCATCCGACGCCGCGCGGTGCGCGGATCGTGGCGAGTAATGTCTGGAAGACGTTGAAGCCAATACTGGATTCGATCTCCAAGTAGCGAGAAGGGAGAAGGAGAAGGGGGAAGCGGGAAGGGGGGAAGGGGGAAGGGGGAAGGGGGAAGGGGGAAGCGAGAAGGGGGAGGGAGCCGGAGCTCCGCCCCCTCGCTTCGCTCAGGGTGACAAACTGGCCCCTTCTCCCTTCTCCCTTACCCCTTCCCCTTCCCCTTCCCCTTCTCCTACTCCGTCCGGATCGCATCGATGGGCGAGAGGCGTGCGGCGCGGGTCGCAGGATACAATCCGAATGACATCCCGATGATGATGGCGGAGAGCGCTGCGATGAGCAGCGTACTCGCCGACAGCGCCGCGTGCACTGGCGCCTGGGTCTTCGCACGCATCACGGCAGTGGTGGCGATGGCGACCCCGGCGCCGAGGAGGACACCGAGGGCACTGCCCGCACCGGTGACCGCGACCGACTCCGCGAGGAACTGGGTCAGGATGTCACGACGCCTGGCGCCAGTGGCGCGACGTACACCGATTTCGCGCGTCCGCTCGAGCACCGACGCGAGCATCACGTTCATGATGCCGATACCTCCCACGAGCAGGGAGATTCCGGTGATCGACCCCATCAGCAACTTGAAGATCAGCATACTCTGCCGGGCCTGATTGATCCGCTCCGTGCGACTCTGCACGTCGACACGATCCTTGCCTCCGGGCCAGCGCGCGGCGGTCCACGCTGTTGTCTTCGCGATCATCGCCGGCATGACTTCGATCCGTTGCGCCTGCACCAGCAGCATCGGCGGGCGCGCGGTCGCAACGGGGAGCACGGTGCGCGGGAAGGTCCCGAACGGCACCCGGGTGATCATTTCCGGTGTGGCAGGCGTGGTGGTCACGCCAATGACCTGGAGTGTGGTGCCCTGCACGGTCACACGCTGTCCCAGCGCCCTGGTATAGTCGGTGGAGCCGGTGAGTCGCCCGGCGAGCGCGGGCGAAATGATGGCGATGGCCGAATCGCCGTTCGCTTCAGCCTCATTGAACCAGCGGCCTGCGGCGAGTGCGGTCGCCTCCACGATCGGTGCTCCGGCGCCCTGAGCGACGACCTGCGTGGCCCGCAAGGAATCATTCGGCAATCCGGTAACGATGGCTGCTCCGCTCCAGCGAAGGACTGCGCTGGCTTCGGGGCCCAGCGCGCGCGTGAGGTCGGCGAGATCGGCCGGCGTGAATCGCAGTGTGTCAGGTCGGGGGAACGAGACGCCATCGACTGAGCGAGTGGTGCGAGGCACCACCGAGAGAAGTTGCAGGTCAGTGGTTTCGGCGAGCTGCCGGCGAGCAAACGCCTCGACGCCGTCTCCCACCGAGAGGACTGCCACCAGCGCGCCGGTTCCCATGATGACGCCGAGGGTCGAGAGGACGGTCCGCAGGGGATTCGCTGCCAACGCACGGCAGCCGATCAGAATCGAGTTGGCAGTCATCCCGGAGATGACGGCGCAAAGCCAGGGAAGTTTCATTCCGGAACGACCGCCACCTTTGGGTAATGGCGACGGCAGCCGGGCGGGGGTAGCCTTGGCGATGCCATTCTTCGATACCAATCGTGAGCGCGCTTCCTGGCTGGTCGCCATCCTCGGCGTGGTCATTGTCTTTGCGCTCTTTCCGTATGCCTCGGGGCTGCTGGGCGCTCCAGTCCTCTATGTCGTTTTCGCACCGATGCACGAGTGGCTCTCGAGTCGACTGCGCAGTCGACCGATTGCCGCCGCGATTGTGATCGTGGTCGCCATTGTCGGGATCGTCCTGCCGACGGCCTACATGGTGTCGCTGCTGGTGGGTCAGGCGCAGGACGCAGTCAAGTCGGTGCTCTCTTCGCCGCTGCTGCAGCGACTTGATACCTTGCGCATCGGCACCTTCAACATCGGGCCGCAGATCAAGGCCGCGGGGGCGCAGGCGCTCTCGCTGGTAGGTGGCAGTGCCATCTCGCTGCTCGGTACCGCGACGCGGCTGACGCTGAATCTCCTCTTCACCTTCTTCGGACTCTACTACATCCTGCTCGATCCGAAGGGAGCGTGGGACGGCCTGCGACCGGCGATCCCATTCTCGGATGCGAATGTCGAGATCCTCAAGGATCGCTTCGGTGCGGTGACCAAGTCGACGCTCATCGGCACCGGACTCGCTGCGGTGGTGCAGGGCCTGATGGTCGCCCTGGCGTTCTTCGTGACGGGGATTCCGAATGCGATGTTCTGGGGATCGGTCACGATACTGCTCTCGATTCTGCCGGTTGTCGGCAGTGGAATGGTATGGGCCCCTGCCGCCGTGTACCTGTTCACCCACAATGAATCGGGATGGGGAATAGGAATGATCGTGTGGGGGCTGATTGCCGTCGGTAACGTCGACAATTTCATCCGGCCGTACGTGGCCAATCGGTATGCCCAGACCCATCCGCTGATCACGCTGGTCGGCGCCGTCGCCGGCGTGAGTTATCTCGGCATCATCGGACTGCTGATCGGACCGCTCGCGTTGAGCTACTTCTTCGAACTGCTCGCGATGTATCGACGCGAATACCTGCATCCGGTGGTGACTTCGAGCACGATCATCTAGCGAGATCGCTACGAAAAAGGCCGCCGGAGCAATCGCTCCGGCGGCCTTCTTCGTTACTGGTCGGGCGAGATCAGTTGTTCTGCTTGATCTCGGCACGACGGTTCTTGGCACGGCCTTCGGCGGTGTCGTTGGTTGCCGTCGGCTCTTCCTCGCCACGCCACTTGACCATGATCCGGTCGGCGGCAACGCCCTGGGCGATGAGGTACTTCTTGACGGTCTCGGCACGCGCCTGCGACAGCTTCATGTTGTAGGCGTTGGTTCCGACCCAGTCGGTATGTCCGACCACGTCGACATTGACCTCAGGATGGCTCTTGAGGGTGGTGGCGACAGTGTTCAGGGTGTCCATCCCGCCCTTGGTCAGGTCGGAGTGGTCGAATCGGAAATTCACCGACGCGAGCTCGAAGGTGTACATCGGCTTCGCAGGGGTGACCGGCGCCGGCGGCGGCGGCGGAGCCTGCTGGACCGGCGCCGGCGGCGGCGGGGGCGTCGGCGTACGCGTGCAGACATTACCCGTCGAGGTCAGCTTGCCCTTCTTGCTGGTGGCCGTCACGGTCGCGCAGCCATCGCCGGCCGAGGTGTAGAGACCCGTCATGGCGTCGATGGTACCCGGGCCGCTGGTGCTGTACATCACGTCATCAGCCTTGCCGCAGTAGGTCGACGTCGCAGTGAACTGCTGCGTCTGGCCAGGGGTCAGCGTGGCGCTGCTCGGGTTGATGCCGATCATGTCCTTCGAGTGATCGCAGCCACCGCCGAACAACAGCGAGGCGCCGAGCTGGGCACCGAGATAGGTGTTGGCATTGTCGCCATACCCGCTCGGGAGGTAGTCCAGCGTTCCTTCGGCGCGGATATTCAGCCACTTGGCGAGCTTGAGCCGGAGGCCGGTCATGGCGCCGACAGAGACGTCACCTGCGTCGATGCCCTTGCGGAGCTTGGTGTAGCCCGGGCCAGCGCCCAGCATCCACGAAATCCCCGAAGTGAGCGGGGCGTTGTAGACAGCCTGGAGATGGAAAGGGATGTACTGGAGCGGGAGCGACCGGAGGCCAGCCGTGGCAGGCACCTTGGCCTGATTGCCGGCGAGGTCGGTCGGATTCAGCGAGCCATCAACCTCGATCGCCCAGTTGTTGGCGACGAAGAGTCCGAGGCGGGCGCCGCCGCCGAAACGGTTGTCGTCCGGCTTCCGGAGGTCGTAGGCTTCTGTGAACTTGGTATAGCGGCCAAAGCCGCCGATTTCAAAGGTCCCCTTCTCCTGCGCTGCCAACGGGGCAACGGCGAGAATCGAGGCCGCGAGCACCAACCCAGCGTGACGCATACTTCTCCTCCTTGTGTGCGGTTCCTTCCGAGGCTGATTCCAACCCCATCAAAAGACCGTAAGTCAAGCCTGCACAACGGTGTAGAACGGAAACATCCGGGATATCCCTGCGCAAGGTTGACGCCAGAGCGGCCGCTTGTGACACACTCCGGAACAATCCGGCCTGCGGGGTCGTTGGGGAATTCTGCCGCTCTGGCGTATACCGGGATCAGCGGCAGGTTGCATTACTTAACGGCGGGGCTCCCCATGCCGTTACCTTCTTCCGCCGTCTCTCAGCCACAGGACCCGAATGCCGTCTCTCAGAAAGGTTGGTAACCCGCTGGGTGCGATTCGACGGCTGGCGAGTGTGCTGTCGCTGGTCCTGGCGGCGCTCGGCGTGACGCCGGCACCGGCGCAGGCCCAGTGGCGCCTTGAGGCCTGGTTCGGAGACGCCTATAACGCGCGCGCCCCGCTCACCATTCATCAGGATGGTCAGCCCGACATCAAGCTCACACCGAACTGGTCGACCCGCCCCTGGCGCCCGACCTGGTACTACTCCGGGCGGGTCTCGAAGTGGTCAGGCAGCCACGCCTGGGCCTTCGAGTACATGCACCACAAGCTCTACCTCGACAACCTCCCGGAGCCCGAGGTGACCGCCTTCCGGATTACCAATGGCGTCAATCACCTGATGGTGGAGCGGCTCTGGCGGAGTCGCGGTTGGGAGTATGGCGTGGGAGCTGGGCCTATTCTCGCCGTGCCTATTACGACAGTCCGCGGGAAGACCTATGGGCGGGCCGACGGGATCTTTGGGTCGAAATACGAGCTGGACGGTGGGGTCGTCTCGGCAAACCTCGCGAGGCGGTTGAAGCTCCTGCCGTTTACTTATGGCTCGCTTTCGGTGAAGGCCACGGTGGGGTACCTCAATGTCGACGTCGCGGACGGCAATGCCACCACGATGAACTACGCCCTGCACTTCCAGTACGGGCTGAGCCTGCAGTCGAAGAAGTAGAGACTAGAGACTAGAGACTAGAGACTAGAGACTAGAGACTAGAGACTAGAGGCTAGAGAAGGGGGAAGGGAGAGCCGGGTGTGTGGGCTCCGTTTGGGGTGTTCGTCGTAGTGCCAACCCCAAAAGGAGTAGTCCCTATGTCAGTCGCTGCGGCGCTCAGCCTACTGGCCGTGCTTGCGCCCACCCCTGTCCGTCCGCTCACTGCTGTTGCTCCAGTTCCAGCCATTGTCTCTCCACGCTCCGATTCCGCCGCCATCCTGTTTGCCCGGGCTCGAGCCCTTGCGAGGCAGGGTGAGCCTGCGGCTGCGATGGCGAGCTACGTGGCTGGCGTTCGCGCTGCCGATGGCGCCACCGATTGGGCGCTCTACCGCCGCGACCTCGCATGGGTCGCAACCCGCGCCGAGCTGACGTTGTGGGACAAGGCGGCACCTGCGGAGCGACCTGCCCTGGTGCGTGCCTTCTGGAGCGACCGCGATACCCGGGACGAGCTGGCCGAGGGGGGCCGATTCGCGGAGCATGTCCGTCGGCTCGATGTCGCCGTGCAGGAGTACCGGATTCATCCGCGACGGGGGAAGACGCCGATCACTCGGGCGAGTCTTGCCGATGTTCGCCGTTCATCGCTCCGTGACTACATCCCGACCCAGGGTGAGCTGGATGACCGCGGCGTGATCTTCATGCGACAGGGCGTGCCGGATGCCAGGGTGCTCTCGGCGGCACCGTCGGTAGAGAGTTGGGTCTACCAGCGCGACAACACCACGATGGTGGTCCACTTCGCCGAATCGACCTATGGCGGTTCATCGGGCAATGGCGTCCTGATTGCGACGCCGCCGCCCTCGACCTTTGCGAGCATCTGCGAGGTCGATCAGGAGTCGTGCCGCATTGCGGCGCAGGGCAGCTTTTCGACGCCGGAGATGCGCGAACATTTCCGTCAGCGGGCGCTGGCGGCGATCAAGTTCCTCACCAGCACGGATACGGCGGCACCCGGCCAGAAGTAAGCGGGGCACCGCCGGTCGGCCAGCGCGCAACGGTGTCGCGCTGGCCGATTCGCGGTTATGCTCAACCCGCAGGCCTTCCGTCCCCCCAGCGGAGTCCACCATGGCGCTTTCTGGCAAGGCTCGTGCGGTCCATTTCGCGCTCGGCGCTGCACTCGTGATGAGTGCCGTGCCGGGCGTTTTGCGGGCGCAGGTTGCGGCGAGTGATCCGCCGATCGTCGTGCATGGCAAGGTCTCATCGAGGGAGAGTGGCGCTCCTCTCGCTGGCGCACTGGTGACGCTCGAAGACAGCACCGGTGTTGCGCGGTTGCGGGTGGTGACGTCACCGAGCGGTGCCTACTCGATCCCGGCGCCGAGTGCGGGTCGCTGGCGATTGCGCGTTGCGGCGATCGGATACGACCCGTCGCCGGCGCGCTCCTTCACGCTCACGCTCATGGGCGATCAGGTTGTCGATGTCGTGATGATCCGCCGCCCGTTCCAGTTGCCTACGCTGGTGGTGCGAGGGAAGGGCGAGAAGTGTTTCCCGGATCCGGTCGGCGATCCGATCGTGACGCGGCTGGTCGGCGAGGCCGAGACGGCACTGCAGCTGGTGGAGGCGTCGATCGCGTCGCACCGACTCGAATTCGTCACCGAGGCCTGGCAGTCGCGGGCGCTGCTGGGGAGCGCCGACACCTTGCGAGGCTTCGGTCGCAGTCAGGCGCGCGCGTCGTGGCCAATCGCGAGCACGGATCTCGAGCTGCTGCGCACCGGCGGCTTCGTCCGCGACACTGGCGGGCGGCCCCCGTCGCAGGGCTATTCCAGGGACAGCGGCCCGATCTATTACGGTCCGGATGCCTCGGTGCTCTTCTCGCCGTGGTTCCGGGCGCAGCATTGCTTTGCCCTCGACCAGCGCGCCGGTGGCGACTCGCTGGTGGTGCGCTACACCCCGAAGTCGCTCGCGAAGGGGCGGGTCGACGTTGAGGGGGCGCTCGTGCTCGATCGGACGACTTTGGCCCTTCGACGGCTCGTCTTCCGCTACGTGGGGCTGCCCGGCTGGGTGCCGCGCCAGCGGGCGGGCGGAGAGGTGAGCTTCCTCCGCCTCTCGACCGGACTCTGGGCCGCGAATTCGTGGCAGATGCGGGCACCAATCCAGCTGTGGCGACGGTGGGGGACCGGCGGGCTGACGCTCGGCGGCTGGGCGGAAATGGGGGGCAGGGTGGTGGAGATGTGGGAGGCGGGTGTTCGCGAGCGGCGGCCCCTTGCGGACGGCCCCGCCTGACTGCATAGTTATGCACTATGCAAAATCCCATTCTGGCGCTCGCCTTCTCCGGCGGCCTCGACACCTCCTACTGCGTTCCCCGGCTCACCGAGCGGGGCTACGTGGTGCATACCGTCTTCGTGAATACCGGTGGTACCACGCCGGAGCAGTGCGCCGCGATCCGGGCCCAGGCAATCGCCGTGGGCGCGGTGGAGCACCACGAGGTTGATGCCCGGGCGCTGGTGTTCGATCGCTTCGTCAAGGTCCTGATCCAGGCCAACGTCCTGCGCGGCGAGGTCTACCCATTGTCGGTCGCGGCCGAGCGGACGCAGCAGGCGATCTCGGTGATCGACGTGGCTCGTGAGATCAAGGCGGGTGCCGTGGCCCACGGCTCCACCGGAGCTGGCAACGACCAGATCCGCTTCGACATTGCCCTGCGTGTCCTCGCGCCCGAGTTCGACATCGTCACGCCAATCCGCGAGGAGTCACTCTCGCGCGAGCAGTCGATCGCCTACCTCGAGGCGCGTGGCCTTCCGGTGCCGCCGAAATCGGGCGCCTTCTCGATCAATCGGGGGCTTTGGGGTACCACCTGGGGCGGTGGCTGGACGCACGACACCTGGGCCGCGCCGCCGGCTGAACTGCTCGATCCGCCCGCCGACGCACCAGCGCCTGCGGATCACGTGATCGAGTGGCACGAGGGCGTGCCGATGTCGCTTGACGGTGTGGCGATGGCGGGCCACGAGATCGTCGATGCACTGACCGAACGCGCCGCGCAGTTCGGGATCGGCCACGGCATTCACGTGGGCGAGACGGCGCTCGGCATCAAGGGGCGCATCGGCTTCGAGGCCGGTAGTGCGTTGATCCTGATCGCCGCGCACCGCGAACTCGAAAAGCTGGTGCTCACCAAGTGGCAGACGTTCTGGAAAGATCAACTTGGTCGCTTCTATGGCGATCGGTTGCACGAGGGTCACTATTTCGACCCGACTCTGCGGGACATCGAAGCCATGGTGACGTCTTCTCAGCGGAAGGTGTCCGGTGAGACCCGGGTCCGGTTCGCGCCGGGGCGGTTCCTGGTGACGGGCGCACGCTCGCCGTATTCGATGATGGATCGTGCCGTCGCCACATATGGCGAGGAGAACCGTCTCTGGACCGGCGACGAAGCCAAGGCCTTTGCGCGGGTGGGCGCGATCCCCGAGTTGCTCGCGATGCGCGCCGAAGCGCGCGCGACTGGAGCGGAGTGAGATGGTAGTGACGACTCGGGTCCGGCTCGACCGGATTGCTTCCTCGACCAAGAACGCGGCGCTCAGCACCGAGGTGATTGTCGGCGACCAGATTGTTGCCGCCGAAGGGTACGTGCTGGCGGTGCGCCTGCTGACGGACAAGAGCACCTACAATCAGGTTGAGGATCTCTCGGGTCGGATGGTCGCGCTTCGTGCTGGCGATGTGCTCGCCGGGACGCTTGGCGTGCGGCGGGCGCTCCGCGGGTATGCAGGCGAGGTGCCCAAGACGATCGCCGTCGGCGATATCATCGAGGTGCTGAACCTCGGCGGCATTCTCGGCAAGTGCACGTCGGCGAACCCCGACATCGGCCCGCCGTTCCAGGCCGAGGTGCTCGGGGCTGTGCTGGCATTTCCGGAACTGGGTGACCGGATCGGACGCCCGGCGCATATCCGCGATCGCGCAGTGCCGCCGGCCGAGACGCTCACCTGCGATGTGCCGGTGGTGTATGTGGCCGGGACCTGCATGAACTCCGGCAAGACGGTGGCAGCCACCGAGCTGGTGCGGGGCCTCGCGCGGAGCGGGTTGCGAGTGGCCGCCACCAAGCTCACGGGTGTCTCGCTGATGCGCGACGCGCTGTCGATGCTGGATGCAGGTGCCATCGCGGCGCTCACCTTCAACGACGCGGGTGCCGCCAGCACGCATGCCGGGATGACGGTGCCAGTGGCGCGCGGGCTCTTCAACCGTCTCTCCGATCCGCGCGGCCCACGGCCCGATGTGATTGTCGCTGAACTCGGCGACGGCATTCTCGGCGAGTACGGTGTCCAGGACATCCTGCGGGCCAAGGACCTGATGTCGATCGGCGCAGCCTATGTGATGGCGGCGCCTGATCCGGTCGGGTGCTGGGGCGCGCGCGAGCTGATGCGCGACGACTTCGGTCTGCCGATCACGGTGATCACTGGCCCCGCGACGGACAATCACGTTGGCAGCGATTACATCACGGCGTCGCTCGGACTCCCGGCGCACAACTCGCGGCGCGATGCGCCGGGGCTGGTGGCGCGCGTGCTGGAGTCGCTCGAGGTGTGGCGCGCGGCGCACGGAGTGACGTCGTGAAGGTCGCCGTGCTGGGCGGTGCCGGTTACGCCGGTGGCGAGTTGCTGCGGCTGGTGCTGCAGCATCCTGACATCACCGAGGTCGTGACGACGTCGCGCTCCCAAGCGGGCAAGCCGATCGCGGATTTGCATCCCGCGTTGGCAATGCTCACGGATGCCCGCTTTGCGGCCCACGCGCCGGGTGATGTCGCCAAGGGGAAGGATGTGGTCTTCCTGGCACTCGAGCACGGCGAGTCATCGCGACTGATGGGCGAGATCGTCGATGCCGGGCCGGGGATGATCGTGGATATCTCCGCCGATTTCCGGATTCAGGATGGCCGCCTGCACGAGCAGTACTACGGCGCGCATCCGGCACCGGCGCTGGTGCATCGCTTCCGGTACGGCCTCGCCGACGTGCTGGGCAAGGAACTCCTCGGGGCGCGGGCGATCGCCGCGCCGGGCTGTTTCGCGACGGCAGCGCAGCTCGCCCTCTATGCGATTGCCGACCTGCCCCTGGCCGCGCCACCAGCCATCTTCGCCGTGACCGGCTCGAGTGGCGCGGGCGTGACACCGCGGCCCACGACGCATCACCCGGCGCGAGCACACAACTTGTTCGCCTACCAGCCGATGGGCCATCGCCACGAAGGCGAAGTGCTCGAGCAGTGGCGGAGCTGGCGCAACGATCCGCTCGCACGGGCGCGATTGATGACGCATTCGGGGCCGTTCGTGCGAGGGATTCACGTCACGTTGCACGCGCATCTCGCGGAACCGGTCACCCATCACAAAGCTGCGGCGCGATTCGCGGGGCGACCGTTCGTGCGCGTGACTGACACGCCGCCGGAGTTGACTCACGTCGTGGGGACCAACCTCGCGCAGATCCATGCGGTTGCGTCACCTGATGGCCGTGAAGTGCAGGTGATGTGCGTGATCGACAATCTGATCAAGGGCGCCGGCGGACAGGCCGTGCAGGCGATGAACCTCGCGCTCGGCATCGATGAACGTGCCGGGCTGCTCGCACCAGGACCGTTTCCATGCTGACTGCGACTGAATCGCCGACGCTGTTGCCGGTGTACGGCACCTTCCCGCTCCGGGCGGCCTCCGGCTACGGCTCGTGGCTGGTCGATGAAGCAGGCAACGAATGGCTCGACGCCTATGGTGGCCACGCGGTGGCGAGTTCGGGGCATTCCCATCCCGACGTCGTCGCAGCGATTGCCGAGCAGGCGGCGAAGCTTCTGTTCTATTCCACAGCCGTGCCCCACGCCGGCCGTGAAGATCTCGCCGAGAAGCTGGCGCTCCTCGCCCCGGACCCGCTCGGCAAGGTGTTTTTCTGCAACTCGGGCGCCGAGGCGAATGAGAACCTGCTCGGTCTCGCCCGGCGGAAGACTGGCCGGATGCAGGTGATCTCGATGCTCGGCGGCTGGCACGGCCGGACGGCCGCCACGCTCGCGTGCACCGACGGCGCCAAGTACGAAGCTGGCGCGAAGCGCGCCGGCGTGCCGCTCTCGATCCGGGTGCCGTTCAACGACATTGCCGCGCTCGAAGCGGTGATGGATGACAGCATTGCGGCAGTGCTGCTCGAGCCGGTGCAGGGCTTCCAGGGTGCGCGTTCGGCCACCGCGGAATACCTCCAGGCAGTGCGGGCGCTCTGCGACAAGTTCGGCGCGAAGCTCCTCTTCGATGAAGTGCAGTGCGGCGTCGGGCGCCTCGGGACCTTCACGGCGGCCGAATTCTTCGGCGTGGTGCCGGATGCGCTTTCGATGGCGAAGGGACTTGCGGGTGGACTGCCGATCGGTGCGGTGCTCGCAGTTCCTTCCCTGGTTGATGACATCAAGGTTGGCGATCTCGGCTCGACCTTCGGTGGTGGTCCGGTCGTGTGTGCTGCAGCGCTCGCGAATATCGGCGTGCTGGAGCGCGAGGGGCTGCTCGAGAACGTCCGCCAGGTGAGCGAACAGATCCAGGCCGCGGCGGCCACGATGCCCCATGTGCTGAGGGTGCACGGACATGGTTTCCTGCTTGGCCTCGAACTGGATATTCCGGCCGCGCAGGTCCAGCAGGCGTTGTGGCCGAAACGCATCCTCACCGGGACTTCCACCGACCCGATGACGCTGCGGCTCCTGCCGCCGCTGGTCTTTTCGCGGGACGAGGCGGAACTGCTGCTCAACGGACTGCGCGAGGTGCTCGCCGGATGAAGCGGGACTTCCTCGCCATGGAGGAGTGGTCGCCGGAGCTGATCGACCAGCTGCTCGCACTGGCGGTGCGCTGCAAGCGGGGCGAGATCGATGGTGGGCTCGCGAAGAAGGTGCTGGCGATGGTATTCCTCGATCCATCGCTGCGTACACGCTCGTCGATGGAGACGGCGATGTTTCTGCACGGCGGCCACGCCCTCGCGCTCGAGCCGGGGAAGGGGAGCTGGGCGCTGGAGACCGAGCTGGACACGGTGATGGACGGGACGTCGGTCGAGCACATCATCGAGGCAGCGCGGGTGCTCGGCCGCTACGCTGATGCGCTCGCTGTGCGCTCCTTCCCCAAGGGGACGGACTGGCAGGTCGAACGACAGGATCACACGCTCCGGACCTTCGCGAAATACTGCGAGAAGCCGGTGATCAATCTCGAGTCGGCGCGACGGCATCCCTGCCAGGGACTCGCCGATGCGCTCACGATGCGCGAGCATCTTGGTGAAACCCAGGGCAAGCGGTTCGTGCTGATGTGGGCCTGGCATCCGAAGGCGTTGCCGACGGCAGTGCCTGCCAGTGCGGCGCTCGCCGCGGCACATCTCGGCATGGAAATCACGGTCGCACGTCCGGCGGGGTTCGATCTGGATCCCGAGGATTACCTCGCGATCGACATGCTCGCGTCGGCGCGCGGTGGCACACTGCGGGTGACGGACGACGTGGACGGGGCCATCGATGGGGCGCACGCGGTCTATACCAAGGCCTGGGGATCACTGCTGCACTTCGGCAAGCCCGAGGAAGAGCGCGCCCTCCGCGACGGCAAGCGCGACTGGCGGCTCACGCAGGCACGGATACGTACCACGGCACACGAGCGTGGCATCGCGCTGCACTGCCTGCCGGTCCGCCGCAACGTCGAGATCGATGGCGAGGTGCTCGACGGCCCGAACAGCGTGGTGATCGATCAGGCGGAGAACCGGCTGCATGCGCAGAGGGCGTTGCTTCTGGAGTTGATCGGCGATACGAGATGATGGATGACAGATGACAGATGACAGATGACAGATGACAGATGACAGATGACAGATGACAACCGCGCACGCGGTGCACTATCTGTCATCCATCATCCATGATCCTTTTGACAGCAATTTTGACTGAGGCGGGGAGATAGATGGCAATCGATACCACAAAGGGCATCGCCGGACTCAAGGGAGCGCTCCGCTATGTGCGAGCGTACCGTGATCACGTCTTTGTTGTGAAGCTCGGTGGCGACGTCCTGTCGGACGCGCACAATCTCGACATGGTGGCCGGGCAGCTGGCGCTCCTGTCGTCGCTCTCGATCCGGATCGTGGTCGTGCATGGCGGGGGGCCGCAGGCGAGTGCGGTCGCGCGGCGGCTCGGGCAGGAGCCGCAGATGGTGGCGGGGCGGCGGGTCACCGATGATGGGGCGCTCGAAGTCGCCAAGATGGTGTACCGCGGCTTGCTCAACACCGACCTGGTCTCGGCGCTGCGCCGGCATGGCGTGCAGGCGACCGGTGTCTCCGGTGTCGATGGCGACCTGCTCACGGCACACCGTCGGTTGCCGATCCGCGTCGTGGATGATGCCGGCGAGTCGCGCGTGGTGGACTATGGCCACGTCGGCGATATCGACAAGGTTGACCCACGGGTGCTCACCACGCTGATGGATGCCCGCTTCGTGCCGGTGGTCTCTTCGCTCGCGGGCGACAACGAGGGCAACGTCTACAACGTCAATGCCGACACCGTTGCGGAGTCACTCGCGATCGCACTCAAGGCGCAGAAGCTGATCTTCCTCACGGGCGCCCCGGGCGTCCTGCGGAATCGGAATGACCCCAGCACGCTGGTGACGTTCGCCGATCCGGACGATCTCGCGGAGCTGATGGCCAGCGGTGCGCTGGTGGGCGGGATGAAGCCGAAGGTTGAGGCCTGTATCCGGGCGGCGACTGGTGGCGTGGAGCGCACCCATATCATCGACGGCCGCGTCCCCGACTCGCTGTTGTACGAAGTGTTCACCGGTGCCGGCTTCGGGACCATGATCGTGGGCCGGAAGGAGAAGGCGACCTACCTTGGCGTTGACCTCGCCGACTGAAATCGACTTCCTCCGCGAGCTGGTCGCCGTCCCGTCCATCAGCGGGAACGAGGCGCCGGCAGCGGAGCTGGTCGAGCTGGCCGCGCGCCGGCTCGGCCTCGACGTCGTGCGCGACGAAACGTCGGTGCGAGTCTCGGTCGGCGACGAGCACGCCGGTCCGACGCTCGCACTGGCCTCGCACCTCGATGTCGTGCCGCCCGGCGAAGGGTGGACGCGCGATCCATTCACGCCCGTCATCGAGGGCGATCTCCTCTATGGTCGCGGCTCGGGTGATGCGAAAGCATCGGTCAGCGCGATGCTATTTGCGCTCGCCGACCTTGCCGCGAGCGGCAGCACGCTCAAGGGACGTGCCCTGGCCATCTTCGCCTACGGTGAGGAGACCAGGAACGCCACGATGCCGCAGGCCGTGCAACGCGCGGGCCGGCTCGACGCGGCGCTGGTTGGCGAGCCGACCAACCTGAACCTCGCGATCGCCCAGCGCGGCCTGATGATGGTCGATCTGGTCACCAAGGGCGATCAGCGGCACGCGGGGTATGCGGCGAGTTCCGGCTTCACCAATGCCATCACGGTACTGGCGCGCGAACTCGTAAAACTCGATGACATCGTCGCGGAGCGGGTCCATCCGCTGCTCGGGGTCACGACCGTGACTCCGACGATGCTGGAAGCCGGTGTCTCCCGGAATGTCACGCCGCCCGTGGCACGGGCGATCCTGGATGTGCGCTCGACCCCGGCGTGGACGCACGACGAACTCGAGCAGGCCCTCACCGAGCGGCTCGCGTGCGAAGTGATCGTTACGTCGAAGCGACTGGTGCCGTGCGAGACGCCGGCGGATTCCCGCCTGCTCACGGCCGCACGCCAGGCGGCGCCCGCAGCGGGCACTTACGGTTCGCCCACTTGCTCCGACTGGTGCTTCCTGCGCCACCTCGATGCGATCAAGGTCGGACCAGGCACCTCGCAACGATCGCACACACCCGATGAGTCGGTGAACATTTCCGAAGTCACAGCGGCCCGCGCGTTCTACGCGCGGGTGGCGGAGGCCTACCTGGCGTGAAGCGCTCCGAGACACTCTGGTCACCCGGCGCCGCTCCCGATGCCCAGATGCTCGCCTACACGGTGGCGGACGACCGGGAAGTCGACAGCCGACTCCTGCGCTGGGACGTGCTCGGCTCGCTCGGGCACCTCGAGGCACTCGCCAAGGGGAAGATCATTTCGGCGAAAGAACGCGCCGGCATGCGGCGGTCACTGCTCGCCGCCCTCAAGGCAGTGGACGCTGGTGAGTTGCGGATCACTCCCGCGCACGAGGACGGACATTCGGCGGTGGAGTTCTGGCTGACCAAGCGCTTCGGCGATGTCGGCGAGCGACTGCACGCCGGGCGTTCCCGCAACGACCAGGTCGTCACCGATCTGCGGCTCTGTCTCAAGGACGAAGTGCTCACACTGCACGCGCGGATGCTCGAGCTCGCCGATGCGCTCCTCGCCTTCGCCGCACTCCACAAGCGCGTACTCTGGCCCGGGTACACGCACCAGCGCATCGCGATGCCCTCGTCGGCCGGCATCTGGGCTGCTGGCTACGCCGAGGGTCTGCTTGACGCGGCGGAAGGAGTGCACGGATTCTGGAATCGGCTCGATCGGTCGCCGCTGGGGAGCGCGGCGGGGTATGGCGTGCCGCTTCCGCTCGCGCGTGAGGCGGCGGCGAAGGCACTCGGCTTCGCCGGACTGGATCAGGTGGTGACCTCGGTGCAGGGCGGACGCGGCACGCTCGAAGCGGCGGTGCTCTTCTGGTGCACCGAGGCGGCCCACCACTGCGCCAAGCTGTCGGCGGACGTGATTCTCTTCTCGGCCGATGAATTCGGCTGGATCACGCTGCCACACGAACTCTCCACGGGGTCGAGCATCATGCCGCAGAAGCGGAACCCGGACCTCTTCGAGCTCAGCCGCGCGCGGGGCGCCGCCATCGAGGGTGACCTGGCGACCGTCCTCGCGCTCAAGGGGCGACTCGCTGGTGGATATCACCGGGATTTCCAGTTTCTCAAGGCGCCGCTCTTTCGCGGCATCGACCGAATGCGTGAGATGCTGGCGATGCTGACGACGGCAATGCCGCGCCTTGGCGTCGATGCGGCCGCCGGGCGCGCCGCGCTGGCGGGGGACGTCCTCGCCACCGATGAGGTGATGCGACGGGTTCGCGCCGGAATGCCGTTCCGGCGGGCCTATCGCGAGGTGGCCGCGCAGGTGAAGAGTGGGGTGCCGATGCCGGCACTGAGTACGGCCGACCTGATTGCCGCGCGAAGCCGGAGTACCGGCGGAATAGGCAACCTCCCGCTCGCCGGATTGCGGCAGCGGATTCGCGCCGCCGCTCGGTGGAATGCGATGCGACGTGCGAGCTTTGCGCGCGCGCTCACTCGCCTCACCGTGGCGAGGCCGCGATGAGCCTCGAGCGCCGCAAGCGTCACCTCAAGATTCTCGAACTCGTGGCGACGCGACCGATGCGCACCCAGGACGAGGTGGCCGATGCGCTTGCCCAGGAAGGGTGGGACGTCACCCAGAGTTCGGTATCGCGCGACATTTCCGCTCTCGGGCTGGTGAAGTCCGACGGCATCTACCAGCGTCCCGCCTCGGCCCGACTGAAGGAGATCGCCGATCCCAACGAGCGACGCCTCGCGGAGTCGTTGCTCGCGGTGGAGGCGGCCGGCGAGGCATTGCTGGTGCTGCACACGCCCCCGGGCGAGGCGCAGCGAGTTGGTAGTGCCCTCGACCTGCTGGCGTGGCCGGAGATCGTCGGCACTATTGCGGGTGACGACACGATCTTCATTGCGGTGCATCACGCCAGCGCGCAGGCCAAGATTCTGCGACGGCTCCGCACGATCATGGGGAAGGAGCGCGCTGAGTGATCCCGCGCGTGCGTGGCACGCTCCTGCTCGCCCTCGTGGCGGGCTGCACCACCGATGCACCCGTGCGTCCCGCCGGACGCCCCTCGATTGAATGGCCGAACTACGGCGGCGACCTGGCCGCGACGCGCTGGTCTCCCGCTGCCGACATAACTCCCGACAACGTGCATCGGCTCCAGCCGGTCTGGCAGTGGCGCACGGGCGAGTATGCGCACGTCGATCGTCATACCGGCGATCACATGCTGCCCGGACTGTTCGAGGCCACCCCGGTGATGGTGGGAGACACGCTGTTTCTGAGCACGCCGTTCTCGCGAGCCGTGGCACTCGATGCCATCACGGGGAAGCAGTTCTGGGCGTTCGACCCCGATGTGACCCGTTACGGACTCATCGCCAACGAGCACTCCGGCTTCGTGCATCGCGGTGTTGCCCTGTGGCGCGGCGGTGGCGCCCGACGGGTGTTTCTCAACGCGCGCTGGCGGCTCTTCGCACTTGATGCGCACACTGGCAAGCCGATTCCGGAGTTCGGCGATGGCGGCGCGGTCGATCTCTCGAAGGATCTTCGCTGGCCCGTCAACCGGCTGCATTTCGGCCAGACCTCGCCCCCACTGGTATGGGGCGACATCGTCATCGTCGGGAGCGCGATCGGCGATGGCCTGCTCTATCCGCGGGATCCGCCGGGCGACGTGCAGGCCTTCGACGCGCGCAGTGGCAAGCGGCTCTGGCGTTGGGATCCGTTGCCACCGCTCGGAGCGCCGGCGGATTCTGCCTGGGGTGCTGGCGCCGCTGCGGTAGTCGGGCATTCCAACGTCTGGGCGCCGATGTCGCTCGACAGCGCACGTGGTCTGGTCTATCTCCCGGTCAGCGCTGCGAGCAACGACTTCTATGGTGGCCATCGCCCGGGAGACAACCGCTGGTCGCAGTCCGTGGTCTGCCTCGATGCGCGGACGGGCAGGATGGTGTGGGGTCAGCAACTCGTGCATCACGGCCTCTGGGACTACGATCCGCCTGCGGCCCCGGTGCTGCTCGATCTGGTGCACGAGGGAGTGTCGGTGCCGGTGGTCGCGATCGCGGGGAAGACCGGATTCCTCTACCTCTTCAATCGACTGACCGGGGCGCCACTCTGGCCGATTGAAGAGCGCGCCGTACCATCGAGTTCGATCCCAGGCGAGGTCACCGCGGCGACCCAGCCATTTCCGACACGCCCGATTCCGTTCGCGCGGCAGGGGATCGCCGACAGTGATCTGGTCGACTTCACGCCGAGGGTGCATGCGATGGCGCGGACCCTGGTGGCCGGCCGCACGCTCGGACCAATGTTCACCCCGCCATCGCTTGCCGGTACGATCGCGGTGCCTGGCTGGATCGGCGGCGCCGGCTGGGGCGGCATGACGGCAAACCCCGATCGCGGAATCATTTTCATCAAGGGCACCAACAAGCCGTCGTTGCTGACTCTGGTGGCTGCTGATTCGATGCGTGGCTACGTGCGTGACCCCGCGCCCCGATCGATCGAGACGCCGATCATGCTGCAGCTGCCACCGTGGCGAGACTACGGCATTCTGGGTTCGCACGTCGCGACGCTGCCCGTCATCAAGCCCCCCTACGGAACACTCAGCGCCTACGCGATCGCGACCGGCGAGCGGTTGTGGCAGATCACCCTCGGCGACCTGCCGGAAGTCCGCAATCACCCGTGGCTGCGCGATCTGCATCTGCCGCCGCTTGGTGTGCCTGGCGCACCCGGCGGGATGACCACGCGCGGTGGACTGATCTTCATCACCGGCGGCGGAACGGTGCTCTACGCCATCGATCAGCGTGATGGGGCGGTGCGTTGGAGCAGCGACCTCGGGGTACCCGGCTACAGCAATCCGATGTCCTATCGCGCGAGCGACGGACGTCAGTATGTGGTGGTCGCTACCGGCGATGGCGCCGAAGCGAGCTTGCGCGCGTTCGCCCTTCCGCTGTAGCAGGAGGAATGATGAGGGGAATCCGTCGAGGACTCCTGATACTTGCTGGCGTCTGCGTGGTGCTGTTGCTGGGATCCGCCGCGGGATTCGTGGTCGGTCGCCGCTGGCCACTCGCCCGGCTCGAACGAGCCCGCGCCAGGTTTTTCGGTAAGCCCCCCGAGGGGTGGAGTATCGTCGCTCGGACCGATCTCAATCGCTACGAAGTGATGCGGCTGCAGCACGGCTCGTCGCTCTTTCTTTTCAGCGGCTTCTATACCGACGACCAGAAGGTGACCGCACGCGTGGAGGCGCTTGATTTGCTCAATGGCGTCTGGACGCGGAAGCGGGACATTCCCCAACCACTGACCCACACGGCCCCGATCGTGGTGCGCGATACCGCGTGGTTCGTCGGCGGCTTCGAGGGGAATCATCCGGGACCGGCCACGACCCGGGTCTGGCGCTATGCCATCAACGATGACAGCTGGTCCAATGGCCCGCCGCTCCCCGCGGCACGCGGCGGTGGTGGGCTCGTGGCGGTGGGTGACACGCTGCACTTCTTCGGGGGATGGCTCCCTGATCGGAACACCGATTCACCGGACCACTGGACGCTGGTGATCGGTGATTCAGCGTGGCGCTCGGCCGCGCCGCTACCGCTGCCGCGCGGTCACCTCTCGGGGGGACTGCTATCGGGCGCGATTTACGCGATTGGTGGCGTGCTCGGCCACGACCCGGTGCCTATCGACGTCGATGCCGTGCATCGATTCAATCCTGCGACGCAACAGTGGGACAGTGCGCCGGCGTTGCCGTTCCCGGTCTCGCACACCGAACCCTCGACGACGTTCTACGACGGTCACCTGCTCATGGTCGGTGGACGTTCCCGTGGGAGTGGCCGCGAGAACATCGACGACATTCTTGCATTTGATCCAGCCCTCGGTCGCTGGCTTCATCTTGGCAGAACGCCAAAGCCATTCCTCGGCGGGATCGCCGCAACCATCGGCGACACCCTCTATGCCGGACTCGGCGCATCGCGCGGTGCCGACCCGGACAATCCGATCGTCTGGCGGACCACACTGCGCAATCGCTGGCGACGTGCTGATTCGCTGCTGGTCCCGCTCGGAGAAGTCGCCGGCGGGATCATCGATGGCCGGCTCTATCTCGTCGGCGAAGGCGATCGATCCACGGCGGTCTACGACATTGCGGCGGGTCGCTGGCAGTCCGGTGCAGTGCAGGAGCGGCCGGCCGCTGGCAATCATCACGCTGCCGAGGTTGTCGATGGCAATCTCTATCTCCTCGGTGGGCTCGGCCGCGACGCCGAAGGGCGCGTGCAGATCTACGACCCCGTGCGCAATCGCTGGCGACTCGGGCCATCGATACCCTTCGCGGCCGGGTCGAGCAGTTCGGCGTACATCAACGGCAGGATCTACGTCGCGGGCGGCATCGTCGGTAAGACCACCACGGCCAACGCGGCGGTGCTCGACATCGCATCGGGAAACTGGTCCACCATCAAGTCGATGCCTCGCCCGAGAAACCACGCGGCAGGCGGCACCGACGGCCGTCGCTTCTATGTCTTTGGCGGACGCGGCCCCGGCAGCGGTGACAGCAATGCGGTGGCCAACGGCTTCAATGACGTGCAGATCTACGACCCGGAGAGCGGCACATGGAGCGTGAGCGATGGCTCGCCAGGGGCGCCGCAACCGATGCCGCAAGGACGCGGCGGTGCCGGGAAGGCCGTCTGGCTCGATGGGGAGTTCTGGGTGATCGGCGGCGAGACACTCACCGGTGCCGGCGCGTCGAAACAGGGCACCTACGCGCGGGTCGACATCTATGATCCCGTGCGCAACCAGTGGCGCATGGGCGCCGGGTTGCCGACGCCTCGCCATGGAATATTCCCACTCAGCTACGGCGGGATGATTTTCGTGGCGGGTGGCGGGAGCGTGGCAGGAGGAAGCGAATCAAACGTGTTCGAGATTATCTGGCCGAGGAAAGCTGCCACGCTGAAATAGTCACGTCCTTCGGCAGATGGAAACAAGACGGGGTCGCCGATGGCGACCCCCTCTTGTTTACCGGCGTGCTGCGTGACGAGTTCAGAGCGCCGGGCCGGCGTTCGCGCCGAGCATCGCGGCCCGCACCAGCGGCACCGGTGGACCGCCGAAATTGAGGAAGGCATCGTGGAAGGCCTTCCACGAACTCTTGCCACCGTGCGTGGCGGTCCAGTCCTCGCGCAGCTTCCGGATCATCAACTTGCCGAGGGTGTAGTTGAGGTAGGCCGGGTCGTAGGTGCCGCGCGCCGCCTGCTGCCGCGCGGTTCCGGCATCCTGGAAGGCCTCCTCGCGGAAGAGCTTCTCGCTCTCGGCGACGGTCATCGTGCCGCTATGCAGGCCGATTGCGGAGAGATAGCGAGCGTTGCGCAGCAGCGCGTTGGAGAGCTGGCCAATGTGTGTTTCCGGATCGCCGGCACCGAGCCCGGCGTCCCACATCATCTCCTCGCTGTAGTGCGCCCATCCTTCCGAAAAGGCATAGCCTACGAAGAGCCGTCCGATGCGAGACGGTGCCCGATTGGCGTGGAGAAACTGGAGAAAGTGCCCTGGCCACACCTCGTGAACCGAGGTGAAGAGCAGGTCCTTCACGCCGGGGATGTAGGAATCCTGCTCGGCCTTGCTCCATTTCGGGTCGGCCGGCGCGATGTAGTAGATCGACGGCAGTCCCTTCTCGAACGGCCCGGGAATGTCGATGTAGGCGGAGTTCGCGCGCTGGTATGGGGGTGACTCGTGCACCTGCGCGATCTCGCTACCGGGAATCGTGACGAGGTCCTTGGCCCGAAGAAACGCCTGCAAGGTGTCGAGCTGGGAGGTGGCCTCTGCCACAGCGCCGAGCTTGGGTTTGTGGGCATTCATCTTCGCCATACACTCGGGGACGCTCTTCCCGGGGGCGAATGCAGCACATGCTTCCTTGAGTGCGGCAACATTGCGCGCCATATCCTCTCGGCCGACCTGCACCAGTCGGTCGAGCGGCACATCGACGCGCTCGGTGGCGTGCAACAACTCGGCGAAGAGCTTCGGCCCGAGCGCAAAGGTCTCGGTCTGGGTCGCCCGCTGCGCTTCAAGCCAGCTGTCGAGGTCAGTGAACGCCGCCGCAGCGGCGGCGTTGGCTGTGCGGAACTCGCCCTGGAGCGCTGTATCGGTCACGGAGGTGAACACGCCCGGCACGTCGTTCTTGAGGTAGGCCGCGAGTCCGCCGTAGCGCGTGCGGCCGATGTCGATCAGCGGTCGTGCGAGGGGCGGGCGGAGGTTGCTCTTGACCTGCGCCAGCGCGGCCGGAAGGCCCTTGGCCCAGGCAATGTAGGCCCGCATCCGGTCGGGAAGCGGTGCGTATGGGCGAGTCAGGTAGACGTCGGGGGATACGCCGGGTCCGAGCATGAAGAAGCCGATGTAGAAGTCGGGATTCTTGTGCGGCGCGTCGGCAGCCTCGGTCCAGAAAAGCGACTGATCGACAACGGCGACGAGGTAGTCGCGCTCGAAGCGACGCACCGAGTCGAGTGCCTCGGTCGGGAAGGCTTGTGCGGTGTCACGCGCTGTCCTGAGCCGGGCGATTTCTGCCGTGATGCCGGCCTCGCTCCAGTCGGGGAACTTGCCGTCGAATTCGTGGCGGCCCTGATACACTGCGAAGGTCGGATTCGCGGCGAGGTGGCCCTCGATGAACTTGTCGCGAAAGGCATCCCAGTCGGCGTTGCGGTCGGGTGGCGCGGGTTTGGCGCAGGCGGCAATGAACGCGAGGGCGGGCAGGATCAGGTAGCGGCGACTCACGGATTTCTCCTCGGGGAGAGCGAGTGGAATCCGGACGATAGCGGGGATCGGCTCCCCCTGCTAGGCGCGAATCAACCTCAGTAGTTCGTCGGGGGTGTCGCAGTAATAGTCGGGTGCAGCGAACTCGAGGTGGGCGCGGTCGAACGGCCCCCAGGTGACTCCGGCCGTCAGTACACCGGCCGCGCGACCAGAGTAGATGTCGTGATGCGAGTCGCCCACGAAGATCGTGGTCTCTGCCGACTCGCCGAGTCGCTCGAGCGCCAGCAGCACCGGCTCGGGGTCGGGCTTCGGCTTCACGACATCGTCGGCGCCCACGATGACTTCCATCACGCCCTCGAGTCCCATCAGCCGGAGCCCGCGTTCGGCGCCACCGCGGTTCTTGCTGGTGACCAGGCCGAGCCGGTGTCCCGCGGCCGCAATGCGACGGACCATCTCGACCGCCCCGGGATAGGCCCGGGCGCGCGCGTCGTGGTGGGCGAGATTGTATTCGCGATAGGTCGCGACCCACGCTGCGATGGTCGCCGGATCATCGGTCATTCGCCCGAAGACGGCGTAGAGCGTGGTGCCCAGGCCGGCGAGAATTTCGTCTCGCGTCATCGGTGTCAGCGAGTGGGCCGCCAGCGTATGGTGATAGCTGTCGACGATCAGGTCGACCGAATCGAGGAGGGTTCCGTCGAGGTCGAAGAGTACGGTCTGGATGTCAGGCATCCGGGCAACGTAGCGGCGCAGCCGAAGAACGGAAGAGGAGCGCCGCGACGACGCGAGCCGCGACGGCCGATTGCCGCGGCAGGTCGGGAACCGGGGTCCGGAGCAAGTCGCGATCAGGGGCCGCCGCAAGCGTGTCGATCAGGATTCGACCGCCGAGCGTTGGCGGAGCGATCGCGAAGCGGAGCAACCGATCGAGCGCCGCCAGCGCCGCGGCGTCGCGACGCGCGGCCGCGGTGCGCGCGAGTCGCTGGATCCTGCCGGTGAGGGAGGGAGTGCTTCCCGGGGCGGGCGCGA
The DNA here is from genome assembly GCA_040388535.1 of Gemmatimonadota bacterium. NCBI lineage: Bacteria > Pseudomonadati > Gemmatimonadota > Gemmatimonadota bacterium. Next base: position 156,595 of record JAZKBR010000002.1, on the reverse strand, counting down.
GCGCACCCACGACTTCGCGCAGGGCTGTGGCGAAGTCGAACGCGAGATCATCAGGAATGGCTGCGAGGGTCCCACCTATGCCCGCGTGTGCACGTTGCCACAGGGCGGCGGCAGCAGCGGGGTCAGCGCACCACGATTCATCGCCAATGCGAACCAGTATTCGCGCGCCGGTGTGTGTCCCGCGACTTGTGGCCACGACAAGTAGCGCGGCATCGGGGGAGCCGTCTGCAACTGTTGCCACGAGGGGCACGGCGGGAAGCGCTGTCACTGTTGCCGCGGAGCGACCGAGGGCTGCCAACCAGCGCTCGCTGAGCGAGCGCTTGCGTCGAATGCGTGCGCGGCTCGCAAGTGCCGCTTCCATGGCAGGAGGCGGAACCCTGACGACCACTCGTACCTGCTGGTGCTGCTGCCCGATCCGGAGCAGACGCCCCTCACGCTGCTCCACGCGCATCGCCGTCCACGGCAGGTCCACGTGAACGAGGCATCCGGCGGATTGCAGGTCGAGCCCCTCCGCGGCGACATCGGTCGCGATGAGCAGCCGGGGTGGCTCCCGCCGGGCCCGCCAAAGGTGCCGGCGCGTTCCAAACGCTTCCAGCAAGACCGCGCGCGTGAGGCGATGCGGACCGATGCCCGCGTCACTTCCCGTGACCCAGCCGACCGCATCCCCAAGGGATTCGCGTAGCGCCTGGGCCGTGGCTCGATGACGGGTGAAGCAGACGGTCACACCGGCGTCGGCTTGGCCTCGGACCCCGTCCCCAGAATGAAGTGGCGGTATCGCAGACACGAGTTCTTCAATCCAGGCGGAGTCGTCGGGGGGAGCTGCGCGAATGGTGTCGACTCGGTCGATATCCTCGAGGGCGAGTTCGCCATCGTGGTCGGTGCCGAGCAGATCCCAGAACACCAGCTGCTCGAGGGCCTCGCCAGCGAATTGACGAATGCTCGCCCGCGAGACTCCACCGGCATCGCGGCCGTGCAGCAGGAGTGCGCGATAGCGCGCGCAAGCGCGGTGCAGTGCGGCATCGCTCGATGCGGCGGCATCGAGGAGCACGCTCCGAAGCAGGCGACGAAAAGCCGGGGTGCGGCTCAACACCAGCGAGTCTATCCCGGCAATCGCTCGCTCGATCCGTGCCGCTTCCTGTGGACTGGTGCCGATCCGGTGGAGCTGGCGATCGGCGTAGCGTGGTGTGGCCGCGCTGCGGATGACCAGTCGGCGCAACGCGACCGGTGGTATCTCGAGCTGTGCGATGGCAGGGAGACTCGGAATGCCATCGAGCAGGAGGGCATCCTCGGGTACGATGAGACGAAGCAGCGTGACGAGATCCCGCAGCTGGTTGACGATTGGTGTTGCGGTGAGCAGCAGCGTCCGCCTGCCGAGGAGCCACGGCGCGAGCGTCGCAACGCGGCGAATCGCCGGATCGCGGAAACGATGTGCCTCATCGACGACGACAAGTGAATGCTGCCCCGGTGGCAGGGAACCACGACTGAGCCGTTCGTGCGACCAGGTCTGGATGGGCACTCCGGCTGCCGCTGACGTCTGGTGCCATTGTTCGAGCAACACGGCAGGTGCGATCACGAGTGCTGGTCGGTGCTCGGAGTGCGCAAGACCAAGTGCAATCCAGCTCTTGCCGCTGCCGACCGGCTCTGCGAGCAGGGCGCCACCAAACCGGGCCATGGCAAAGTGTGCCCGGCGCCAGGCGTCGACCTGATGCAGCTGAAGAAACGCTGGCGGTCGCTCGATAGCGCGCCCCACTGCAAACGCCGCGACTGCTGCGGCCTGCACCGCCGCGAGCGTTGCGCTCTCTGGCCGGCGACCCACGGTGCGGAGGGGGTCGCTCACACCGGCCAGCGACTCAGCGACGATGCGCGGCCAGCGGCGCGAGGAGGGCGCGGTCATTCCGGTCGAGTCCGAGGAGGTCAGCAGTGCAGTCATCGAGTGCCTCGGCCACATCGTGAGTCGCCGCCGAGTGGGTCAGTGCGGCGAGCACCGGATGTCCGAGAACGGCGCGAGGCAGTGGTACCCGGCCAACCGCGCGCGCACCAAATCGCGCGGCACCTCCGGCTGCAGGCTCGGCGCGCAATCGCGCGAGGGCGCGGATCCAGCTGCAATTGAGCCAGGCAGTGAGGGATTCGGCGGCGCTCGCCGTGGGGAGTGCCGCCACATAGCAGCTGTTGATCGGAATGACGCGCGGGTCGGTGACGACGGTGGCCTCGAGTCGCCGGGCGAGATCGCCCCACGCCACCCGATGCGCGGCAGTCGCGGCCCCGGTACGGAAGAGCCGCCACCAGGTGTCATCGTGCAGATCAGTCCGTCGACGCAGCATCGCCTGGTGAGGAGCGAGGTGTTCCTGCAGTTCCGGTGGCAGCGTCGGCCACGGTGCTCCGTGCGAGTCCGCCGGCCAGAGCATCCGGGCACTCGGGTGACAGCGGAAAGCGCGCACATCACGCCCGCGAAGCGCCAGCAGTGACCACGCCGCAAGCGCATCAGGCGGGTCAAGAAAGGCATCGTTCGCCCCAGTCTTCACCCCGAGTTGCAGCGCGACGACATCACTTAGCGCCGGGTGCTCGTCGAGCATGCGATGGGCGAGGCTCTGGACGGCTGGCGATGCCAGGAGCCAGGCATCGGCCCGGGACCACTCCGCTTGCGGTGTGGCTGGTGCGTCGAGGGTGAGGCCGAGATGCACCTGATGCCTCGCGTGTGGACCGCGCCGAGAGGCGACAATGGCGAGTGGGTAGGTGGTAGCGTCGAAGCCGGCGCGGGCATCATTGGCGAGGTCGGCGACGCGATGCAGGGTGGCCACCGTCCCAAGCGCATCGCGGCAGACCCGCGCGTAGCTGGCGGTGGCGAGTTTGGCGGGGACCAGGAGGGCCACTGTGCCATGTTGCGCCAGCAACTGGTAGCTCCGCTCGAGGAACGCAACGGAAAGGTCGGGAAGGTGGCGCCACCCGCTGCCGGTGGATCGCCACCAGCGGTATCGAACGGCGAGCGCGCGGCGCATCGGCTCGGGGAGCCGCTCGGCTCGCACCCAGGGTGGATTGCCCACGACCAGATCGAAGCCGCCGCGACGTGCCAGCACGGGGCCGAATGCCGCAGCGATTGCGAACGGCGCGGCGCTCTGTGCCCGGCCCGTCCGGCGCCGTTCGCGACGCACTTCGGCACGCTCCTGCCGCAGCACAGCGATGGCGCGACCGTCACTCTGCGGCAGCCGGGCGCGCTCGCCAAAGAGATCGGTGCGCCGGCCGGAAGAGAGGAGGTCGGTGATTCGTCGCTCGAGTGCCGCTTCACGATGCATCAGGGCGTCCACGATGCCGCGGGATTCCAGGCGCCGGAGGTCGGCGAGGACGCTGCGCTTGGTCGAGCCACTCGCAGCGGCGAGGGCGCGCTGTCGCCGGGCGAGCGCTGCGATACTCCCCGGCGCCAGCGGATGCCCTGCGAGCGGATCGAGCAGCGCGTCACCCGCTCGCACGGCCGCATCAAGATTGGGGAGCGGTGGCACGCGATGGGCCGGGCGACCACGCATCGCGCGGAGCACTTCGAGCCAGAGCCGGAGTTCCGTGAGCCGCACCGCGTCGGGGTGACGATCGACGCCAAAGAGTCGCCGCGTGACGAGATGTCGCACCCGTGCTGGATGTCGTGGTCCCGGCCCGTGAAGCAGGCCGAGCGCGCCCACCAGGAAGGCGCCAGAGCCGACGGCAGGATCGAGAATCGTGACGTCGAGCAGCGCGCGGGAGAGTTCGGTGTCGGGGTCGTGAAGCGATCGCAGCACCGCGGCTTCCGAGCGATGCAGGCGGTATGCGAGGTGACAGCCCAGGGCCTCGCGAACGATGCCATCGACGAGGCGGGGCGGAGTGAAGAATGCCCCTTCCTGTTTTCGCTCGTCGACATCCATGACCCCTTCGAAGACTCGCCCGAGAAGTTCTGGCGTCACTCGGCCATCGCTCGCTTCGGCATCGAGCGAGACCTCAACCCGATCCACCAGCGCAGCGAACGTGTCGCGCCAGAATTCTGTGGGGAGGCGCATCGGGCGCGCCCGCTCGATGGGATGCGGTTCGAAGAGGCCACCGTTGAGAAAGGGGACTGCGCCGAATCGCTGTGCAAAGCGTGAGCGAAGTGCGTGGGGCCGATTCAGCGTCCCGAAGAAGAGCGGATGCAGCAGGTGACGAGTCGGGTCACGACGCGTGCCGAGGCACTGATCAATGGCGTCGGCGAGGAAACGGGGATTGCCGTCGAGCCACCCTTCCGATTCCACGAAACGGAGGAAGAGGAGCCGCGTGAGTTGCACCAGGGTCCAGGCGTGGCGCTCTTCGCGAGGCACTCGGCCGGGGAGAAGCGCCGTGGCCCGATCGAGCAATCCGCGCAGCAATGAAAAGGTACGCCGACCGGCTGCGTCGACGTCGAGGGCCTCGGCAAAGGCGATCGCCTGCTCGAGTGAGGTGGCGCGCGCGTGGTGCATCCCGAGCGCAACTCGACGGAGGGGAAGCGCCGTCAGTGGCTCCGGCCCCAGCGCCACCAGGCGGAAGGGCGCGATGGTGACGCCGATGCTGTGATCGCCGCTCGCGGGATCGCGCGCGAGCAGGAGGCCCAGATGCCCACCCCGGGTAAGCAGCCGGCCGAGTGCGCGCGCGGTGGCGGCGGTGGCGGCAGTGCTCCACACCGGGAGCTGAGCGAGCTCTCCGACTTCGAGGTGCGCGCCGCGCTGTGATGCCGGCACCGGTACAAGGCACGCCGCACCACCGAGCTGGTGGATCAGGGCCGCGTGCAGTTGCGCTGTCGATAGCGAGGTGGAAGTGAACACGCCGGCATCCTCGCGGGATGCCGGCGTCTGACACGGCGCAATTGCGCGCGCCCAGGTACTGCGTGACGCGCGGCGCTACGGCAGCCTGGTCAAGGTCGCCGAGACCGTGGTGGTCATCGGAATGCTGGTGCCGCCCATCGCCATCGCCATCTCGGCCTTGGTCTCACTGGTGCCTTCCCGCGGCGGTCCCTGCCTGGTAGCGACCAGATGCTGCTTGCCGCTGGTGGTGGCCTGCACGTCATTGCCCATCAGGTTCATCGTCGTGGTGCCCGTGGTGGTGGCGTCGAGGACGACGTTGTCACCGTCGCGCGCGGTCACCGTCCATGTGGTCAGGGTCTTGTTGGCGATGTGCATGTCGGTTCCGGCCACCGACGCCGTGCTGTCGACGACAAGCGTATCCACCCACGACGAACCAACGGCCCGGTCCGCCTTGATGCCGGAGAAGAGCATCTGCACTCCAGGGATGGCCTGCGCCGCGCCCATGCTCATCTGCGATGGAGTCATCCCGCCCTTGATGCGACCGTCCACGATGTAGAGATGGAAAAACGTCCCGGCCTTGGTCTGCAGCATCGAGTCCGGCAGCATCGCTCCCATCTGGCCAGCGTCGAGCTGGAGCGAATCGATCAGCACGTGCGCGATCTGGCCGCCAGTGGTGTCGGTCATCGTGACGGCGAAGAATGCGGTGACGCTCATCGCGATATCCTGCTTGCCCTGACCCATCGCGGAGAGATCGGCTGAGGTCACGTTCTTCGACGTGAACTTGTACTTGATCGGCGGGCCGCCCGGGCCAACTCCAGCAAGGAGCGAAAGCGCCAGCAGCGAGGGGAGCAACACGAGGGCCTCAGCGGAGAAGGGAAGGGATGGCGAGCGGCAGGAAAGCTAACCCGCCGTCAGGATCTCCGTCGTATCTTCCACCGACTGATTTCGTGACATCCAGTGAGGAGTGGCCCGATGAAGCTTCAGTGGCCGGTCGTGTTGGTTCAGGTGGCTTTCGTCCCGGGTCTGATGGCCCAGGCGCACGATCATCAAGCGATGTCGGGGCCGCTGTCGCCCAAGGCCGCCGCCCAGGTCGCAGAAGCCCGGCAGGTTGCCAGCGCGTTCGACACTCCCGCAAAAGCGGCGGCGGCAGGGTACGTCGCGCGCTTCGGCGATGTGCCGCTCCAGGGTGAGCACTGGATCAAGCGCGACCTGGTGCTGAACGCGACGTTCGATCTGGCGCACCCGCCGGTCCTGATGTTCTCGCGCATGAACGGCATGGCGAAACTTGTGGGCGTGGCCTACGCCTATCAGGTGACGCAGGCTGCGCCGACGCCCGAGGGATTCGATGGCGACGCCGACGAATGGCACGAGCATCCCCTGCTCTCGTTGCCAGGCAGACGCCTCACGATGACCCACGTCTGGTTTGTCGATTCACCCAACGGCGTCTTCGCGCATGACAATCCGACATTGCCATTTCTCTCGCGCGGATTGCCGTTGCCGCCGACTGGCTGGCTCGATCCCCAGGCGTTCACGTCACTCGCGCGATCGCTCGGATTGGCGGAGGCGCCCGCGGGGCCGCGGATGCGACTCGAGCAGCTTGCGGGCGATTCAGTCCATCGCGCCCTCGAGGTGCACCGTGGTACCATCGCGGCCGAGGTCGCGGTGCTGGACCGCGCCGTCCGCGCCAACGATGTCGCGGCCTACCGTGCGGCGGCCACTCGTGCGATCGCGGCAGGCGCCGGGATCCTTGCAACGTGGCGAGCGGCGCCGAAGAATCCGCTGATGCAACAGCTGATGGGGAAGGCGATGCAGGAACTGCTGGGGGGTGAGATCAGTGTCGCGCCGTAATGGCACCGAGCTCCGATTCGAAGACATTCAGCTGCCGGCCGACCGAATCGGCGGTGGCTTCGGTGAGCGGGTGTTCGGTTTGCTCGTCGGTCATCATCAGCGAGGCCACCAGCGCATCGGTGTAACCCACCACGGCGAAGGCGATACCGCGGTCGATGATCGCGTTGAGGCGGAGGAAGACGGCCACGGCCCGACGCGGCCGCATCGCCGCCACGAACGGACCGATATACTTGATCAGCATCACGCGGAGCTGCTGCAGCTCCTCGACCACCTCGCCGGCGGCGAGCCCTCGCGCTGCGGCCGTCCGGCCGTAGTGTTCCATGGCTTGCTGCCAGACCGGGTTGGCTTCGCGACGAAGCGGCCCCAGCATTTCGACCAGGGTGTCGATGATCAGGCGATATTGCCGCTCGATGCTCGGGCGCGGAATGGCGCTGGAACCGGCGCGATCGTCGAGCCAGTCAGCCCATTCGGCGACCATCGCCTCGCGGGCATCGAGAACGGCCTTGGCGGCCGCCAGTTGAGTCGGATGGGACGAGCGCAGGCGCCGTCTCCTGAAAAAGTCGTTCAATCGTAACCGGAGTTCTGATGCTTCCCAAGCCGATTCTGCCACCTCGCCTCGCGCCCGGTGCACGCGTTGCCTTGATCGCACCTTCCGGGCCATTGCTGGAGCGCGACGACCGCGACCGCGGTGCCGAGCTCTGTCGCGCCCTCGGCTTCGAACCGACCGTGGGGCCAAACGCAGGCAAGGCCTACGGTTACCTCGCCGGGACCGACGACGAGCGACTTGCCGATCTCAACGCCGCGCTCGCCTCGAGCAGCGTGGATGCCGTCTGGTGCCTGCGTGGTGGCAACGGGATGAACCGGATTATCGACCGGGTCGACTTCGCCGGGTTTGCGCGTCACCCGAAGCCGGTGATCGGCTTCTCGGACATCACCGTCCTGCTGCTGGCACTCTGGAAGAAAACCAGCGTCGTGACATTTCACGGACCAATTGCGCGCACGCCGATGCCGAATTTCCAACGGTGGCATTTCGACCGCGTCCTGACAACCGTCAGCGCGCCCGGCACCCTCGGCAGTCCGGCTCCCAAGCCGGATGTGCTGGTGCCGAAGGAAGGGCGGATCATCTCCATTTCCCCTGGCGCAGCACGCGGCCCTCTCATTGGCGGCAACCTGACGTTGCTTCAGGCGCTCATCGGCACGCCGCACTTTCCTGACCTCGATGGCGCGATTCTCTTCATCGAGGATGTGAGCGAGGATGTCTATCGCATCGACCGGATGCTGGCGCACTTGCGCGGCGTTGGTGCCTTGCAGAAAGTGGCCGGTGTGGCGGTGGGGCGATTCACCGAGATGAAGAACGGCACCGATGGTGGTGCACTCGGGCTCGACGAGGTGCTGCACACGTACTTCGCCCCGCTCAAGGTGCCCGTGGCCGCCGGTTTCCCGATCGGCCACATCGACGATCAATGGACACTCCCCATCGGCGTGACAGCCGAACTCGATGCCACGCGTGGCGAGCTCGCCCTGCTTGAAGCCGCGGTGCGCTAGGGGTTCGCCGCACTCCCCTTGGGCCACGGATTGCTGAAGAGGGTGTTACCGACGAAGTCGCTGTCGGTGAGTGCGTTGAGGAAGGCCAGCAGGTCGGCGCGCTGCTGCGTCCCGAGAACGAATCCGTTGACGCGGTTGCTCTTGAACGGATTGTTGCGACCGTCGCCGGCATTCGGGCCGGTGGCAATCAGGCGGCCACCCCGGGCGTAGATATCGAGCACTTCATCGAGGGTCGCCACGCTCCCGTCGTGCATATAGGGCGCGGTAAGTGCGATGTTACGAAGCGTCGGCGCCTTGAATCGACCCATATCCTGCACAACGCCGGTCACGGCAACAAGGCCGGTGTTGTCGGCGGGATAGGCACCGGTCCCGCCCAGATTGTAGAGCCCGTTGTTGAAGAACTCGGTCGGCGGTGCCCCCGGCGGTGGCTGAGACGTTGCCCCCGAGAAGGTGAATCCGCCGTGACAGGTCGCGCACGCCAGCTGTGGTGAACGAAAGAGCTGCTCGCCGCGAATCGCCGACGCCGACATCGTCCCCTTGTCGAAGGCGCTCCCTCCCGAAATCAGTGTGCGCTCGAAGGCGGCGATCGCCCGGGTGATGTTGTCGACATTGATGCCGTTGTTACTCTGGCCCGGGAATGCGACGCCGAAACGGGTGCGATATTCTGCCTCCGCAGCGAGCCGAATGGCCACGGCGTCGTCGAGTGCGGTGAATCCGAGTTCAACGGGATGCTGACCGAATAAGGGCACCGCCGCCTGGAGTTCCAGCTGCACCTCCTGCGGGTTGGCCCAGGTCAGCGCTGCCGCATAGGCCATGTTCACGACACTCATGCTGTTGCGCGGATGCGATTCCCCGGTACTTCCCAGACCAGTCATCCGGCCGTCGGTGAAGGCGAGTGCCTGTTTGTGGCAGGAGCCACACGACTGCGTCCGGTTCTGGCTCAACCGGACGTCGTAGAAGAGACGGCGACCGAGCTCCACCTTCGCGCTCGACATCTGGTTGTCGGCCGGCACGACCGGGGTCGGGAAGCCCGCCGGGACGCTGAACGAGAATGGCGGATCTGCCGTGGGGTCGGTGCCGACAACACTCGGAGAGCTGCACGCCGCCGCAAGGCAGGCGATCGCTGTCGAAAGCGTCCTTATCTTCCACCCATGGCCACGCCGACACTCTCGCATCACACCCTCCCTGGTGCACTCGGTGACATTCTTGTCGATGTGCGGTCGGCATCGCGCAACGCGAAGCAACCAGCGGTCCTGCTGCATCACGGCTTCAAGGGCTTCAAGGACTACGCCTTCTTCCCACCGCTCGCCGAGCGACTCGCTCGAGCGGGATTCGCTGCCGTAACTCTTTCCGTCAGCGGTTCCGGAGTCGACGAAGCCGGGGAATTCACCCGCCTCGACCGATTTGCGCACAACACCTACTCGAAAGAGCTCGACGATCTCGGTGCCGTGATCCGTGCCCTCGCGGCCGGCAACCTCGGTGTGGCGCCACCAAGTTCACTCGGCGTTGTCGGTCACTCCCGCGGCGGTGGCATGGTGCTCTGTCTTGCCAGAGAGACCCCAGCGATTGCCGCCGTAGCCACATGGGCCGCGATCGGCACTGCCCGTCGCCACTCCGACGCCGAGCTTGAGGCGTGGCGACAGGCCGGCACGATCCAGATCCTCCACCAGCGACTTCGCATCCAGATGCCTTTGAGCTTCGATGTTGCCGCCGATTGCCTGCTCCACGAGCACGACCGACTCGACATCGCCGAGGCCGCTCGCACGCTTGACCGGCCCTGGCTCCAGGTGCACGGACGAGCCGATCAGTCGGTGCCGTTCGCCGAGGCCGAGGCACTCGATGCGGTCGCGGGCGCGGGCCATGAGACACTCTTTCTCGATGGCGCGGATCACATGTTCGGCACCAGGCATCCCTGGGGTGGCCCGTCAGCCGACAGTGAACGACTCTTTGACGCGACGGTGAAGTTCTTCTCCCGGACGTTGGACTGAGGATGGCCCGCTTTGATTTCATCGCTGCGGCCGAGGTGACCGGCGATGCGTGAGCTGACCCGCCTGGAGCGGCTCATCGCCGGGGTTGCTTCGCGGGATCCGATTCGCGTCAACGACCCCAGCCGGCCCGAGGCTGCCGTGGCGCTGCTCCTGGTGGCCGATCCCGACCGGTTGCTCCTGATCCGACGCGCCGATCGGGTCGGCGACCCCTGGTCCGGACAACTCGCTCTCCCGGGCGGCCGCCGCGACGGTCAGGACGAGGACCTGCTTGCGACCGCCATTCGCGAGACTCGCGAGGAAACCGGGCTGGAACTCGAGCGGGCCTGGCATGTCGCCACCCTCGATGACCTCGCACCACGGTCGGCGGTATTGCCGCCCATTCTGGTGCGGCCGTTTGTCTTCCATCTCGAGGCCGAAATGGTGCCGCAGGTCAGCGACGAGGTGGCGCAGGTGGGGTGGGTCACCCTCGACTACCTCACCGGGCCGGGAGTATTTCGGACCGCCTCGATCAACATCCGCGGAGCCGATCGCGAGGTCGAGGGATATCACCTGCCGGAAGGATTTCTCTGGGGGATGACCGAGCGGATCGTGACGCCGGTGCTGCAGCGGTGGCAGTTGCTGGGTACTGACAGTCCAATCAGGGAGGGGCAATGAACCGGCGGAATGCCGAAGAACGAGTCGAGTGGAAGTGGGAGTTCCTCGGGGAAATGGCTGTCCTCGGGCTGACTATTGTCGTGACACGCCTGATGGGATGGAGCCGGAACCCCCGTTCACTGGTCTTCCTCCTGGTCGCGGTCCCAGTTCTCGCGGCTGCCAGCGCGACGGGCCATCGAGCTATCCGGCGGTGGAGCGCCGGTCGGCGGGCGAGGCGGGCCGCCGCGGCGCGGCGTTGATTAGCCTGGCCTTGTATTGACAATTCGGCCGAGCAATTACAAATATTAGGCATGACTAAATATGCCGCCGCCGACCTGACCCGGTCGGTCGAGGACTACCTCAAAACCATCTATACCCTCTCCGAGGCCGGTCAGCCCGCCACCACCAACGGGATCGCCGAGGCGCTCGACCTCGCGGCCCCGTCGGTGAGCGGGATGATCAAGCGGCTGGCCGAAGCAGGCCTGCTGGAGCATCTCCCCTACAAGGGCGTGACCCTTACCGGCGATGGCCGTCGTGCGGCCCTGCGGATGCTCCGGCGCCACCGGCTCATCGAAGCCTATCTGGTAAAGCTCCTCGGCTATTCCTGGGACACCGTACACGACGAAGCCGAGCGGCTCGAACACGCCGTCTCCGACGACCTGATTGATCGAATGGCGCGCGCACTCGGCAACCCGCGGGTAGATCCGCATGGCGACCCGATTCCAACGGCCGATGGGATGATGCATGAAGTGGCTGCGGTGCCACTCCCCGACGTGGCCATTGGCGAAACGGTGGTGATCACGCGCGTCGATTCCGGGTCGGCCGAACGGCTCCGCTGGCTGGGCGATGCCGGCCTCGTGCCGGGCGCCGAAGTCACGGTGCGTGCGGTCCAGCCATTTGCCGGACCGATCACGCTTGACCTCGGCGACGAGCAGCGAGTCGTCGGGCGCGATCTCGCGCAGCAGCTCCATTGTTGCCGCCAGTGCGAAGTGGACACAGCGGTATGAGCGCGGTACCGGCGGTCTCGGCCGAACCACCCAGCAGCGGAGGCATTGGCGGCTGGCGCTATCCGCGACATCAGCCCTCGTTGCCCGAAGTCTTCCAGAGCGTATCCGTACCGATCGGTGGACCGTGGTGGCGCAAGGCGCTCGCCTTCGCCGGGCCGGGATACATGGTGGCGGTCGGCTACATGGATCCGGGCAACTGGGCCACCGACCTCGCGGGCGGCGCCTCCTTCGGCTATCGCCTGCTCAGCGTGATCCTGATCTCGAACCTGATGGCGATCCTGCTGCAGATGCTCGCCGTGAAGCTTGGCGTGGTGACCGGACGCGACCTCGCCCAGGCCTGTCGCGATCACTATTCGCGGCCGGTGTCTTTTGTGCTCTGGATCCTCTGCGAAATCGCGATTGCTGCGTGCGACCTGGCCGAAGTGATCGGGTCGGCGATCGCGTTGAACCTGCTCTTTGGCATTCCGCTCATCTGGGGCGTGGTGCTCACCGCACTCGATGTGCTGCTGATCCTGGCGCTGCAGAATCGCGGCTTTCGCTGGCTCGAGGCGCTGGTCATCGCGCTCGTCGCCACGGTCGGCATCTGCTTTGCCGCCGAGATGTTCCTCTCGCGGCCTTCGATGGCGGGGATTCTGGCGGGGCTGGTACCGTCGGCGCAGGTGATAACCAACCCGGCGATGCTCTACATCGCGCTCGGCATTCTTGGCGCCACGGTGATGCCGCACAATCTGTATCTGCACTCGGCCGTGGTGCAGACGCGTAAGATCGAAGCGACGCCAGAAGCAAAGCGACAGGCGATCCGATACGGCACCCTCGACTCCACCTTCGCGCTGCTCTTCGCGTTCCTGATCAACGCCGCGATCCTGATCCTTTCTGCGGCAACGTTCCATACCACCGGTCACCAGAGCGTGGCTGACATCGGGGATGCCTACAAGTTGCTGACCCCGCTGCTGGGAACGTCGCTGGCCTCGACACTCTTCGCGGTGGCGCTGCTCGCGTCGGGGCAAAATTCGACTATCACTGGAACCCTCGCAGGTCAGATCGTGATGGAAGGCTTCCTCGATATCCGGCTGCCACCGTGGCTGCGACGGCTGATCACCCGGATGATCGCGATTATTCCGGCGGTGATTGTGACGGCGATGTACGGCGAAAAGGGCGTCGGTGCGCTGCTGATTCTGAGCCAGGTCATTCTTTCGCTGCAACTGACCTTTGCCGTCGTGCCGCTGGTGCTATTCACATCATCCAAGGGGAAGATGGGCGAGTTCGCCAATCACCCCGTCACTGCGGGGGTCGCGTGGCTCGTGGCAATAGTGATCGCCGGTCTCAATGGCTGGCTGCTTTGGGGAACGGCGCGGAGCTGGCTCGCATGATCGGCCGTTTCGTTGTGGCGATGAGCCTGCTTGCAGCGTCGACTCTGTCCGCGCAGTCACCCAGCGAACCGATCTCCACTGACCGACCGGATTTCACCGAGTCGAGCACGCTGGTGCCAAGAGGCCGGGTGCAGTTCGAGAGCGGTGTGACCTTTTCGGAATCGAGTCGCAACAGCGGCGCGGTCAAGAGCAGCACCTATCCGGAATTCCTCTTCCGGTTCGGCGTCAGCAACCACATCGAGCTTCGGGCGGGGCAATCGTTCACGAGCATTGCGCCGACGGTGGGGCAGCCGGCACGCGTCACCGGGCGCGATGACCTCTACCTCGGTTTCAAGATCGGGCTCGTCGAGCAACGGGGGAGTCGGCCCGAGTTTGCGATTCTGGCACAAACGACCCTCGCGACCGGCGACAGCAAGACCACGGCGAGCGGCACCTATCCCGGCCTCGCGCTGCTGGCCGGATGGCAGCTCGCACCGGCGTGGTCGCTGGCCCTCGGAGTCGAGGGCACCCGGGTCAGCGGCGATGCGTACGAAGTGACGCCATCGGCGTCGCTGGGCCGAGCCCTGTCGTCACACCTGAAGGGCTACGCCGAGTTGTACACTGTCCTGCCGGTCATGAGTGAGTCGGGCGCGCCGAAGCCGGCCTATGCCAACGGCGGGCTTGCGCTGCTGCTCTCCAATAATGCGCAGATCGACGCGCGTATCGGCGCCGGGCTCGGCGGCGCCGCCGATCGCTATTTCTTCGGCTTCGGGTTTGGCTTCAGGCGATAGGCCGCACTGGCGCGCACGGAAGCGGGGTAGATTCCCGCCGTGAATCGCTTCCTGCTCGCCCTGCTCGTGTGCGCACCGCTGCCTCTGCGGGCGCAACTGCTCGAGATCGCAGTCGAGCGGCGATTTGCCGAGGATGCGAAGGTGCAGGTGGGCGACACCGTCTGGGTAGCGGCGTCTGCAGACGCACCTGAGCACGCCGCACGTGTCGTGGCGATCACCGAGCCTGCCGCCGATCCTGCCACGATCATGCGTCGCGACTATCGTGTCCGTCTCCACCTTCCTGATCTCGCCGCCTTGCTCGGTCAGCCCGATCGGGTCGACCGCTTTGGCGTGGCACTTGAACCGGGGGTCGATCCCGACAGTGCAGCCGAACGCCTCAATCGCGTGGCGTTCGGCTACCAGGTCTTTCGATCGAGCGAGATCGCCTCGCAGTCATCGACCACCTTCCTCGTCGTCAGCCGCTTTCACCGCGCCATCGCCATCATCTCGATTCTCGCGAGCGCGATCTTCCTGCTCTGCCTGATGGTGCTCAAGGTGGAAGAGCGCCGCCTCGATGTCGCCGTGTTGCGATTCACCGGCATCTCGCGCCGGACCGTCTTCCGTTCATTGCTGCTTGAGGCAATGGTCGTGGCGGTCGTCGGAGCATTGCTCGGGACCGGCATCGCCGCAATCGCAAGTGCGATCGTGAACTGGTACTACCAACGCACCTTCTCGACCGCCTTGATCTTCTCGTTGCTGCAATGGCGCACGATTCTCTTCGCCGTTGTGCTCTCCATCGTCCTCGGGCTCGGCGCCGGCTCTCTCGCGGCATGGCGACTGGTTCGAACTCCTCCCCTGGCGCTCTGGCGGCGCGCCGGATGAGGTGGCACTGGGCGCTTCGCGATCTGCTACGTCATCCCGTTCGGAGCGGGCTGGCGTTGCTCGGCGTGGCGATCTCGGCGGCGTTGCTCCTGGATATGGTCCTGTTGAGTGGCGGTATCGAGCGTTCGTTCGAGAAGCTGTTGCTGAGCCGTGGCTATCAGGTGCGGGTGAGCCCGAAGGGGACGCTGCCCTTCGACACCGAAGCGACGCTCGGCGATGCCGCCCGCACCATTGCCGGCATCCGTGCCACGCCGGGCGTGGTGCAGGCGGGCCCCGTGCTGGGTGCATCGCTCTTTGCCCGGCACCGCGGCACGCTCCTCCCGCTCGTGGCATATGGGCTCGACCCGACCGCACAGGGGATCTATGTCCTCGAAGAGGGGCGCGACCTCTCCCTCGGAGACACGTCCCACGTCCTGCTCGGCAAGCCCGCCGCACGACGGCTCGGCGCTCATCTCGGTGACACCATCGTGCTCGTGGGGCGGCTCGATCCGGAGGTTGCCGCGCCAGCGCGAAGCGTGAAGGTGTCTGTCGGCGGATTCGTGCACTTTCTCTACGACGCCAAGGATCAACCCTCGATCGCGCTAACGTTGCCGATGGTGCAGTCGCTTGGCGGCCCGCATCTCACCGATCGCGCATCGGTGATTCTGGTGCGCGCCGCCGATGGTGTCGACACCGGTGCGGTTGTCTCGCGTCTCCGACAGCAGTTTCCAAAGCTTGGTGTCAACACCGTTGGCGATCTGGTCGCGAAGTTTCGTGAGCGGCTGGCGTACTTCCGGCAGCTCTCGCTCATTCTTGGCTCCATCGCGCTCATTGTGACGGTGCTGCTGGTGGGGACGCTGCTCGCGATCACTGTGAACGAGCGTCTCGGCGAAATTGCCACGATGCGGGCGATCGGGATTTCACGCTGGACGGTGATCTCGCAGGTGGTGGTGCAGGGGTTGTTGCTGGTCGTACCGGGTGGCGCGTTGGGGATTGTCCTCGGCCTCGGTACCGCACGCTGGCTCGACGCCATTCTCACCTCGTTTCCCGGCCTTCCGGCCGCGATCTCCTTCTTCGTCGCCGAACCGCGGCAGCTCACCATTGCCGCGCTCACACTGCTGGTGACCGGCCTCCTCGCGGGAGTTCCACCGGCGTGGCGGGCCGCGAATGCCCCGATTGCGGCCACCCTCAGGAGCGACGCACCGTGACGACTGTTCTGGCCGCCCAGGATCTCGAGAAGCGCTATCCGTTGCACGGTCAGGAGGTAGCCGCGCTGCGTGGCGTGACACTCTCGATCGAGCAGGGCGAGTATGTCGCGATCGTCGGCCCGTCCGGATCGGGCAAGTCCACGCTGCTGACGCTGCTCGGTGGCCTCGATACGCCCACCGCCGGAACGGTACGCATTCTGGGGACTTCCCTCGGCGAACTCGACGATCGTCGGCTCACGCGGCTACGGCTCGAACGGATCGGCTTCATCTTCCAGCGATTTCATCTGCTGCCGGTCTTGAGTGCCCGCGAGAACATCGAGCTGCCGCTCGCGGAACGAGGCGTTGGCACGGCCGAGCGCCGCGCGCGGGCCGAAGAGTTGCTGGCGTATGTCGGCCTCGCATCACGGATGGACCACCGAGCCACCCAGCTGTCGGGCGGAGAAATGCAGCGAGTCGCGATTGCGCGGGCACTCGCGAACAGGCCCGCGATCGTCCTGGCCGATGAACCAACCGGCGAACTCGACGCTGCGACCGGCAAGGAAATTCTCGGGCTCTTTCGCCGGCTGCACGACGATGGCACGACGCTCGTCGTCGTGACCCACGATGACCAGCTCGCAGCCGAGGCAGGGCGGGTCATTCGCATGCTTGACGGACGGATCGTCACCTGATGGAGTGGACCCTCGCGCTGCGACACCTCCTGGTGCGCCCCGGTCGAGCCGCCGTCCTGCTGCTCGGCTTCGCGCTTGGCGTTGCGGTGATGATCGTCCTGCTCTCGGTTGGCGATGCGATGCTGGAACAATCGCGTGACATTGCCCTCGTTGGTGGCGGCGAACTCACCGTGCTTCCCGAAGGGGTCGACGTCGAGGCCCTGCGCACCGGCGGCATGACCGGGATGTTCTTCGGCGTGGACCGCGCTCGATTCGTCACGCGCCAACTGCTCGGCGGGCTCCGGCAACGAGGCCTCGTGCGCGAGGTATCGCCGGTGCTGGAGCAGAAACTGCTGGTGGTCCGGACCCGCGACAGCAGCTGGACGGTGCGTGCGGGCGGCGAGCTGCCGGGAACGGCACGAAGTGTCGGAGCCGGGGCAACAGTCTTGCGCGGCGCCTGGCTCGACAACCGCCGCGACAGCAACTGGCGCGCTCCGACCGCCCAGGCACTCTATGATGAGCTCGATCGATTCCACCTCCCCGCGGGGCACGACTCGACCTGGGGCGAATGGCACTACTTCAATGTTGCGGCCAGCGCCAACGAGTGGTGGTACGTCACCTATCTGGTTGGCGGAGATGTGGCTGGTGCGCGATGGGGCGGCCAACTCCTCGTGACGCACCGGCGACCGGATGGCCACTACCAGCGATTCGTCACTGCCGTCCCCGGAAGCCAGGTGCGGTTCGATACCGCCCGCGCCGATCTCGCGATCGGAAATCACACGGTCACCCAGCGCGATGGTGTCTATCGTGTCGAGGGAGGTGCCGGCACGGCCTCGTTCGCCTTTACCCTCACTCCGCGCCCGCTGCGATACTTCCCACCGGTCGAGTTGCGCGACGACAAGCTGACGTCGGGCTATGTCGTGCCGGGGCTCGTGGCCGAGGCAACGGGCCGATTCTGCGACGGTGGAAGCTGCCGGGAGCTTCGCGACGTTCCGGCATACCACGATCACAACTGGGGTGTCTGGCGCGACGTGACCTGGGAATGGGGGAGCGGTCGGGGGGCTTCGCATGCAATTCTCTACGGCGGAGTCTTGCGAGCGGGAGAAGACGCCTCCGGGGCGCCGCTCTTCTTCACCCTGGTGGACTCGCTCGGAGTGCGCCAAGTCTACCGGTTCGAGCGGGTCGAGCGGATCGGTGGCCACCCGATTGCCGGGGTGCCAGGGCTCCTGGCTCCCGACTCGCTGCGGTTGGTCGCGACGCGGAAGAGCGATAGCGTCACGGTCCGGGTCGCCATCGACGATGCCGCCGCAACGCAGTCGGGGGGGCTGAGCATCAAACGGTGGTTCCTCCAGCTGCGCGGCCGGTGGTGGCTCACTGGTCGGGCGGCCGGACAGGAGGTGGCCGACAGCGGCAGCGGCTTCTTCGAGATCTGGCGACAACCGTAGGCCCATGGGTCGTTTCCCGGCGGTTCAGAAGGCGACCCGCTTACCGCAGGCGCCGGATGGCTTAGTTTCCAGTCACTCCCCACTCAGGACACCGACCCGGCAATGTCCGATATCCTCGAGCGTCTGCGTACGGCGCTGCGCGAGACCTATGCGGTCGAACGCCAGGTCGGTGAAGGTGGCATGGCCACGGTCTTCCTTGCGGAAGACCTGAAGCACCACCGCCAGGTGGCGATCAAGGTCCTCCGCCCCGAACTCTCCGCAACTCTCGGCGCCGAACGCTTCCTCCGCGAAATCGAGATGGCCGCACGGCTGCAGCACCCGCACATCGTGCCGGTGTACGACTCCGGCGCCGCCGACGGCCTGCTCTACTATGTGATGCCGTTCGTCGAAGGCGAGTCGCTACGTGACCTGCTCACGCGGAGCGGTCGGGTGCCGCTGGCCCGCGCTGCTGTGATCGTCGGCGAGGCTGCCAGCGGACTCGCCTATGCGCACGCGCAGGGGATCGTGCACCGCGACGTCAAGCCCGAGAACATCATGCTGTCGGGTGGTCACGCGGTCGTTACCGATTTCGGGATCGCGCGCGCGGTCGATGCGTCGCGCGCTGATGGCAACATCACCGGCTCCGGAATGGCGATCGGCACGCCAGCGTACATGAGCCCAGAGCAGGCCACGGCAGACAAGGTTGACGCGCGTAGCGATCAGTACGCCCTCGCCTGCGTGTTCTACGAGATGGTCACGGGCAAGCAGGCGTTCTCCGGGCCGTCGATGCAGGCGATGCTTACTTCGATGCTCACGGGGCCGCGCCCGCGGCTCGCTGCCGTGATGCGCGAAACGCCGCCCGAGGTTGACCTCGCCACGCAGCGTGCGCTCGATACTGACCCGGCGAAGCGCTTCCCCAGCATCACGGCGTTTGCGGAAGCGGTGGCCCAGGAGAGCACCGGTGCGGCTGCCGCGACCCGCGAGAGCCGTCGCTGGAAGCGACTCGCGATCGTGCTTCCGGCGCTGGTCGCGGTCGCAGCAGGGCTCTGGGTGGTCTTCTTCGCGAAGCCGGCCGCGATTGTCGTCTCGGGTGCCGAGACCATCGCGGTGATGCCGTTTTCCACCAGCGGCGCTGCTGCTGCCGGGCTCGGCGAAGGAATGGTTGATCTCCTCTCGAGCAACTTCGAGGGAGTCGGCGGGATTCACGCCATCGAACCGCGCACGGTCTTGCGCGAGTGGCGCCGCCGGGTGAAGAACGGTGATGGTGCCCGCGAAGATGCGCTGGCAGTCGGTCGCAGTGTGAAAGCTGCCTCGGTGCTCACGGGCACCGTGGTCGCCACGGGCAACACCGCACGGCTCACGGCCGAACTCTTCGATATGCAGGGGAAGTCACTCGCCCAGGCCACGCTGGATGGTCCGTCCGACTCGATTCTGGTGCTGGCCGATCGTCTCGCGCTCAAGGTGCTGCAGGACATCTGGCGCTCCAAGGAGCCGATGCCGTCGGCGAATTCCAGCGGCATCGTCTCCGCGTCGATGCCAGCGATTCGTGACTACCTCAAGGGCGAGTGGTTCCACCGGCGCGGCCAGTGGGACTCGGCGCAGATCGCGTTCGAAGCTGCCGTGGCCGCCGACTCGACCTTCGCCCTCGCCTGGTATCGCCTCGCGAATACCCTCGGCTGGACCGGCAACTATCTCTCGCCCGCGGCGATGAAGGCCTCGGCCAACGCCGTGAAGTACTCGACCACACTCTCGCCACGACTCCGCACGATCCTGGGCGCGTATTCGCTCTTCCAGCAGGGCGATCCGTCGGCCGCAGATTCGATGCGCGGATATCTGCAGAAGTTCCCGAATGACGCCGATGCGTGGTACCTGCTCGGGGAGTCGCAGTATCACGCCAACGGCTACGCCCCAATGCCGCCGGCCAAGCTGCGGGCTCCGTTCGATCACGTACTCGAGCTCGACTCCTCGCTGACACCCGCTGCCATCCATCCGATGGAACTCGCCCTGGGCCAGCGCGATACCGCCGCGATCCGGCGCTACGCGGCCGTCTTCAAGCTTGCCGGCGCGAAGGCCGAGATCGATCAGGTCGAGGCGGCGCAGGCGATCATGGCGGGCGATGGCAGTGCCTTCGCGCGGATCGTCCAGGGGCCGGTGTCGGGTTCGGGTCTCGCCCGTGCCGCACTGAATTCCGTGATTCGCGATACCCGCTCCACCGGTGATTCACTCGCCAAGCTGGGGAAGGCGATTGCCTCGACGCCAGCCAATGGTGGCCTGAAGTTGCAATTTGTCGGCCTTGAAGCGCTGCTGAGTTCCTCGGTGGGGCGGCCGTCAGGTGCGAAGGGGATCGTGGATTCCTTGCGCGCTGCCGGCGAGATGCAGACCGCTTCGACGCTTTCGATGACACCGTTCTACGGTGGCTACGCTGACAGCCTGCTGCTACAGCGACTCGAGACCAGTCTCGCCGCGGCACCGCCCAACATGTACGTCAATTTCATCAAGGCGATGCTCGCGTTCGACCGCGGACAGCCCGCGCGCGCGGGAACTCTGATTCAGCAGACCCTCGCGGCGGCGAGCGACACGATGCCGTACTGGTTGCGTGGCGCACTCATCGCGCTGGATGGTATCCGGATGGTGAGTCAGGGTGATACCGTCCGCGGGATGGCACGCGCAGATTCGGGGCTGCGGGTCGCCGGCGGACTCGCGATCACCGGCTTCACGACACCGGTGCAGCTCCGGTATGCCTTGTTGCTCTCGTCGCGCCCGGCGACGCGCAAGCAGGGAATCGAGCGGCTGCGGTACGGCTTCGAACTCTCGCCCGAACTGATGCCGATCACGATGTATTATCTCGGCAAGGCCTACGAAGCTGATGGCCAGCGCGAGGAGGCCCTGGCGTCGTATGGGCAATTCGTGCGACTCTGGAATCACCCTGATTCCAACTATGTGAGTCGTCAGCGGGAAGCGAAGGAAGCACTGCAGCGGCTCACGGCCGAAGGTGCCAAGAGCAGGACCTAGCGTCGCTGCTCGATCTGCACCGCGTGACGCTCGCCGTGCGTCGCGGCCATCAGGAACCATTGCCCAAGATCGATCCGCCCAAGCAGGGGGTGCGCGAAGTGATGCGCATCCCAGGCCACGTCGAGCGAACGGGCGAGGTCGAGCGTGGTATTGCGGCGCTCGCGGAAGATGCGCAGCGCGTCGGCGAGACTCTCGTAGCGGCCCTTCGGATGGACCATTTCGGGCGCGCTGACGGCGGCGGGGTAACTCGCGAGACCGGCGACCATCGCATCCTTCTGGCGGGTCCGCAACTCGCCGGGTGCCTCTCCGGCCGCTGTGGTGATCGCCTTGTGCACCGCGCGCTCGACCACGGTGAGGTGCTCCAGGATCTCGAGGACCGACCACTCATCGGGTGTGGGACGCAGGGCCGACGTTGCAGGGTCGGCGTGAGCGACCACCCGTTCGATATGGCGCAGATTGGCTTCGAGTGCAGCGACCACAGCGGGCCGGTCGGTCAGCGACATCCGTCCTCCGGGGCGAGTCCTTCGAATGTAGCCGCGCGGGTGTAGGTTCCAGTGATGAGCACCGATTCGATGCCTGATATCGCCGTCATGCGGGTCGTGGCCCGCGAACTCGTCGACGCGTTTGCCACGGGGTGGAGCCGGGGGCGGACCGACCAGATGCTCGGGGTGTTTGCCGAGGGGGCCGTGCTGATCGAGACCCCGTTCTCGACGCCGCTCACCGGGATCGAGGCGATCCGCAGCTGGGCCTCGGACATCCCCTACCATCAGTCCGAAACCGTCTTCACCACCGGCGAAGTATTTCTGGCAGGGCCCTGGATTTCGACCGAGTTCAAGCTGGTGTTCCGGCGCAGGAAAACCGGTGACTGGGTGGAGGCGCGCGGCGCCTTCTTTGCCGAGACTGACGGCGCCAAGATCACCGAGCTGCGGATGTACTGGCATCGGTGGAATGGCGGGCGAGACACCTCTCTTCCCTGAAGAAGCGTCCCAAAGCGTGTCGTTGGGTGTCCGGTTCTGGGGACACCAGGCCGTCGTCATGAGTGCTAAGTCGTTGCAGGACAACGTCGTTTGTCTGGCACGGAACTGGTAGCTCTCCCGGCCATCCAGCACTGTCCCAGGTCCGTCGTTGGTGGAGGTTCTTATGCTGACGCTGCTCGCCGCACTTCTGGCTGCCGCCCCGGGTCCCGTTGGGACCGCCGGCAGCCCCGTCGTACAACCCATCTCGCAAGCCACGGTTCGCATCACCCTCAACGGCGGCGATTACGCCCCCGGTGATCGGGTGCGTGTCCAGGTCGAGCCCAGCCAGGACGGCTATCTGGTCGTCTTCCGGGTCGACGGCGACGGTCGGATCCGGGTTCTCTTCCCGCTCGATCCCGATCTCGACCCGTTTGTCCGCGGCGGCAAGCGCTACGAACTGCGCGGCCGGGGCGAGCGCGAGACCTTCCTCGCCGATGACCGGGGCGGCAGCGGCATCATCTACGCCGCGCTCTCGCGCCAGCCGCTCGCCTTCGGGCCCTACGCCGTCAACGATCACTGGGATTACGACGCATTGCGACTTCGTGATCAGGACAGCGACCCCGAGGCCGACCTCGGCGCGATCGTCCGGCGGATGGGCGACAACGGCCGCTTCGACTACGATGTCACCAGCTATCGCGTGCACGAAACGCGGGTGATCGTGGCGGGCGGTGGTCGCAGCTACGATCCGAATTACGATCCCTACTGGAGCTGCCTCTCCTGCGGCTGGGGCTACGGCCGCGGGACGTCGATCGGAATTTCGTTCGGCTCGCGCTACAACAACTGGTACGGCTACCCGGCCTACGGCGATCCCTGGTCGTACAACCCGTGGGGCTACGACCCGTACGCGTACGATTCGTATTTCGGCTACTACGGGTACCCCTACTACGGCTCCCGCTGGAACTATCCCGGGCAGTACCGCCCCATCACCGTGGTGAACCTGCCCCGGCCGGTAACGCCGAATTCTCCTTACGGCGTGCGGGCGCGTTCGCGCCAGCCCATCAACGCCGCCGGGCTCTTCGCGCCCGACCTGACGCGTGGGATGCGGCCGGAATCGCGGCCCGGTGGCAGTGGCAGCAACGGCGGCGTCGATCGAGGCAGTTACGACACGCGCGGGCGGCAGCGTAACGATGATGCCCCGCGCAGCCGTCCGGCGTCGGGCAGCGATCGGCGTGAGTCGCCACCGCAGTCTTCGCCGCCGCCGTCGAGCCGCCCCGGCAGCTCGGCCCCGCCACCGAGATCCGGCAGCAGTGGGTCGGATCGGGCCCGCCGTCGGCCGGAGATGTCGGCAGACCTGACGCCGCGCGTGTTCGAGCCCGCCGTCGAGCGGCGTCAGTTCGAGGCGCCGCAGCCAATCTTCCGCGAGCCGCGCCGGGAAGAAGCGCCAGCCGATCGCAGCCGGCCCGATCGTTCCAGTTCGAGCGAGCGCCCGGTGTATCGTGAGCCGGCCCGGACCGAGCGCGCCTCGCCGCCGCCACAGCAGTCGGCACCGCCGCGGGTCGAGCGGCCGTCGGCTCCGCCACCCGCGGCGCCGGCCACTCCGTCGAGCGGTGGCGACCGGGCACGTCGCCGGCCCTGATCGCACCGCGACATCCGCAGAAACGAAGGGCTCCGCCGGTTGGCGGAGCCCTTCGTATTTCGAGCGTGCTGACCGGGCTATCCCTGCTTGCTCCGGGCATAGTCGCTGCCCCATGCCATGAACTCCGCGCTCCGCAGACCGACGCGCATCGCCGCGTCGATGCCATCCTGCTCACTCATTCCTTCGTCGAGAATGAAGTAGGGAAGCAGGGCGCCACCGACCCGGTTCGCACTGGCGCAATGCAGGATCGTGGGCGTGCCTGCGTGCGCACGCAACGCTGCCAGAATCTTTTCGAGCGTCGCGGTGCTCAGGGCCCCGGACGAGACCGGAATGTTGATGTACTCGATACCGAGCGCACGAAGTGTGGCCGGCTCATCGAAGGGGCGCTGTTCCATCGGATCCCGCAGGTCGATGACGACCTGGACCCCGGCCTCCCGGGCCGCCGCGAATTGCTCCGCGCTCGGCTGTCCGGCGGTGGCGAGCCAGGGGAGGGGTTGAGAGGCGTTGGTTGCGCCGGCGAGGGCGTTGAGCAGGGACATCGGAGTTCTCGCGATAGGTGACGCGGCAATATACGTCCTCCACGGGGTATCTTTGAGCATGTCTGCGATCACCGTGGCGCTCTGTTCATTCCGGCCGACCAAGGGGTCGCCGAGCGCGAATCTCGACCGGATCGAGGAGCTCTTCCGGACCTTTGCCGCGTCGCCGGCACCGCCGGACCTCATCTGCCTGCCCGAAACGATTCTCACCGGTTACTTCCTCGAAGGCGGGGTGCGGGAGCACGCCCTGACCGCCGAGGCGCTCTTTGCGGAGCTCTCTGCGCGGCACGCGCGGGCCGGGACACCACCGGTGGAGATCACCCTCGGGTTCTACGAACGCTGGAACGACCGGCTCCACAACTCGGCGATCTGGATTGCACTCGGTGGCGACGACGCCGGGGTTCGTCACATCCATCGCAAGATTTTCCTGCCGACCTACGGTGTCTTCGACGAAGAGCGATTCGTCGAGGCCGGGCGCGAAGTTCGCGCGTTCAACACCCGCTTCGGTCGCGCGGCCATGCTCGTGTGCGAGGATGCCTGGCACGCGATCACCGGAACGATCGCCGCCGTGGACGGAGCGCAGCTGATCGCCGTGGTCGCAGCGAGCCCGGCGCGCGGAATCGCCCCCGACGAAATTCAACCGGGGCAACCTGGGTCACTGGCACGTTGGGAGCGACTCGCGCGCGACATCGCCGGTGAGCATGGCGTCTACGTCACGCTGACCCAGTTGGTCGGCTTCGAGGGCGGCAAGAATTTTCCTGGTGGCTCGGTGATGGCCGGGCCGAGTGGCGATACGCTGGTTCGGGCGCCGCTGTTCGAAGACGCGGTGGTGCAGCACACCATCGACCTCGAGGAGATCGCGCGAGAGCGGGCGGGGTCGCCGTTGCTGGCCGATCTCGAACAGCGGCTGCCGCACATGATCGAGGAACTTGACCGCGCCCGGAAGCAGTCGCTCACCGGTCGACCCGAGACGGCGGTGCCAGCGAGCATTGCGCCTGCCGCCTCATCGAAGAGCCGGCTGGCGGCCCCGGCGCCGCGTTCTCGTCTCGCCATCGATCCGGAACTGACCCGTCGCTGGCTGACCGGATTCCTGCGCGACGAGGTCTCGCGTCGGCGCGGCTTCAGCAAGGTGATCGTCGGACTCTCCGGAGGCGTCGACTCCGCCGTCGTCGCCACACTTGCAGCCCAGGCGTTCGGACCGGAAAATGTGATCGCCGTGCGGATGCCCTACCGAACTTCGAGTCCGGATTCGCTGGCGCACGCGCGACTCGTCGTCGAATCGCTCGGCATCACCGAGCGGACGGTCGAGATCTCTGCGGCAGTTGACGGGTACGCCGCAGCGTGCGGATCCACACCCACACCAGCCCGTCTCGGCAACGTGATGGCCCGGACGCGGATGCTCACACTGTTCGACCTGAGTGCGGCATATGCGGCGCTCCCGCTCGGCACCGGCAACAAGAGCGAGCGCCTGCTCGGCTATTTCACCTGGCACGCCGACGATGCGCCCCCGGTGAATCCGCTCGGCGACCTGTTCAAGACCCAGGTCTGGGAACTGGCCCGTCACCTTGATGTCCCGACCGAGATCATCGACAAGCCGGCGAGCGCCGACCTGGTGCAGGGGCAGACCGACGAGTCCGATTTCGGCATCTCGTATGCTCACGCCGATGCTATCCTGGATCTGCTGCTGCAGGGGCACGCCGAGCAGGCGATTGTTGCGGGCGGCTTCTCCCAGGCGGAAATCACTCTTGTCCGCAAGCGGCTCGACACGACGCACTGGAAGCGCAAGCTGCCGAGTGTGGCGATGCTGAGTCAGACCGCGATTGGCGAGTATTACCTCCGGCCCGTGGACTATTGATGTCGCTTCCCGAAAGTCGTCCGATGTCGTACTCGCGTGGCGAGATTTCCACGCTGGTGATGCCGCACATGTCGAACCTGCTCGGCGACCTCTTCGGCGGGAACCTGCTCGCGCTGGTCGACCAGGCGGCCGCCATCGCGGCGATTCGCCACGCCGGAGGCCGCTGCGTCACTGCCTCGATTCACACGATGGACTTCAGGGAACGGATTCCAATCGGATCGCTGGTGACCTGCTGCGCGACCGTGGACTTCGTGGGCAAGTCGTCGATGGACATCACGGTCGAGGTGTTCGCCGAGAAGCCAAGCACCGGTGAGCGACACAACACCCACACCGCGCACGTGGTGTTCGTGGCGATCGATGACTACGGTCGGCCAAAGCAGGTGCCGCGGCTGATTCCGGGGACCGAAGAAGAGCAGGCGCGCTACACGGCGGCCGAGCAATACCGCGAACATCACAAGAAGAAGTGAACGCGCCCCGGGTCGTGCTGGTGCTGAGCGGGGGCGGCGCGAAGGCGGCGGCGCATCTCGGCGCGGCGCGGGCGCTCTACGAGGCAGGGATCCGTCCGGTGCATTTCGTCGGCACGTCGATGGGGGGCGTGATTGCCGTCGCACTGGCGAGTGGGGAGGAGCCAGCCGCGATTCTCGATCGCTTCGCCCGGGTGAAGCAGCACGACGTGATCGCGCCGGAGCGGCTACAGCTCTTCAAGGGGATCTGGGCCCGCGCGCTGCTCAAGACCGGGCCTCTGCGCGAGGCGATCCGGCGTATCATTCCGGTGCAACGATTTGCGGAGTTGACGACCCCGGTGACGGTCACCGCGACGGAAGTGAAGAGTGGCAGGGAAGTGGCGTTCGGAACGGGCGGCGAGGATGCGCCGATTCTCGATGTACTCGTCGCTACCTGCGCCCTGCCGCCTTATTTTGCTGCAGCGCCGGTGAACGGTCGGGAGTTCTATGACGGGGGGCTGCGCGCCGTGGTCCCGCTGCGTCAGGCCCGTAGCATTGCGTGTGATTTCGTGATTGCGATTCATGTTGGCCCCGCGTTCGACGAGCAAGGGGCGCCAGTGCAGGTGCCTCCGCCATTTGTTGCCGCGGCAGACACCGCGATCGGCTGGCTGATGGCTGGTTCGACCGAGCTGATGCGCGAACACTGGGAACTCGACCCGGGCGCCCCGCCGTTGATCTGGTTGCGCCCGATCAGCGACCGGGCGGCTACTTTCGCGATGGAAAAGATCCCCGAGTATGCCGAAGCGGGTTACCTGTCGATGCAGAAGGCACTGGCTGACCTGCAGGAGGGTGCATGACCGAGACTGCTACCGTTGATGTCCGCCAATTCTCTGTCGACCAGGCGAACGCGACGCTCCCCCTGGTGCGGCGGATCGTGCAGGACCTGATCGACCTGCATCCGCGGTGGCGGGCCGCCGTGGCCGCCTACGAACTCGCCCAGGCCGACGTGACTGCCGATGGCGAAACCGACTCGGCTCGCGAGCAGCGTCTCGCCGCGGGTCGGCTCGCCGGCGAGATCGAGTCGTGCCTCGACGAGTTGACGCAGATCGGCTGCCATTTCAAGGACTTCGAGGCCGGCCTGGTCGACTTCCCCACCATGCACGACGACCGACTGGTCTACCTCTGCTGGCGTGCGGGCGAGGAGCGGGTGGAGTACTGGCACGAGATCACCGGTGGCGTCGATGGCCGGCAGCTGATTGATGCAAGCTTCGATGCGGTGGCCCGATGAGCGGCACCTGGCGGCTGGTGCACTTCCTGGCCTTCGTCGCGTGGCTCGGCGGTGGACTCGGCGTGATGATGGCCGGGATCACGATGAACCGGCTCGATCGCTCGCTCTGGGGTGGTGTGGCCGATGTGCAGGCGGCGCTCTATCGCTGGCTGGTGGCGCCAGGATCGCTGCTCACGGTCGCTTCCGGAGTGGTCCTCACGCTGCGGATGTACGGTGCCCTCTCCGGACAGTCGGTGCCGTGGCTCGGCATGATGCAGGGGATGGGTCTGCTCGGCGCGCTGGTCACACTGCTCGGTGCCATGCCCGCGGCCGGTCGCCTCTCGAGGCTCGAGCCGCTCGGCGACACGGCGGCCGCATTCGATGCGGCGCGCACCCGGCTTCGGATCACCGGGATGATCGGCGGGATCTTCTCCTTCCTCGCGCTGGTCGCCGGCGCCCTCTACCGCACCGGATGACGATCTCGCGCCGCGACCTGCTCGCGCTGGCCGCCGCGCTTCCGGGCTTCTCCGGTCTGGCCCACGCGACGCTGCCGCCGCGCACGACCTCGGCGCTGCCGCACGGCCCAGCGCCAGACGACGAGCCGGCGTGGGAGCGGATTGCCGCCGAGTTCGTGATCGAAGGGACCCATCTCAACACCGGGACCTACGGCGCCTGCCCGCTGCCGGTGCTCGACGCCACCATCCATCATATGCGCGCGTTCGAGCGGATGATCGGCCAGGAAGCGGTCGACGTGAAGGCCGTGCACGCAGAGCTGGAGAGTTTTCTCGGCGCGTGGCCCGGCAGTGTGGCGATCGTCCGCAACACCACCGAAGCGATGAATGTGGTGGCCAACGGCCTCGAACTCGCCGCGGGTGATGAGGTGCTGGCAACGACGCATGAACACATTGGTGGCCGGTGCGCGTGGGATCTGCTGGCGAAGCGGCGCGGTGTGGTCTTCCGTCAGTTCACGCCGCCGCTCGATCCCAAAGACGAGGGCGAGTTGCTCGCGGCGTGGCAGCGCGAAGTGACGCCGCGCACCAGGGTGGTGATGATCTCGCAGGTCCTGTTCACGACCGGCATGATCCAGCCTGCGGCCGAGCTGGTGCGATGGGCGCGAGCGCGAGGCATTGTGAGTGTCATTGACGCCGCACATCCGCCCGGCATGCTGGTGAACAACCTGCAGGCGCTCAATGCCGACTACTACTGCACCTCGACGCACAAGTGGTTGCTGGCGCCCAAGGGCACTGGCCTGCTGGTGGTGCATCCCGACCGCATCAAGAGCACCTGGCCGCTGATCGGCTCGGGCGACTGGAACAGCGACCTGATCGCGCGCTTCGAACATGTCGGTACCAGCAATGACTCACTCGTCGCCGGAATGCGGGCGGCAGTGGCCTTCCAAAATGCCATCGGCTCGACGGCGATCGAGCAGCGCATTCGTCGTCTCGGCACGCATCTCTTCGACGCGCTGCGGGAGAATCCGCGCGTGAAGCTGCTCTCGCCGCGCGCGGCGGCGATGCGATCGCCGATGGTGTCGTTCACGATGGATGGCATCAGTGCGGAACAACTGCAAGGGTACCTTGGGCGGGAGCGGATCCGGACACGACGGATCGCAGAGTACGGCTACGAATATCTGCGCCTGAGTTCGCACATCTACGTCCTGCCGCGTGACCTCGACCGGACCGTGGCACTCTTGCGGGTCGCGCCACGCAGCTGAACGGCGCCGGTGCGACAGAGGTCGCGCACCGGGCAGCGGTCGCAGTGCTTCACGCGGGCGGTGCAGATCAGGGCGCCGAGTTCCATCAGCGCCTGATTGATGGTCCAGGTCGTGAGTCCGCGCCGCGACACGAGGGTGCTCGCGGTGGCCCAGAGTTGCTTCTCACCCTTCGCGCCGGGAGGGAGTCGGGGGTGAAAGATCCGGCGTAATACCCGCGCGACATTGGTGTCGACAGCAGGTTCGGGGAGCTCATAGGCGAACGAGGCGACCGCACCTGCGGTGTAGGCACCGACCCCCGGGAGCGCCCGGAGTGCCGTGACGTCGCGTGGCAATTCTCCGCCGTGGTGCGTCACCACCTCGCGGGCAAGCAGGTGGAGGTTGGTGGCACGGCGGTAATAGCCGAGCCCGGCCCACGATTCCTGCACCCGGCGCGGCGGTGCCTCGGCGAGATGGTGGATGGTCGGAAAGCGTTCGAGGAAGCGGGCCCAGTATCCCTCGACCCGCGACACCTGCGTCTGCTGGAGCATGACTTCAGACACCAGGATCTGATAGGGGTCGCGCGTCCGACGCCAGGGCAGGTCACGGCCGTGGCGCCGGAACCAGGTCAGCAGGCGCCGCTTGACCCGGATGCGTTGCTCGGCGATGGCAGGGATAGACTTGAGGTTCACTGGAGCACAAGATAGAGGTGTGATGATCCACGGTCGAGGAGTCGCAAGCCGGTGAGTTCCCTCGTTGCGCGCGTTCAGCATAGCGCCGGCCGGGCCGTGCTTGACGCGCTGGCTGCGGTCGGCCGCTTCGCCGCGCTCATGGTCGAGCTCGTCCGCGGGCTGACCGAATGGCGGATCTGGGTGCCGCGGGCCTTTGACGAGGCGTGGAGCATCGGCATGGGCTCGCTCTTCATCGTGCTGCTGATCTCGTCGTTCGCCGGGGCGGTGACGGCGCTGCAGGCGGGATATCAGTTCACCGGCAACATTCCGATCTACGTGGTCGGTTCGCTGGTCACCGAGTCGGTGGTGCTGGAGCTCGGTCCGGTGCTCGTCGGGCTGATCCTCGCGGGCCGGATCGGTGCGTCGTATGCTGCCGAACTTGGCACGATGCGGGTGACCGAACAGATCGATGCTCTCGAATCGCTCGGTCGTTCACCGGCGAGTCACCTGCTGATCCCGCGGGTGATGGCGTGCCTGCTGATGATCCCGGTCCTGGTGATCTTCGCCGATGTGGTGGCGGTGCTCGCCGGCTGGCTTGCCGCCAAGCAGGCGCTGCCGATTACCGACCAGGATTTCATCTACGGTGCCCGGATCTTCTGGCGCCCCTTTGATGCGACGTATTCGGTGACCAAGGCGTTCTTCTTTGCCGCGGCGATCTCGCTCATTTCCTGCTACCGGGGCTACACCACCAAGCAGGGAGCGGAGGGCGTTGGCAAGGCCGCGACCGGGGCCGTGGTGACTTCGTCGGTCCTGATCCTGCTGCTCGACACTGTGCTCGCAAAGCTGTTGCTCAAGGCATGATCGAACTCCGCGATGTCGCCAAACGCTTCGGCGCCCAGGTCGTCCTCGACGGCGTCACGCTTACCGTCAATGAAGGCGAGACCCTGGCGCTCCTCGGGCCGTCGGGCACCGGCAAGAGCGTGCTGCTCAAGCATATCATCGGGCTGCTGCGGCCCGACCGGGGTGAAGTGATTGTCGACGGGCTGTATGTGGCCAAGCTCAAGCGCAAGGAGCTGGCGGCGCTGCGTTCGACCATCGGCTACGTCTTCCAGAATGGCGCGCTCTTCGACTCGATGAACGTGCACGAGAATATCCGGCTCGGCCTGACCGACCCGGCACAGTTCAACGACACCGAGTTCGTCGAGAA
This sequence comes from Gemmatimonadota bacterium, assembly GCA_040388535.1. NCBI lineage: Bacteria > Pseudomonadati > Gemmatimonadota > Gemmatimonadota bacterium. Next base: position 125,270 of record JAZKBR010000002.1, on the reverse strand, counting down.
GCGGGTGGGGGAATGCCTCAAGATCGTGAACCTGGTGCCTGAAACCGCTCGGAAGATGCCGTCAGAACTCTCGGGCGGGATGCGCAAGCGGGTCGGGATCGCCCGGGCGATCGCGGGGAAGCCGAAGTACCTGCTCTATGACGAGCCGACCTCGGGGCTTGATCCGGTGAACTCGGATGTGATCGACACGATGATCAAGCGGCTCGATACCGAGCTTGGTGTGACCTCGATCATGGTGACCCACGACGTCCGGGGTGCCTTCCGCACGGCTGACCGGATCGCGCTGCTGACGCAGGGAAAGATCGTCGCGATCGGCACACCGGAAGAATTCCGTGATTCGACCGTACCAGAAGTCAGAGCGTTCCTCGAACGCGACTTCGACAATGAGCCCATCTGACCGGGACTGACCGATGAATTCATATCAGAAGGAAGCCGCCGTCGGACTGCTCGTGATCCTGGGCGCGCTCGCGTTCGTGGGTGGCGGGATGTTCCTGCGCAACAAGAGCATCAAGAGCCCCGATGTCATGGTGCTGTTCGACAACATCGGCAACCTCAAGGATGGCGCGCCGGTGCGCATCTCCGGTGCACCAGTTGGCCGGGTCGACGGGATCACCTTCGAGGGTGTCGGCAAGGTGCGCATCGGCATCATCTTCTCGGAGAAGATCGTGCCGGCGAAGAATGCCAAGGCCTCGATCGGCAGCGTCGGGATGCTCGGCGACGTGATCGTGAACTTCGACCCCGGGACCGGCGAACCGCTGGCGAAGGGTGCGACGATCATCGGCACGGTCGAGAAGGGGATCTTCGACAAGGGCGCCGTGATTGCCGACCAGGCGTCGCAGACGCTGACTTCACTCAACCGGATGCTCGACACGGGGCTGGTGATCGACTTGCGCCATACCCTGACCACGACAGACAAGCTGCTCCGCTACCTGAGCGACCAGAAGGGCGGCCCCACGGCCGAGGTTAACAGCACGATGCGGTCGTTGCAGCAGACGTCGGCACGGCTCGACACCACGCTGCAGCAACTCGACGCCAAGTCGCTCCAGACCCGGCTCGATTCCACGATGCGCTCGACCGGGGCGCTTGCCGACCGTCTGGCTGCGACCTCGACCCGGATGGACTCGCTGCTGGCGAAGATTCAGCGGGGCGACGGAACCCTGGGCAAGCTGGCGTCGGACTCGGGGTTGTATGTTGATCTCCGGAAAACCCTGCAGGCCACCAACGGGCTGATCGACGAGCTCAAGAAGAATCCCGGCAAGATCGGGGTGACTGTCAAGCTCTTCTGAGGAGAGACTGCGTGACCGAGTTCCAGGACCAGATCCGCGCCATCCTCAAGGCGGTCGGCGAAGATCCCGACCGTGACGGCCTGCAGAAGACGCCGGAGCGAGTCGAGAAGTCGTTGCGCTTTCTGACCCAGGGTTACGAGCAGAGTGCGGCCGGGGTGATCGGCGAAGCGCTGTTCGAGGAAACCCACCACAACATGGTGGTCGTGCGCGACATCGAGTTCTACTCGATGTGCGAACATCACATGCTCCCATTCTTCGGGAAGGCGCACGTGGCCTACATCCCGAGCGGCCGGATTGTCGGCCTCTCGAAGATGGCGCGCGTGGTCGATGTCTTCGCCCGGCGGTTGCAGGTGCAGGAACGGATGACCGACCAGATTGCCGACGCCCTGTCGGCCGAACTGGAACCGCGCGGTGTGGGGGTGGTGCTGGAGGCGGCTCACTTCTGCATGATGATGCGGGGCGTCCAGAAGCAGGGCTCCCAGACCGTGACATCGGCGATGCGCGGCGCGTTTCTCGACGATCCGCGAACCCGCGAGGAGTTCCTCCGACTGGTGCACGCGACCCGATGATCCAGGTGACCTTCCTCGGCACCAGCGCGGCGCTGCCGACCACGGAGCGCAACGTCTCGGGGCTGATGATGCAGCGGGAAGGGGAGTTGCTGCTGTTCGACTGCGGCGAAGGGACTCAGCGACAGATGATGCGCTACGGTGCCGGCTTCACGATGTCGGATATCTTCTTCTCCCACTATCACTCCGATCATACCCTCGGACTGCCGGGGTTGCTGCGCTCGCTCGGCATGATGGCGCGGACGGCACCGCTCACGCTGTACGGCCCACGCGGGGCGCACAAGCATCTCGGCCAGCTGGTCGCGCTCGGGATGGAGAAGGTGAAGTTTCCGGTCGAGATCATTGAAGTGGCCCCGGGACAGGTGCTGCCACGTGGCGAATACGACCTTCACGTCGGCGAGGCGAGTCATCGCGGCGACTGCGTCGCCTATGCGCTGGTGGAGCACGACCGGCTCGGTCGCTTCGATCCCGAACTCGCGCGTACGCTGGGCATTCCCGAGGGGCCCCTCTGGGGCAAGATCCACAGGGGGGAAAGCGTCACGCTCGAGAGCGGGCGGGTCGTGACGCCGGCGGAGCTGGTCGGGCCCGCCCGAGCAGGCCGGCGGGTGACCTACTCCGGTGACTCGGCGCCGACTGATGCCATGCTGCACCTCGCGGTTGGCGCCGACCTGCTGATTCACGAAGCGACCTTTGGGGAAGACGAGCGCGCGCGCGCGAGAGAGACGATGCACTCGACCGCGCGAGAAGCCGCGACCGTCGCGATGGAGGCGGGAGTGAAGCGGCTGGTGCTGACGCATATCTCTGCTCGCTATTCACGCGAGGCGCCCGAGCTGCTGGCCGAGGCGCGCGCGGTGTTCGAGGCGACAACGATCGCGAAGGACGGGATGGTTATCGAGGTGCCGTACCGCACGTAAGCCGTCACCCTGAGCGAAGCGTTGTCGCCCTGAACGCAGTGAGGGGGCGGAGTTCGATGGCGAGGCCCACCCGACCTCGCCTCCGGTCCTCTGATTTGCTCAATCAACATTTCGCGCGCGCACTTCGAAACCGACGACGCCTCACGCTCGTCGGTTTCTTCGTTCTGCAAACTCCTGGAGAAAGTTGTGAAGACTCTTAACATCGCCGTGATGCTGATCGTGAGTACCGCGAGCGCACTCGCCGCGCAGGCACCCGGCGCCCTCGATGCAGCCGAGAAGCAGACCGCCATCAACGCTCTCGCCGATCAGCTCACCACGCTTTACGTGTTTCCCGAGAAGGCCACGGTGATGGCGACAACGTTGCGCGCGAACCTGGCGCGTGGCGACTACGACTCCCTGGCCAACGGGCCGGCCTTCGCGCAGCGTCTCACTCGCGACCTCGACGCCCTGGTGCACGACAAGCATCTGCGGGTGGCGTATTCCATGGATGTTCTCCCCGAGTTCCACGGCGACGCAGGGCGCGAGCCGAGCGAGGAGCAGGTGGCGCGGGCCCGGGCGAATCACTTCGGCTTCGTGAATGTGAAGGTGCTTCCCGGCAACGTCGGCCTGCTCCAGTTCACCGGCTTCCAGCAATCCGAGGGCGAGATCCGCGACACGGCCATCGCGGTGATGAAGCGGCTCGCCGGTGTCGACGCGCTGCTGGTCGATCTGCGGAGCAACGGCGGCGGCGATCCCTATATGGTGGCGCTGCTCTCGTCGCAGCTCTTTCCCAAGGGGAAAAAGGTCCACCTCAACGACCTGTACTGGCGCCCCACCGATCACACCGACGAGTTCTACACCGATCCCGACCTCGCCGTCGGCCGGATCACGGGCCCGGTGTACACGGTGACTTCCTCGCGCACCTTTTCGGCGGCCGAGGAGTACACCAGCAACCTGAAGGCGTTGAAGAGGGCGACGCAAGTTGGTGAGACTACCGGGGGAGGTGCGCATCCTGGCGGACAGGAACGTCTGTCGGATCACTACTCGGCCTTCATTCCCCGCGGCAGGGCGATCAATCCGATCACCAAGGGGAATTGGGAGGGGACGGGGAACGTGCCGGAGATCGCGACTACTCGAGCTGAGGCGCTCAAGGTCGCGTATCTGGACGCGCTGAAGACGCTGGAGAAGTCCGCGAAGACCGACCTGAAGATCAACGAGCTGCGGGCGGCGCGGGCCAAGGCGGAGCGAGGGGAGACGCTCCTCAACTAATCGGAGGCGCGCGCATGCGCGCGCCCTACACCTGCGAGGCGATGAACTTCTTGACGTCGAATTTGGTCGTCGCGGCCTTGAGCGACATGTAGCGCACCGTCCCGAAGACGGGGCGGCGGTAGAACGGGCGGTCGAACTTCCCGAAGCACCAGAGGATGCCGCCGTACGAGTTGGGATCGCGACCGTCGAGTGAATACTTGTTGTTGAGGTGTTCCAGGATGCGGAGTGCAGTCGCCGCATCCTTGCTCCAGCCGATCACCGACTTTCCCCAGAGCATCCTGAGATAGTTCGGCATCCAGCCATCGCGGAGGTAGGCGCGCTGGCAGGCGTTCCAGAGCTCGTCGCCGGTGGCGGCGTGCTCGAGCTGTGAATCCGAATAGAGCGTCCGCGGATCGTCCTCGTGATCGGCGAGTTCCTTGCGGGCCCAGTCGGGAATTGCGTTGACGGTGCGGTGCTTCGGATTCCGGGCGCAGAGGTTGAAGGCGAGCTCGCGCCAGGTGAGCGTTTCGTCGAGGAATTTCTCCCACTGCTCCTGCGGCCCTCCCTTCTTTGCGGCCAGGAGCACCTCATGCGGCGAGATGTGCCCGAAGTGGAGCCAGGGCGACATCTTCGAGGTGACGTCGAGGTTCGGATCGTTGCGCTCGAGATAGTTCGGCAGTCCGTTCTTGACCCACCACTTCAGGCGCGCGCGTGCCGCGGTCGAACCGCCGCGCCAGCCCAGCGCCGGTGGTACGTCGTGATCGATGGCGCAGGAAGCGACCAGCGCGGCGATGGAGTCATCGGAGGGCGCGGCAGCAACGAACGGCAACGCGACGGTGGTGCGGTACTTTGGCTCGGGGTTTTCGGGCGGTAGAAGCCAGTCGTCGAGATCCTTCATCAGCACCGGGCGAATGTGTCGGGCACCGGAGAAGGCCTTGTCGAGTCGTTTCGCGGGGATGATGGTTGCCGAATCGATGGCCACGACGGGACAGTCGACCCTGGTGCGGAGCGCCTTCGTCTGTCGCGGCATCAGGAAGGTCGGGAACCAGTCGGTCACCACCATCGCGGCCCGCGAAGCAAGTGCCACGAGTGGGGAGAGCCCTTCTGTCTCATCGCTCGCGGTGCGGGTATCGAGGTAGCAGGCGTACTGAATCCCCTTCGCCGCGAAATCACGCTGGAGGTCGACCATCCCTTCGAGGATGAAGGTGTGGAATCGGTCGCTGGCCCAGGGGTAGTCGTGTCGGAGGCCGTGATAGACCAGCACCGGGAGCCCGAGCTCGTCGGCGCGTTCGATGGCGAAATTCAGGGCGAAGTTGTCGTGGGCCCGCTGGGTGATCTGCATCCAGTAGAGCACGAACTCCCGGCCAGGCAGGGGGCGAGTGGCCCCGGCGGTCCAGACCCGGTCGTCGGTGAGCGGCGCGTAGCGTTGCATTGCTCCAAGGTACGTCGGTCGAGCTTGCCCGGATTGCCAGGGGTGTTCGGAATCTGCTCATCTGTGAGCAGGCCGGCCCCGGTACCCCGCGAATTGCCCTTGCCCCGGATGCCCTCAGACCCTATTGTTTCGCCCCTTCCCGGGGCTGTAGCTCAGCTGGGAGAGCGCTGCTTTCGCATAGCAGAGGTCAGGGGTTCGATCCCCCTCAGCTCCATAGACGCCCGCACTGATTCCGGTGTGGGCATCTTTTTTGCCCCTACCTCAGTCCATCATGTCGTCCGGACTCCTTGCCCTGACCCAGAAGGCCAGCACCCTCCGGTTCCCCCGGACCCTCAGGGTGGCCTATCCGGCCCCGGCGCCCGCCGTCCTCCGTTCCGACTCCGCATTGGAGTCAGGCGGGGGGCGGGCGGGCGCTACCACTCCCCGACAGGTGCTCCCGAATTCCCGGGCCACCAGGGGGACGTCGGTCCAGGCGCTGAAGCAGGATCCGCCGATCGATGGCGTGCGACTCTCGGAGGTCGTTGGTGCGCTCTCCTTTGCGCTCGACCTGACCGAAGGGCAGCCGATGGGGCACTCGGTGCGCAGCACCCTTATTGGGATGCGTATCGGTGACACCCTCGGCCTTACGGATGAACAGAAGAGCGCGCTCTACTATGCGCTGCTGCTCAAGGACCTCGGCTGTTCGAGCAACGCGGCGCGACTGACGTCGCTCTTCGGCGCTGATGACCGGTTGCTCAAGCACGCGCACAAGCTCACCGACTGGACCGCCGGCTCAGGCCGCGCGAAGCTCGCCTTCAAGTTTTCGGTGCCGGGGAAGTCGAGGCTCGCCAAGGCGTGGCATCTGCTGATGCTCGGTGTGAACGAGCGGGGCAGCGCCCACCAGATGATGCAACAGCGATGCGAACGAGGCGCCGACATCGCGACGCTGCTGCAGCTTCCGCGCGGGACCTCGGAAGCAATCCGGACGCTCGACGAGCACTGGGATGGTAACGGCCTGCCATTCGGCTTGCGCGGCTCCGGTATCCCGATGCTCGGGCGGATTGTTTCGCTGGCCCAGACGGTGGAAGTCTTCCAGAACGCCTTCGATGTGCGGACCGCGTACGAGATGGCGCATGCCCGTCGCGGCCGCTGGTTCGACCCGGTCCTGGTCGATTGCCTCGATGCATTCCAGATGGACAGCGACTTCTGGGGCCGGCTGCGCACGACCGACACGTTGAAGGCGGTCAGCGCGCTCGAACCAGAAGAGCGAGTGATTGTCGCCGATGACGCAAGACTAGATACCGTGGCCGAAGCGTTCGCGCGAGTCATTGACGCGAAGAGTCCATACACCGCGCAGCACTCGCAGAACGTCGCGACCATCGCGGTGACCGCGGCGACTGCAATGGGGATGGCGGACAAGGAGTTGCGCACGCTCAAGCGGGCGGCGCTGCTGCACGACATCGGGAAGCTCGGTGTCAGCAACACGATTCTCGACAAGCCATCCGCGCTTGATCCGGTGGAGTACGAGACGATGAAGCAGCACACCCGCTTCACGCTCGAGATTCTCAAGCGGGTGACCCGGTTCCGGCAGTTCGCCGCGACCGCGGCCGCGCACCACGAACGGCTCAACGGTGATGGCTATCACCTCGGCCTCCGTGGCGAGGAGCTGGGTCCGGTGGCCCGGATGATCGCCGTCGCCGACGTGACCGAGGCGCTCTCCGCCGACCGGCCCTACCGGGCCGGGATGCCGCTGAATGAGACCTTCGTGATCCTGGAGAAGCTGGTCCGGGAGGGGCACCTCTGCGCGGCGGCGGTGGAGGGGGTGACCGCCACCTTCACTGGGCTCGCCTCCAGGGACGTCATCCTGAGCGAGGCGGCGTGAAGCCAGGCTTGTCATCCTGAGCGAAGCGGCCTGAAGGGCCGCGAAGTCGAAGGAGCCGGAGTTTCGCCCCTTCGGGCTCTGCCCTCAGGGCGCTGCCGGCCGGCTGGGGGGAGGGCTCCCCAGCGTCATTGCGACCCGGCCGGCGCGCTTTTACCTTATCCCTCCCAGTAGCAATGCCCTGTGGTGTAACTGGCAACACGTCTGCCTCTGGAGCAGAAGACTCCTGGTTCGACCCCAGGCGGGGCAATTTCCCAAGTGTTTGAGCCGTAAAAGGTTGGCCGTTCAGCGATTAGCGCTGGGCGGCCAATCGGCGTTTTGGGGTAAGGTTGGGGTAAGGAAGATAGGTTTCGTGAGTAGGGCGAATGGTGGGCTTGCCCTGTTCGACGCTCGGCCTTCGCTAGTATCTCATGGTCCGTCGAACCTCCCGGGCTCGGTCGTCCCGGCCGGGCTCTAGCCACGGTGAACGCCCATCCTTGCTACGGGACAAAGCAATGAAGGCAGAACTCGCTATTGCGATTGTGGCAGCCATTACAGGCATTGCAGCGCTTGTTGTCGCTATCCTGTCGAATCGAGTTTCATCGAGAGAGGCTCGCCGGGGGAATTTGCTCCAGGAGCGGATGCTTGCCTTGGAAAGCCACCGAGAAGGCGTCCGACGCCGCGAGAGCGACATCGCGCTCGTAGTTGCAGCCCTGGCCCCCGGCGACGCTTTCGCACATCCACGGCTCGTCATCAGAAACCGTGGTCCGGCGACGGCAACAGGCATCGCGGTGCTGATTGATGGGACGCCAATTCTACAGCACGACGAGCATTTTGGTCCGGATCAGGAAGTTCCTCCGCTCGGACCTGGCGGCGAATTCGAGTATCGCCTCTTCATCACCGCGACCAGCTCCACCCTCGCAAGGAAGGTTGATCTCAGGTGGACCAATGCTGACGGGACCGATGACGCGAACGTGACGACAATCCAGCCGTAGGGCGTCGAGGAGCCCATGTTCCATTCCCCACCAAGGGCCGTGGCGCACACAGGACCAAGGCGGGCAGAAGGCTCTCGGTGAGAGTGCCAAGATTGGACGGGTGCAAGGGTGAGGGAGGGTGCCAAGTGCGGAAATGCATGTTTTGTGGCGCGGGATCCTTGACAAAGGAAGATGCTTGGCCACTCTGGTTGGTACGAAAGTTCGTGACCAACGAAGGCGTGAGTGTGGATGCAGAGCGCGGAGGGATAGCCCTGCCTTCTTGGAAGCAATCAGGTCACTTTGCCAAGGTGCGGTTCGTCTGTGCCTCGTGTAATAGTGGCTGGATGAGCCAGTTGGAAAATCTTGCCAAGCCCATACTCGAGTCGCTCCTTGAAAGTCGTACGTCCGCGCTTACAGTCGAGGATCAGGTCATCCTCGGACGGTGGTCGCTAAAATCGGCGATGGTTTTCGAAGCACTGCGTGACAATATGGACTGGTTCTATCGACCCGAGGATCGCGCCGGTGTCCGAGCTGGCTCGATGCCAGAACGGTTCACGAGAATCTGGATTGGCACGTGCGTAAATCTGCCGAGCCTGCATTGCGTGGCCTCTGACCTGGCCGATGCGCCATCTCGCGACGAATCAGCCGCTAGGGGGTATGTGACGACGCTCGCGTTCGGCACGTTAGCCGTCCAGGTGATGAGCGTGCGGCTCTCTAAGGACGATGCTCGCATCGGCCAGATAACTACAGATGTTCAGCCAGGCCCGTGGGATAGCACATTGCTCAGGGTCTGGCCCCCGACCGAACACGCCCAATGGCCACTCGCGATGGGATTTGACGGTGAGTGTGGGGTCGAGGCACTTAGCCGGAGGTTCCGTCCAATTGCCCTAGGCTCAGAGGCTGCCTGAGCTTGCCGATTTCCTTCTCGCGCGATCCACGCCAACGGGGCTGCACATCAGGGGTAGGCCTGTGACGGAACGCCGGCGCGACGAAGATCAAAGAACTCACGCGGGTCGCCTAGCTGATCACGCTATTGCGCTCTCCGCCCGCGTAGTGGCGACGACATTCCCGATCTATCAGGCCGATGATCAAGGTAGACCAGACGCCCTTGGGAGCGGAGTCCTTCTTCACCTAGGTGGGACGCGTTTCGTGCTTACGGCGACTCATGTTGCGCGGGTCGCGCGAGTTCGACAAGTGGCGGTCGCAACAGGTGAGATGCTGGCCCCACTCACCGGGCCCCGGGTCGAGATTTTCAGGGAAGGTACGACGCTTCCGAACGAAGATGACGTGGACGTCACGGCTATTCGGGTTAGTGGCGACATCTGGAGCACGGTGTCAAATGAAGCCTTCCTTTCTTGGGACGAGCTGGACCACTCGGTCCCTGTCCTGTCGCGGGATGCTTTCGGGTTGGCAGGGTATCCCGTTTCGAAGCAACGCGGCCTCCGGAGAGGGGATCAACTGCCCGCCCTTATGTACCAAGTTGTCGCTAAGGAGAGTCGAGGTGAGGGCTATCTGGCAGCTAGGCGCAATCCGCATTCTAGTCTGATGGTTGGCTTCGAAAAGCGAAAAGTTTGGGGGCCAGAAGGTCGATCCACTGCGCCTGACATGTTTGGGATGAGTGGGAGCGGGGTTTGGCGATTCGGCCCGAATCTATTGTCGGCGACGGTCGCACCAAAACTCGCAGGGATCGTGGTCGAGTGGGTTGCGCGGGGGAGGCACCAGCACATCCTGGCGACGCGAATTCAGTCCATTGTCGCCGGACTGGCCAACAGTCACGAAGATGTCGCCTCGTTTATTCAATCACAATCTCCATCGGGTTCCCTTCGCCACACTTGAGGTGAGTTAGGGACTCCAAGTACTGCTACACCGGAGGTATCGTGGAGGCGCGCTCTCTTGTAAAGATCTCCGAGTCCGAGCTTCTGCGATGGATCTTTACGGAATTCGTGGGCCGATGCCACGTCCTCTCCGAGCTAGGATTGCCTTTGGAGGCAACGGTCTGCCTGGAGGTCGCGGGCCCAATAATTGAGCTGGAGAGCGGTCCGCCAGGCGACATTGATGCACTAATAGGTGACGTTGACGTGCCGGAGCAGGCGGTTGCACTCGAAGCGAAACGGGTGCTAGTTCCTTCCTCGGCTTTTCGCACCCTACAACCAAACAAGTTGCACGAGCTTCGCAAGGGTGCGCGCCAAGCGAATGGCCTCGCAATCCGCGGATTCTGTCAAGCCTGGCTCCTGGTGATTGTAGTGACGGATGGGCGTGAGCGAGGGAGCTACAATTTCATAGGCCGAGGAGCCTCTCCTGAGCTCATAGAGCTCATCGACACAGTGGTGCAGGACCTGAACCTCCGCCCGGAAGTTGGAGTGCTCTCCCTGCAGCTGACTCAGCCGGTGGATCGAGACTTCACGCTTGCCGGGGGAGTGAGTCTGCGAGTCGTCCGTCGAGCATCATCCGGTAGGCCATCAGCGCGGCTCACTGAGGCGGTTCGACTTGTCCTTCAATCCCGTGTTGCACGTACTCGACCCACCGGGCAACGGATTCGCCCCTAGTTGCGTGGTGATGGACGGATCGCCCTCGGTTGGCCGACGTAAGCGACAATTTAGGCTCTACGCAGGACAGTGAAGGAACAGGTCTACCTCTGCTATTGCGAGGCACTGCCAATAAGATGTCAGCTATAGAGCGATCGAAAGTAAAGGACTTGGTTGAGGGGGCAGAGCAACTCGCAGGCGAGCATGAAGAGCTGCTTCGACTGTTACCGATAGGGTCGAAGGCGTTAGCCGCCTACAGATGGGCGAAGCGTCGGCGATTGGTCCGGTTTCTCCAGGTGCTCGACTATGAAGTCGCGCGCAACGGGGGAGAGGCGCGACAACGCCTCGACGAGTTACTGGCCACTGAAGCCGGTGCGGAGATCCTGTCGGATTTTGCCGACACGGCCGTCCGCACGGCATCCAGAACTGTCGGCGCAGCCCTCGCAATTCTCTATACCGACTCTGACAACGCGTCCTATGCACCCGAGTTGAAAGGGCAGGCATGTGTGGCACTTGACGGGCTGTCCGACCGCGCAGTCGATCTGTTTTTGTACCTTACGGAGGTCGAGGAGACTGACCGTGCCCCAGATGGGGCAGTGGAATCTCCTGTGTATTTTTTCGACGCGATAAGAGCACGCAAGCCAGAAATCAGCACTCTCGCGCCTTCGCTAGCTGTTCAGATCGCGTTGATTGACGACCTGCAAAATCGCGGACTTTTGCTCCGAGAGCACACAATGCGATGGGGCGGTGCTGGGAGTACTGGAGTCACGTACATTGTCGGGGACTTCACTCAGGTCATGCGTCGACTTCTGCTGCGCGCGCGTAGTGTGCTTCCAGACATTCCACCGATTGAGGGTGAGTCAACCTGAGCGAGAGCTTCAACGGCCAGCAGGTTTGAAAAGAGGTGCGAGTATCCCCCTAGCGAGACGTTCCGATGCCCAAAGTCATTCCACTGCGATCAACTGACCATCAAGGCAGAGAGTTGGCTGTGCCTCACGGAGAGGCGTACCGGGCGATGCGTGGGTTCTTGTTCGACGTAGAGCGGGCCGAGGCAGAGTACCGGCAGGAGGTCGAAGCAATCAAGGCGAAGCTTGGCGTTCATGCCACCTACTCTGACACGCCGGCAGTTATGCGGTATTCCGCCGCAACACAGCTCTTTGCTGCAATCACCGTGGATGCCCTTATCAGTCTCTACGTCGTACTTAAGTATGGCGGCGAGAACCACGACAAGGTGCTCCGCATGGGTAGCACTGAGAAGCGCCTGAAGGCAGTGTTCGCTGGCGTAGGCAAGGTCCTGCCTGAGGATGCGGAGATCTTTCGTCTGTTGCGTGATATTGCGACTTCGCGGCATCGGATCGCCCATCCTCACAGCGCGGAGTACGTACAGGGCCGCGCCGGAAAGTCGCCCCAGCCTGACCGGCCATGGTCCGACGACAGCGGTGCTGCAGCACGGGAGGCAGTTCAGCGCGTCGATCGGGTCATCCAGCTGCTCATGTCACTCGATGAAGAGTGTGCGGTCTTCTTCTCCGCCTAGCCATGGCACACGGACCGTTGCGAACCTTGGCGAACTACCTGACCCAACTGCCGCTGGGTCGAGCCCGGCTCGCGTCACAAACGATGCCCAACATGCGAGATTGTGCAGGGGCGGTGCGATGATTGGAGAGTGTGTGCTGTGTCACGCAGTCACGGTGCTGCGCAAGTCACATATCATACCTGAGTTTCTCTACCGACTTACATACGATGAGAAGCACCGATTCGTCTTGGTCAATCGCGATCCTGACACACACCCGAAGGTATTTCAACAAGGTTTGCGTGAGGATCTGCTCTGCGACGGCTGTGAGGTCCGCCTCAGCCGGTACGAGGGACATGCGAGTCGCGTCATAGGCGGCGACAAGAGGTATACCGTCTGCACTTATCAAGACCGGTATGTCATCCAAGGGGTCGACTACGCGAGGATGAAGCTTTTCTGGATGTCGGTGTTGTGGCGTATGAGCATTTCTGCGCTTGAGATGTTCAGGGCGGTGCGACTTGGGCCGCACGAAGACACAATCCGGAGGTGCCTCGATGCTGAAGACCCTGGAGGTCCCCTCGACTATCCGGCGCTTTTCCTAGCGCCTACCGTTGTACCTGGTCTGGTCCTCCGATCTCTTCAGTCCCCCGAGCCGTTCCGCATTTTGGGCCACAAGGGCTATCGCTGGGTAGTTGGGGGAATCGTGGTTGTGTTCGTGGTCGACCGCAGGCGGCTCGACGCTTCGCTGGAGGAACTAGTGCTCGGGCGTGAAGGAGAACTCGTTATTATCCGAGATCGTGATGGTTCAGCCGCGAAAGTATTCAATCAGTTGATTCACGGCATGGAGTCGCTCGCTAGAGTGCACCGACCGGACTCGAGGCCTGCCGGCACCCAGCGGCGTTGAGTGAAGCGAGCTCAACGCTCTTCAGGGCAGCTGGACAGGAATCGTCGAGCGCCCGACAGGTTGCCGACGGCTTCCTTTACCCGGAGTGGAGCATGTGGGGCGAAATCCTGGCGTCAGATGAAGTGGAGTACTGCGCTTCTCTGCTGAGCCGACTTGGCGATGTGCCGTGGTGCAAACCGTTGGTTCAGCGTGTCGAAGCGCTCTGGCCACCCAAGTACACAGACAAGAGCTTCCTCTTTGAGCTCCGATTCGCAGCAGAGATCCATGACGCAGGATTGGAAGCGGAGTACGAATTTGCGGCAGGAGTCGGAGACTCAACTGTTGACTTTCGAATGGTGCACGAAGGAACGGAGTGGCTCATTGAACTCGTAAGCGTGATGACGAGCGATGCTGTTCGTGAGGCGACGGTGGAGGACGGACTTAAGTTTTCAGTGTCGCTGGGCTCTGGTGCTCAAGACCCTCGCCAGAGTCTAGCGGGCGAGATGATTCTCGTACAACAGAAGATCGGCGGGAAGGTCCACGCGAACGGCGGCCCAACAAAATTTCCGCCACCAAGAATGGGGACCCGACAGCTAGTGTATGCGGATGTTCGAGGATATGGGATAACTGGTGGCGATGTCTGGGACTATCGCCAGATCGCCTACGGCCCCGAAGGTCTGATCGGGTCTGGAGTACCCTTCGGTGCTCAGTGGAAGTCTCCGACAGGGGAAGGTGGCGGTGTGCGCGGCTTGTTCCAACAGGAGAATACGAGCCAACGATCGGCCCAACTGGTTCGGGAGCGACTGCATTTTATCGGATTTTCGGCGAATGATGTCTACGCACCGGGTGCACTCAGGGCCGACACCCTGCTGCTCGCCAATCCCGGTCTGCTTCTCGGTGAAGGGGAGGTCAGGGCTGCCTACGAAGCCTATCCACTTCGTCGAGGATGGGGTGAACGGCTTTGATGGCGTTCGGCGGGACTCGCACCTCTAGCATCATGGCCGCCGCGGGTGGATGGAGACTTGGCCTTCTTGTTTGGAAGAGTGACAGTCTCACCGCGATCACCCGGAGCTAGAACGAGCGAGCCCGCCCTGGGTGAGATGCGGGGTGATGCCGGAGTTGGATCAGCGATTATCTAGTTCCTCTACGCCAGAGAATCCATGCGAGTAGCTCCGTCGCTCACTCTCCCTGATGAGCTAGAACGGGCTCGAGCGGCGGGCGAGCTTGTGGTCTTCGCAGGCGCTGGAGTGTCGATGGGCCCGCCTGCACTCATGCCGAGCTTCAAGGCCCTCGCAAAGGAGATCGCCGATCCACCGATCCCACTGGAGCCTAAGGATGAGGGTGCCCTTGATCGGTACCTGATGCGCGCTGAGCGAGCATCGGTCATGGTGCACGCGCGGGCGCGGGCGAACCTGCTAGCTCGGCAGGGCGGCCATACTTCGATTCACGAACACCTCGTGGCGATCTTCGGCAACCCCCACGATCTCAAGTTGATCACAACGAACTTTGACGGGCACTTCACGACGGCTGCCGCAAAGGTGTTTGCAGGGGCGTCGATTCCCCACTACATCGGACCGGCACTCCCTCCCGGCAGAGGCTTTCGCGGGATTGTACACCTTCACGGTTCCCTCGGCCGACCAGAAGATCGTCTCGTCTTAACCCAGCAGGATTTCGCAGCAGCCTATATGACCGACGGCTGGGCTGCGCGTTTTCTAGTGGGAGTATTCGCGGAACGAACAGTCCTCTTCGTGGGTTACAGTTTGGGCGACCCGGTCATGCGCTACCTACTTAGCGCTCTACCCAGCACGCAGAGGTGGTATGTCCTTGTGCCGGAGCACGAGGTGTCGAACTGGGCCGACCATGACATCACAAGGATTGCCTTTGGCACACGCGCGGATGGCGACGCGTTCGGCGACTTAAGGGATGGATTGAAGCAGTGGGCTTGGATCGCGAGTGGCTCAGTTGTCGACCATGACCGCGAACTGCGGCAGTTCATCGTGGCTGGACCATCGGCATCACCAATCGACTCAGACTACGTGTTGGTTCGCCTCTCCACTGCCCAGGGCGGGCTCACCTTCTGGGAGAGTGCGACCGATCCCGCATGGTTCGCTTGGGCTGCAACGCACAATTTGCTCTCATGTCTGATCGATCGCTCGGCGGAAGGTCCAGACGCCGCGAACTGGTCGCGCTGGGCTCTGCGAAATTTTTGTAAAGGCTCCAACCCGCCACTGCTGGACTTCTTCCGCCGCAAGTCGCTCACGATTGGCAAGCAGTTTGCCCGTGAACTCCTGTTTCACCTGATCGGACAGCTACCGTCGCTTGAGAAGACTACTACACGTCAGCTGGTCGCATTGCTAGTCAACCATTCAATCTTCCAGGATCTCCAAGGGGAAAACGCAGAGGAGTTGTTTAAGCGCCTTGTAGAACAAAGAATGGCCGACGAAGCGCTGGCAGTGTTGGCGTGGATCACGCAGGTTCGGCTCGCGCCGTTGAGCTCACTTGACTTCGCGTTCGAGGACAAACGCACCGACGACGAGAAGCTAGCACTTCAGCCGCTGAGTGTTGAGGTCGCTACTTGTTCGGAGCCGGATGATATACGCAGGGCCATTGAGGTTGTTGGAGACACCTTGGCAGCGCTCGAGCCAAGCCGACTGGTTGCACTCGGGGTACAGCGCATTGTCGATACCTATGCGCTTCTCGGGCTGGCAAGTGGAGAGCGGGGTGGCTTCGATGGACCGAGTTACGGCAGAACCGCAATTGAGGACTCGGACCAAGATGCGGTCGCGCAAGTGGAGGACGTATTTGTCGAGATCGTCCGGGCGGGCCTTCACCACTGGGGGACAACCGATTCCCCCCTGCTCTTGGAGTTTGGGAATCTTCACATTCGAGACGATCGACGACTTTTGAAGCGTTTGGCACTCTACGCCCTCACGGACAGCGGCTATTCCTCGGACGAACTCCTCGATCGAGCGGCTACCGACGGCTGGGCGAAAGACGAATGGATTCGACCGGAGTTCGCACGCTTCCTGCGACTCAGGTATCCGGAAGGAAGCGAAGAAGTGAAAGTACGCTTCCTACAGACGTTTCGTGAGGGAATTTCTGGTGAGGGTGTTGACGACACCACCGACCGCCGAACGTTCAATCTGAGTCGAATCCTGCTTCACCTCGCTGGTGATAGCCCTTCAACCCAGGAATTCGCGAGGATTCAGCGCGAAGCCCACCCTGATTGGGAAGAACCGGAGTACGACGGCTATCTGCGGCGTATCTCTATGTCGTGGGGAAGCGATGTGCCATCACCCATAAGCGCTGCCCAGATGTTGCAGCTTACCCCTGCGGAAGCTGTGCGGGCAATCGAAGTGGCGTTTTCAGAGGCGCAGGAAACGCCCGGAGTTTCCGGGAAAGGCGAACCCTTGCGTGGCGCGATTCAGGAGGCTGTGAAAGGCAATCCCTCGTGGGGCGTCGACCTCATGGTGTTTATCACTGAGGGGACGGCCTTACCGCTGATCTCAACGGCGATTCTCTGGGGGCTATTCGACGCACCAATCACAGTCGACAAGCAAATCGAAATGCTGCGCGCAGCTATCAGCTGGGTATGGCCAGAAGGCGTCATACGGCCATTGAGTGCCCTTGTCGATCATTGGGCTAGGGCAATTCCAGGTGAATCGGACGTCGCGCTTCTTGATGCTCTCGATGAGATAGCTGACCTAATTTACGCCAGGGCCGGGAACCTCGACTCCGCAGTTCCCAACGAAAGGGGGTGGGTCGATCGCGCAATCAATCATCCTGGCGGTCACGCAGCTTCAGTGTGGCTGACTGTCGCGCACTGCCGTGACAAGGTTGATGGCCGATATGTGTTGTCGATCGACCACGCCGAACGCGTGCGGTGGGAGAAGGTGGTCGCTGAACGCAATACTGCGGCCGCATACGCCCGTGTATTTCTTGGTATGGCAACTGATCGGCTGAGCGAGGGGGACAAACCGTGGGCCGTGGCCACCATCTTCCCAGCTTTCGATCCCGTGACCGGCGAGGACGTCGCTGGCCCTATGTGGGATGGGCGCTTGTCACAGCACCGTTGGTCGTGGACAACGGTGGAAGGGCTGCGGCCCTATAGGAAGGCGATGTTCGCCGCGAGTGAGTCCTTGCTCCCTTGGCGGTCTCGGCAAATTGGGGAGTGGGTTGCTTTCCTGGTTGCTGAGCCACTGAAGTCTGAGTTTGGGCTTACTGACTTGCAGTTCTTCATTCAGCACGCCGGGCAAAACAACCGGGATGCCTTCACGATCGCGATGCCCGTGCAGCTCGATCGACTTGAGCCGAAGGCCCGTGAGTCGCTCTGGTATGAAGCATTGAGGCCGTATTGGCGAGACCGGAGGACGAACGTCCCGGTCGCTTTCACCCCCGCCGAGGTGGCCGCAATGATCGGGTGGGTCACAAGTCTCCCCGAGGTCGCACCGGATGCGGTCGCCGAATTGCTCCAGACACCTGGTCAGTCGCTTCGGAAGGTGGATCGATACTTGAGACAATGGAAACTAGACCCCGCTTGGATCGAGGCTCATCCCGAGGAAACTGTGGCAATAGTTGGCTGGTTGGCGTCGCGGGACTCGATTTCGACATGGTTTGCAGACGACTGCGTGGCATTTCTTGAAGTGTCGCTTGCGGCGGGCGCTAAGCAGGAGGCGGTGCTGCGGGCGGCTGACGCCCTAGCTCAACTGCCGTGCGCCGCCGCCGTGACACTCTTGACGAAGGTGCGCCAAGATGCGGAACAGTAGCGAGTGATGTTCCACTACCCCTGCAGCACGGCGGATTCTCCATCGGCGTGTGGTCACCGGGTGCCATAGGGAGCTCTCGGCCCGTAGCGATCGGGAGTAGGGCGAAGTAGACCTTTAAGGAACGAAAAACTTAAGAGATTTGCGGTATAGCTTCGCGAACGCATCCAGCTCAATCACATCAATCCGCCGTTCCCCCGACTCCATTCGAGACACCCGTGACTGCGGTATCCGCAGGGCCTTGGCCACGTCCGCCTGGGTCAGGCCGGCGGCTTGCCGGGCCTTGATCAGCCGCAGCAGGAACTCGCGGTAGGCGGGGGTATGCACACTTTGCATACCGTTGACGGACGCACTGGCGATTGGTTATGCAAACATTGCATATTCGATCGCCTCCCTGAGGGAAGGCACCAACCCCCTAGGAGGCTTCCGATGCGATTCGCCCTCACCACCTCGCTACTGATCACCCTGCTGACCTCCCAGGCCTCGGCCCAGACGAGAGTCTTCGAAGTGCCGGTGCCCGCACTCGACAGCGCCCGGTTTGAGCTGACGGTGGCCACCGATGGGGAAGTGTGGCTCCTTGGGCGGGGCGCTACCTCCGCCGTGCTCGTCAGAACCTCAGGGGCTCTCATTCGCGCATGGGTCGCCGCCACTGACAGCAGCTTCGCTCGACGTTTCACTGCGGCCATCGGGGAGCGGGTCACGACTGGAGCACCGGACCTCCGGAGCCTTGATGGCCTCTCTCGCCTGGGATGGGAGCGGTACACCCGACAGTCGGGCGATACCTATCGGATGTTTCTTTCCAGCGACGTGCGTACCTCGGGTGGTCCGGTCCTATCTCCCGTCACGTCGCAGCAATTCACCGAATTCATGAGGTCCATGCGACGGGCCCTCGCGATCAGCGATTCAGTCGTGGCGGCGCGTCGCTGAGGCGCGGTATGTGATTGGCGTTGTTCGTCATTGATCGAGGAAGGGCGCGATAGACTCTCGCGAGTGTCGTTGATTTGGCCGTTTCGGTGAGAAATCGATCAAATACCGAGGAAAACGCTACGAAAGTCGCCCTCAGAGCGCTCCAAGTCACAAGTATTTTGTCGATAACTTCCTCGCGATAAGTCCCGGAAATGGCGCAGGAAGTGGGTTTTGCTTTTAGAACGGGGTAATTCTTTTACGCAGTATAAAAGGCGCGAGCGCGAGGAACCGATTACCTACACTCGGGCGAAAGCGGTGGGGTGCATCGAGGACGCTCTTGGGCTGATCAGGCGCAGTCTTGGCACCCGTCCTTGCCACGCAAGCCCTCGAAACCTTCCTTGAACATGATCGGTGTCATTGCAAGCGCAGATACTGGATCGGCCCACCACCACCCCAGGAGTGCGTTCAGCCCGACGCCGACCAGGGCGATTGCTGACAGGTAGGCGCAAAGCGCGGTCTGAGTTGCGTCGGCCTGCAAGGCTTTGCTGGACAAGGCGCTCGCTACGGCGCGCTTCTGCCCGGTGAGCCAAGGCATCACGATCACAGAAACAGTCAAGAGCAGGAGCCCTACTGTGCTCCGGTCCGGTTCCTCGCGTGTGAGCAAGGCCGCGACAGCCTCGTATCCCACGTAGAGGGCCAGGGCGAGGAAACTGCTCCCGATAATCTTTCGGGTACGAAGCTCGACGTGCGCACGGCGAGACTCGTCGTGATCAATCCGGAGCCGCCACTGCGCCGCGCCGCTGGCGGTCACCTCTATGACACTATCGATTCCGAACCCGACGAGCGCAACGCTCCCGGCGATCACTCCGGCTGCGATAGCCACAACCGCCTCGACAGCGTTGTAGCCAAGGGTCAGGTAGTTGAGCGCTAGACCACGGCGCACGAGCGCAGGGCGATCCGGGGCGAGGTCGGACATACCGGAAGCTAGCCGGAACCGATGCCCGACTATGGCAGTCGAGCCCGGCGCGATCGGCCCAACCCCAATAGTGCGGTTGGTGTTAGAGTTCAGGATGCGCCGCCTCGCCGCCCTCGCCCTTTTGACCCTGCAGCTCTGGTCCCTCGCCGGGACTGCGCTCTGCTCGGCCGGCTGCGTGTCTGCGACGTCTGGTGGAGACCCGGACTGTCCCGATGCGGCCACCATGCATTCGCCGGCGACAAGCGCGGTTGGTGCAGGTAGCACGGTCGTGATGGCGGAGGCGAAAGTCACCGGGGTAACCGATTGTGCCCTTGGTGCCGGTTGCTCCAGCCTCGTGGTGAATGCCACAGCGATCTCGGCACTCGAGTTCAACGTCAGCCCATCCCAAGGCCTGGCTCGATGGACCCTCATCCTCCCGGTCAGCATCGAACGCTCCGCGCCACCCCTCCCACCTCCCAACGCCTGACCCTCTCCCAACAGTCCTGACCCTGCGGTAGCCGCTCAATTCACTGAGTTTGCTCACCGAGGGCTCCCTGCCGTCGCGGAGCGTTTGCTTCGCCGACGCACGACGCCGTTGTGATGAGGTCATTGTGCCCAAGATCCCGCGATTCCGATCGCAACGCCTGCTCCATGGTTCGCTGATCGTAACTCTCGCCTCGCTCCCTTGCGACGCCCTGCTGGCGCAGTCGTCGAGCGCGCCATCCGTCACCCTGCTCGATGTGGTGAACGCGGCGCTCTCGGACCACCCGACGCTCGCCGCCTCGCAGGCTCGACTGCGCGCGGCGGTGGGAGCTCGGTCAACAGCTGGGGCCCTCGGCAATCCTATGCTGATGGTTCAGCGCGAAAGCGGCCTTCAGCCGTCATCAGCCCTGAGCGGTGGGCGAGATGGAGAGACGATGGCCACGGCCACGCTGCCGCTGGATTTCCTCTATCAGCGCTCTTCACGCGTGGCGCAGGCGAACGCGGAGACTCGATCGCGCGAGGCCGGGGTCGCGACAACCCGAAACACACTACTGCTCAGCGCCGCTGGGGCCTATTACCGATCGGCGCTTGCCGAGGTCGATCTCACAGCCACACAGGCCCTCGGATCGTGGCTGGACTCCTTGGTGGGCTATCAGCGGTCGCGCGTCGCGGAGGGGGCAGCAGCAGGCGTCGACCTGCTTCGGTCCGAACTCGAGCGCGATCGCGTGCGTGTCGATATCGCGATGCTCAGCGCAGACGCAGCTCGCGCGCGTATCGAGCTGGGCAATTACCTCCGGGATGGGGCAGCTGCACAGGTAGCCCGGGTCGCCAACCCACCTGAGCATCCCTTTGACAGTGGCCTCCTTGGCCCCCCGACTTGGCAGGCACGACCGGAAATCACGGCGGCGCGTGAAAGACTCGCTGCTGCTGAAGCCGGAGTCTCGATTCAGCGGCGGCAGGTGATTCCGCAAGTCGATGCAACCGTGGGGCTCAAGCGGATTGTTGGAGTGAATTCCCTTGTCTCCGGCTTCTCGTTGCCGCTGCCACTCCTCAATCGCAACGGTGGCGAGATCGCCCGGGCACGAGCCGATCGTGATGAGATGGCCGCCGAACTTGCGTTGGCGGCTCGGGGCGCTGAAGTGGAGGCCGCTAGTGCAGCGGCATCAGCCCGCATTCTCTCCGAGCAGGTCGAGGCGTTCCTGCCACGGCCATCGATCGACTCGCTCGGCTATCTCGGGCGAGCCGAACAGGCGCGTCGGATTGCAATGGCGGCCTATCGGGAGGGTGGGACGTCCCTCGTGCAGCTTCTGGACGCCGCTCACGCCTGGACCGATGCCCGGATGGCCTTCTACCGCACGCTCTACGCTCAACACCTGAGCGTCATCGCACTGGTTGTGGCTCAGGGCGGCGACCTCTCTCTCACGATTCCCGGTCTGATTGCGCCTGCTGGCGCTCAGCGATAGGCGAGAACCCCTCATGCGATCTTCGATTGCCTGCCGTGCATTCCCCGCGATCCTCGCGACGCTCTCGCTCTCCTGCGGCTCAGCTGAGCGCAAACCCGATCCGGCTGTTTCGGACTCGGCGGCTGCGAAGGCCGCCGCTGAAATGGCGGCGATGCCCGGGATGGGCGCACAGGACAGTGGCGCTGCGACATCGGACACCGTGAGCCTCACAGCTGCGCAGGTTGCCCACGGCAATGTGCGTTGGGGGCAGGCCACCCCTGCAACCATTGTGGGGAGCGTCACAATTCCGGGTGAGGTGGTCCCCAATGAGGATCGCACGGCGCGACTCGGCGCGCCGGCGCGTGGCCGAGTGGTCACCGTCCACGTTACCCAAGGGGATCGGGTGCGGCGTGGGTCGCCTCTCGTCACCCTTGAGAGCGCAGAGGCCGGTGCAGCACAATCCGACCTCGCGAAGGCCAAGGCACAGCTGAGTTCTGCACAGGCGCAGGCCTCGTATGCTGCCAGCGCTCGCGCGCGAGCAGAGCGACTGCTTTCGCTAACTGCCATCCCTCGACAGGAGCTGGAGCGTGCGGTGGCCGACGATTCGTTGGCCCAGGCAATGTTGCACCAGGCAGAGTCCGAACTGCTCCGCGCGCAATCGGCCGCCCGAGCCATCGGGGCAGATGAAGCGTCCCCGGGCAGGATGGTGCTCCGATCGCCAGTCGATGGCGTGGTGCTGCTGCGGACGGCGGTGCCGGGCTCCGTTGTTGAGGCGGGAGCTCCGCTTGCAGCGGTCTCCGACCTGACGACCCTTTGGGTGACGGCTTCAGCTCCTGAGGGGCTGAGCGACATCCGTCGGGGTGCTGCGATTCGCTTTTCTGTCCCGGCGATTCCAGGCGAGAGCTTCAACGGGAAGATAGAAGCAGTCGGCCCCGGGCTTGATGCTGCGACGCGAACGCTTCCCTTGCGCGCCTCCGTCAACAATCGGGATGGTCGCTTGCGACCCGAGATGCTCGCCACCATCACAGTCGACGGTACCAGCCACGGCGAAGGAGTCTCGCTCCCGGATGATGCTGTTCAACTCCTTGCCGGGCGGACGGCTGTCTTCGTCGTGACGCCCGACGGTAAGGGAGGCGCGCAGTTCGCTGCCCGAACGGTGGTGGTGGCATCACGAAGCGGCGGCAAGGCGGTGGTTGCGACTGGGCTCGCGGCGAGTGACATCGTGGTGCTGCACGGCGCGTTTGCCGTGAAGGCGCAGCTCCAGAAGGGCAGCATGCCCGACATGGAGATGTGATCATGGGATCACTGATCGATCGGCTCATCCACCTCTCGCTGCGACATCGGGTCGGCGTGGCGATAGCTGCTGCCGTCGTGGTCGTCGCAGGTGGCTGGGCCTTCGCCACGCTGAATACCGACGCCTTCCCTGATCTGACTCCGAATCAGGTTCTGGTCATGACGACGGTGCCGGGACTCTCGCCGGTCGAGGTGGAGCAGCAGGTCACCTACCCGATGGAAATCGCGATGCTCGGCCTCCCGCGTACCCTAGGGGTGCGATCCGAGTCAAAGGTGGGGCTCTCGGTGGTCACGGTGACCTTCGAGGACAAGGTCGATTTCTACTTCGCGCGCGCGCAGGTCCAACAGCGGATGCAGGATGCGCGAATGTCGTTGCCTGAAGCCGCCGAGCCGATGCTGGGGCCCCCAGCCACCGCGATGGGCGAAGTGTTCCAGTACCTGGTTGAGGCCGATTCCACCGGAAGTCCAGCCGCCGACAGTCTTCGGCTGCTGCAACTGACGAATGTGCAGGAGTACATCATCCGGCCGCTGCTCCGGACAGTCCCTGGGGTGGCGGACGTCAACAGCTGGGGCGGAATGACCCAGCAGTTCGAAGTGCTTGCGGACCCCACCAGGCTTGCCGGATACAACGTCACGCTGGCCGACCTCGAGCGGGCACTTGCCGACAACAATGCCAACTTCGGCGGCGGCTATGTCGAGGACCGTGGTGAGCGGTTCACACTGCGGGGGCTCGGGCGCATTGCCGATACGACTGACATTGGCAACGTGGTGTTGAGGACAGGAGTGAGTGCGACACCAGTTTATGTGCGAGATGTCGCGCGGGTGGTTGTTGGGCCAGGCAGGCGATACGGTGCGGTCACTCGCGATGGCCACGGCGAAGCCCTCTCGGCGGCGATCCTGATGCTCAAGGGATCGAACGGACGCGAGGTCGTTCAGCGAGTGCGCGCTCGTCTGGAGGAGATCAAGCCTCTCCTCCCCGAGGGAGCGCGGATTCGGCCGTTCTACAGCCAGGGCGATGTCGTCGATCGAACGACGCAGACAGTGTTCCGGAACCTGCTGGAAGGCGCACTCCTGGTGGTGCTGGTGTTGTTGCTATTCCTTCGCAACCTGCGCGCGTCCCTCTTGACGGCATCCGTCATTCCGTTGTCGCTGCTGATCGCCTTCCTTGCGATGCGTTACGGCGGGATGACTGCCAATTTGATGAGTCTCGGCGCGCTCGATTTCGGGCTCCTCGTCGATGCCTCGGTAGTCGTTATCGAGAATATCGTCCGACGGTTGCGGAGCGAACCCGGAGCTTCGGAGGCTCGCCGTGCCGAACTGGTCGCGGAAGCCACGACTGAGGTGGGTCGGCCGGTGGTGTTCGGAGTGATGATCATCCTCGCGGTGTATCTCCCGGTTGGTGCGCTCGAGGGACTCGAGCGCAAGATGTTCATCCCGATGGCGTTCACCGTCTGCGCCGCCGTACTAGGTTCGCTGTTTCTCGCACTTACCTACGTGCCGGCGATCGCCGCGTCGATCCTGACTCCGGAGCGCCTTGGCCTTGGCGCATC
Source organism: Gemmatimonadota bacterium (assembly GCA_040388535.1). Taxonomy (NCBI): domain Bacteria; kingdom Pseudomonadati; phylum Gemmatimonadota; species Gemmatimonadota bacterium. The sequence continues at coordinate 100,724 of JAZKBR010000002.1, read as the reverse complement.
ATCCTCGCACGCTGAGGATACCGGCTGGTTCCTGACACTCCGAAGCCGCTATCAGCGCGTGCTCGACCAGGCGCTGGCCCGTCCGAAGCGCGTAGTGGCCGGTGCGGTATGCCTCCTCGCGATAGCGCTCGCCTCGGTTCCGTTCCTCGGGTCCGAGTTCATGCCCAAGCTCGATGAAGGGTCGCTCCTGATCGAAACGCGGCGCATTCCGAGTACGTCGTTGCCACAGGGAGTAGCGATCTCGGGTGAGGTGGAGCGAGTTCTCAGGAAGTTTCCAGAAGTCGCGAGCGTGGTCACGAACCTCGGGCGTCCCCACGAGGCCACAGAAACGATGGCGCTCTTCCAGGGCGACGTATATCTCCTCTTGAAGCCCCGGCGCGATTGGCAGGTGGCATCGCTCGACGATCTCATTGCCGCAATGGATTCTGCGCTCGCCGATGTGCCTGGGCTGGAGTACGAATTCAGCGCACCGATGCGAATGCGGCTTGCCGAGGTAGTCTCCGGGGTGAAGACCGACCTGGGTGTCAAGCTTTTCGGCGATTCATTGCCACTGCTGGAGGCCAAGGCCGAGGAGGTTCGTGCCGTGGTGGAAGGCATCCGTGGTGCGGAGGATGTCTCGGTGGGCGTCGGGGCAGGGGCAATGCAACTCGAGGTGGAGCTCGATCGTTCGGCCATCGCACGGTACAGCCTCAATGTCTCCGATGTGCAGCAAGCAGTGGAAACTGGTGTCGGAGGTGCCGAGGCTTCGGAGGTGATCGACGGCCGCCGTCGCTTTCCAATAGTCGTGCGGCTGGACGCCCCCTTCAGGGGAACGCCGGAGGCGGTCGGGCAGACGCTGGTGCGGACTCCAGCGGGCGGGACGGTCACACTTTCCCAGGTCGCCAAGGTGCGGACGGTCGAGGGCCCTGAAGCCATCAACCACGAAGGTGGGCAGCGCTTTGTCGTGGTTCAGGCGAACGTACGCGGTCGCGACCTGGGCTCGTTTGTGACGGAGGTTCAGCAGGTCATCGGCAACAGAGTGAAGCTGCCGGCCGGCTATTACGCGGAATACGGCGGGCAATTCGAGAACCAGGCACGCGCGACCAAGCGGCTGGCCCTGATCGTGCCGATCGTGCTGCTTGTGATCGCTGCTCTTCTCTACGCTTCGTTCGGCTCGCTCAGGCCGGCGCTGCTCGTGATGCTGAACGTGCCCTTCGCGCTCGTGGGAGGGATCGCAGCGCTCTGGTTGCGTGGTTTGCACCTGAATCTCAGCGCACTCGTGGGGATGATCGCGGTGTTCGGGGTGGCAATTCTGAATGGTCTGGTTCTGGTGAGCTATGCCAACCAGTTGCGGTCAGCGGGCGCGTCGGCGCTCACCGCGATGCGGGAGGCTGCGTCGGTGCGGCTTCGACCCGTCCTGGCCACGGCAACGGTGGCATCGGTAGGCTTCTTGCCGATGGCGCTCTCTCACGCGTCGGGGGCGGAGGTGCAGAGGCCGTTGGCGACGGTGGTCATCGGCGGCGTGGTGTCATCAACGCTGTTGACCTTGCTGGTCCTACCCACCGTGTACGGCTGGCTAGCCCGCGCTGAAGGCGCGGCTGGCAGGAGCGCAATGAGTGACTCGGAGTGAAGTGATCCAGCGGCGCATTCTCCTGACTCTGCTGGCGCTGAATGGGGGAATGTTCGTGCTGGAGATCCTCGTTGGCTGGGCCGCGGAGTCGATGGGGCTTGTTGCCGATGGGCTCGATATGGGTGCAGATGCCGCGGTCTATCTTCTTGCACTCCTCGCGATCGGTGCATCTCCAATGAAGAAAATACGCGCTGCACGATTCGCGGGGCGCGTCCAACTTCTGCTTGGCGGCATAGCGATACTGGAAGTGGGGCGACGATGGCTCGTTGGTAGTGCACCCGAGCCTCGGGTAATGATCGGTGTCTCCCTATTGGCGCTCGCGGTTAATGCCGTATGTCTCGTCCTTCTCCACAAGCACCGCGAGGGCGAAGTCCATCTGCAAGCGGCCTGGCTCTTCTCGGCCACTGATATTCAGGCAAACCTTGGCGTTCTGGTCGCGGGAATCCTCGTATCGCTTCTTGACTCGGCGGTTCCTGACCTTCTCATCGGCCTGGTTGTCTGCTGGCTCGTCTTCCGGGGGGCGCTCCGCATCCGGAAGCGGGTTCGGCTTGCTGAGGCCGATTCCTGAGCAGCCGGCCGGGCCGCAGGTGGTTGAAACACGCAGCATTTCTTGACTTCGCCCGGCAGGGCCGGTAGGTATCCCTGATGCGTGACCGCCTGCTCTTCTTCCTGATGCTCTGCCTCCTCACGCCGATCGGGCCTGAGCTGGGGGAGTGGGCGTTCCATTTCGCGGGTGAAGGCGATTTCGTTCACGCCAGCGCCCCGAGCCACCCTGGCTCGATGCCAGAACCGGAGCACGGCTGCTCCACTACGCAGCACGTCTGCGGTTGCCACTCCGGGCTGTCGATCGTGCCCGATCGTCGCCTCATTGTGAGTTCGCCGACGACCCCACCAGCAACGCCTCCCGAAGCGCTCCCCTGTTCCATCGCCCCACAGGCTCATCCCGAGCCCGGACTGCGGCCTCCCATCATCTGATCTCCAGTACCTCGCGCCGAATCGTTCAGACCCACGCGTTGTATTAAGGAGATGCTATGCAGACCGGCACCCGGTATCGGTGCCTGCTGCGTGTTGTCCTGCTCCAGCTCTGCTGGATCGGGGTAGCCCGCGCAGCGCCATACCGCCGCACCCTCCCACCCGCTGTACCGGGTGGGCCAACGTACGTATCCGACACGCTTCGACTGACCCTCGAGGGCGCTCTCGCCCGAGCGCGTCGCGACAATCTCGAGCTGCGCTCCGCGCGGCTCGACACGGCGATCGCGCTCGGGGTAGAACGCCAAGCCCGCCTCTGGCCTTTCAATCCAGTGGTCGACGCGCTCTCGGCAGGTGCCGCGGGCGGAGTGGACTATGGAGTGAGTCAAGAGGTTGAGTTTCCGGGAAAGGCCGGCCCGCGTCGTACGGCTGCCCGTGAGGGTGTCGCGCGCGCTCGTGCTGCCAGCGCCAACGCGGAACGACTGACCCTTGGAAATGCGGCGCGCGGGTTCTATCGACTGGTCGCTGCCGGCCGTCGTCGCGAGGTCGCTGCCGAAGTACTCCAGCTGAACCAGCGGCTCGCGGACGCAGTCACGCGACAGCTTGCCGAAGGTGAAGTCAACCGAATCACCTACAACCTCGCGGCCATCGAGCTCGGTCGGTCACGTTCCAACCTGCTGAGCGCGCAGCGCGAGGAACGGATCGCTCGACTCGCTCTCGGTCACTTGCTCGGCATTTCTCCTACCGTTGAGATAGTGCCTGACGTGAACAACGAGTCGGACCTGAATCTCGACCTGCTGCCACCGGACTCCTTGGCCCAGGTCGTCACACCTGCGGACACCTTCGATGTAGTACAGCTAATCGCCGTTGCACTCAGCCGTCGCCCCGACCTGACTGAACGCACGGCCGCCGCTCGGCAGGCGAGTGCCAACGCCGCTGGCAGCCGGCGTGCGGCGCTGCCGAACCTCCTGCTTCGACTAACATCGGAAGAGATCGGTCCTGGAGAACGGACCCTGCGGCCCGGTGTCGGAATAGCCGTTCCGCTCTTCAATCGGAACCAGGGCGATGCGAGCGCCTTTGCGGCTGCTGCGACGCAGGCCGAACAGGACAGCAGGGCCATTGCAGCACGGGTGGCGGTGGAAATCGAGGGAGCTGTGGCTGACTATGTGGCGGCGGCCGCCGAGGTGGCCACACTACGCAGCACGGTGCTTCGCGCTGGCCGCCAGAATCGCGAGTTGTCGGAAACCGCCTATCGCGAAGGTAAAATCGGACTCCCCGAAATCCTCCTCATTCGCAATCAGGCGATCAGTGCTGAACTCGACTACTGGTCGGCGTGGCTCGCCGAGCGCGAAGCGCGTGTCACGCTCGCCGAGGCCACCGGCCAAGACCTATTCCCCAGCAGTGCAGGAGTTCCATGATGCAGGACTCTACCGAGAAGGGAACCACTTCGGCGCGCCTGCTCTGGGGTGCTGGAAGCGTGACGGTACTCATTGCGGGATACCTGTTGCTCCGAAAGCCTGCGGCACCTCCTGTGGTACCAGAACCCCAGGCCCCCGCACTGGATAGCGCTGTAGTGCTCGACACCACAGCACAGCGGCTCGCCGGAATCGTCATCGACAGCGTAAGGCTCATCGCCGGGACTGCACTCTCAGCGAATGGTGTCATCACCTTCGATGCGAACCGGGTGTCGGCGGTTGGATCGCGAGTCGAGGGGAGGGTGGCCACAATCAATGCCGATCTGGGGAGTGAAGTTCGCTCAGGGACGGTGTTGGCCACGATTGAAAGTTCGGAGATCGGTGAGATGCGGGGTGACGTCGAGCGCGCGCGAGTGCGGCGTTCGGTCGCGCAGCGCAACTTCGAGCGTGAGGAGCGACTCTTCAAGCAGCAGATTTCTTCGCAGAAGGAGATGCTCGAGGCGGAAGGGGAATTTCGGACGGCCGAGGCCGACTACAACAGTGCCGTCGTTCGACTTGAGGCAGTCGGTGCGGATGTCAACGGGAAGGGCTCTTCCTTCGGATTGCGGACACCCGTCGCTGGCGTGGTGGTCGAGCGCAACGCGACGCCTGGACAACTGACCGGCCCATCTTCCAACCTCTTCACCGTTGCCGATCTTCGGCACGTCTGGATCACGGTGGATGTGTATGAGCGTGACTATGCTCGCATCAAGCAACGGGCTGCCGTCACGGTCACTCCGAGCGCACTCCCCGACGACACGTTCGAAGGACGTGTCACCTACTCCGGCGGGGTGATGGATCCGACCAGCCGCACGTTCAAAGTGCGGGTGGAGGTCGAAAACCCGAAGCATCGATTGCGCCCCGGGATGTTCGCTTCGGTCGTGATTGCTACCCCCAATAATGCGCAGGGAGCGGAGATGCTCGCGGTGCCGGAAGCCGCGATTCAGGACCTGAATGGCCAGCCGGTAGTATTCGTCGTCGGCAGCCAGCCCGGTCGCTTCATGGTCCGGCGCGTCCTCCCCGGAAAATCGGTCGGCGGTGGGTTGATCACTGTGACGCAAGGTCTCGAGCGCGGTGACCGCATCGTCACCACGGGTGCATTCCAGTTGAAGTCGGAACTGCTCAAGTCGACTTTCGCCGGAGACGAGTGAGATGATTGACCGGATCATTTCTTTCTCGTTGCACAACCGGCTGCTCATCGTTCTGATGATGCTCGGAATCATCGGGGGTGGGTACGTCGCCCTCCGTGGGCTGCCGATCGATGCTTTCCCTGACGTTTCGCCGGTTCTCGTGCAAATCAGCACCGAGTCCCCTGGGCTGGCTCCAGAGGAGGTCGAGCGCCTTATCACCTATCCGGTCGAGGTCGCGATGAACGGCCTGCCGGGGGTGGAGCAGGTGAAATCGATCTCCGCGTTCGGAATCTCCCAAGTGAGCGTGTACTTCCGCGACAACGTCGACATCTACTTCGCCCGGCAGTTGGCGCTCGAGCGGCTCACAGCGGCTCGAGAGCAGATCCCGCCTGGCTTGGGCGACCCGGCGCTCGGCGCAATTACCACCGGCCTCGGTCAGGTGTACCAGTACGTGCTTCGTGGTGACGGCCGGTCGACGGTCGACCTAAGGAGCGATCAGGACTGGATCGTGAAGTACAACCTTCGCGGCGTGCCGGGCGTGACCGATGTGCTCTCATTCGGTGGTGATGTCAAGCAATATCAGGTTCGCATTGACCCGCGTGCGCTCCTGCAGCATCGACTCACCCTGTCGGACGTTCGCCAGGCTGTATCAGCGAACAACCGGAACGTCGGCGGCGGCTACATCACGCGTGGGCCGGAGGAACTGCTGATCCGGGGCGTCGGCCTTGTGGAAGACCTCACTGATCTCGGCAATATCATCGTGGCAGAGCGGGGCGGCAGTCCGGTGTATCTCCGCGATCTCGGAGAGCTCGTCCTTGGCCCGGAGGTCAGGCGCGGCGCGGTGACGTCCGATGGAAAGGGCGAGGTGGTAACCGGCATCGTCCTGAAGCGAATCTACGAGAACACATCCGATGTGATTCGCGCCGTCAAAGCCAAGGTTGAACAAATCAACAAGTCGTTGCCAAAGGGAACCCGGATCGAGCCGTACTATGACCAGTCGGAGCTGGTCGAGCGCGCAGTGAGCACCGTGCGGGATGCTCTCCTGGAAGGCGCGGTCCTGATCGTCGTCATTCTCTTTCTCTTTCTTGGCAACGTCCGGAGCGCGCTCATTGTCGCCTCGATGCTGCCGCTTTCGTTGCTGCTGGCCTTCGCCTTGATGCGGTACGCAGGAATAAGTGCAAACCTGATGAGCCTGGGTGGGCTCGCCATCGCGATCGGTATGATGGTCGACGGCGGAGTCGTGATGGTCGAAAATATCTACCGTCATCTCTCCGAGGAGGCGGCCCACCCTACCGCCTGGTCGGGTGCTGGCCCGGATCGCCCGCCCCAGGCCGCTGGGGAGTCAAAGGGACACCAGATCTTGCGGGCCGCTCGGGAAGTGGGCCGACCGGTGGTGTTCGCCATTGCGATCATCATTCTGGTGTTTCTCCCGCTCTTCACTCTGGAAGGCGTGGAAGGAAAGATGTTTCGGCCGATGGCATTTTCGATCGCGTTCGCAATGCTCGCGTCGATGATTCTCTCGCTCACCGTGATCCCAGTGCTGTCAGCGTTCTTCCTCAAGGGGGGAAGTGAGGAGGACACCTGGATCATGCGGGTCCTCAAACGCCCTTACCTGCCGATGCTCGGCTGGGCGCTCGACAATCGCAAACGCCTGCTGTTTGGTGCTGTTGCGGCCCTCGGGATCAGTCTGGCCGCCGTGCCGTTCATCGGTACCGAGTTCGTACCCGCCCTCGAGGAGGGCTCAATTCTCTATCGGGCCACATTGGCACCCTCGGCCGGACTTGATGAGGGCATCCGCACAGCGTCGACATTGGAGACACTTGCGAAAGGCTTCTCGGAGGTCGACCGGGTTGTCTCCAAGATCGGCCGGGCGGAAGCTGGAGGCGATCCCGAGCCGGTGAACAACATCGAGGCGATCGTGACACTTCGGCCCGAAGCGGAATGGAAGTCGGGTCGCAGCAAGGCCGAACTGGTTGAGGCGATGGAAGCCAGCTTTGCCAAGCTGCCTGGCGTCGCAATGAACTTTACCCAGCCGATCGCGAACCGCGTTGATGAACTGCTCAGCGGCGTCAAGGCGCAGCTGGCGATTCAGCTCTTTGGCGATGACCTGGACAAGCTCGTGAACACGGCGCAAGCAATCGAGCGCACCGTCAAGGGTGTCCCCGGTGCAGCCGACGTCCAGACCGAGCAGGTCACCGGCCAGCCGCAAGTCCAGATCCGGATCGACCGAGGGGCAATTTCGCGGCACGGAATAAACGTCGACGACGTGCAGGAGGCGCTGGAGCTTGCGGTGGGCGGGGAGAACGTTGGGCAGGTCTTCGAAGGAGTCCGGCGCTTCGATATCACGGTCCGACTCAAGGAGGAGTTCCGCCTCGACGTCGAGGCGATTTCGAATCTCCTGGTGCCGACGCCCAGCGGCGAGGCACACATCCCGTTGCGGCAACTCGCCGATATCCGGACAGTCACTGGGCCCAAGCAGATCAGTCACCAGGACGGGCAGCGACGGATCGTCATTCAGCTGAATGTCCGGGGCCGGGATATGGGTGGCTTTGTTGCCGAGGCGCAGCAGCGAATCGCGTCAGGCGTCACCCTCCCGACCGGTTACTTCCTGAGCTGGGGTGGTCAATTCGAGAATCAGCAGCGGGCGATGAAGCGGTTGGCGATCATCGTTCCCATCACGATCGGACTGATCTACCTGCTTCTCTTCGCCAGTTTTGGTTCCTTGAGACAAGCGGCGCTGATCATCCTGAACGTCCCTTTCGCGCTTATCGGAGGGATCGGCGGACTGATTGTCTCCCGTCAGTACCTCTCCGTTCCGGCTTCAGTTGGTTTCATCGCGCTCTTCGGTGTCGCGGTCCTGAACGGCGTCGTGTTGGTGTCCTATATCAACTCTCTTCGAGCTGAGGGACGCAGCATTCGAGATGCGGTTTACACCGGAACCGTCCTGCGATTCCGTCCCGTGCTGATGACGGCCACGGTGGCAATCCTCGGATTGCTCCCGCTGCTATTCTCGAGCGGGGCAGGGTCCGAGGTCCAGCGACCGCTTGCTGCGGTGGTGGTCGGTGGGCTGTTGACGTCAACAGTGCTGACGCTATTGCTTCTCCCGGCACTCTACGGCTGGTTCGAGGGATCAACCAATGACAACTGAAACCCCCAGCAGGGATCTCTGGCTCGTGGTGGCGATGGTGCAACCGTTCAAGGTTGACGTCATCGTGCTCACGCTAGCTCGGCACCCGGCCTACGATGGGATGACGCTGACTGATTGCCGTGGACTCCCTACCATTGCCGGTCGCGGGAGTGCAGCCCGCGGGGAAGAGGATGAGCCTCAGCCGCGAACGAGGCTTGAGCTTCTTGTGACTGGCCGTGTGCAGGCGGAGGCAATCGCGGATGCCATCGCCCACGCGGCCCACACGGGCCGCTACGGTGATGGAAAAGTGCTGATCCTGCCGGTACAGGAGAGCATCTCGATTCGTGAATTCCTCCCCGGAGTGGATGCTGTATGAGCACAACCCTCAAGGTACGAATCGACATCCCGGTGCTACTCCCGGACCTCCCCGATGCCCGCGACGCGTGTGTTGAACGACTGACGACGATGTTGGCGTCGTATCAGGGCGTGTCACAGGCGCACGTCGGTTCGGTCGACTCGGAGGATGAATCGACGCCGGGAAATGTGCTCTGTCTGCACTATGACCCGGACGTCATTACGCTGGCCAGACTTCACGACCTCGCTCGCTCCACTGGAGCAGTCCTGACCGCGCGTTTCGGTCACGAGGTATTCTCGGTTCGCGTCATCGGCAGCGAAGATAGCGGGCGAGGTATGGAGCAGAAGCTCCGTTCGCTCACCGGTGTGGTCAGCGCCTCGGTCAATTTGCCCGCGCAGCGCGTCCAGGTGGAATGGGATCGAGAGCTCGTAACTGACGAGGTGGTGCAGCAGGCGGTTGAGTCACTTGGTACAGGCGCGCCGACGCCGGTCGCGGGCAACAGCTGTTGTGGGCCTCGTGACCCGGCTCCACCTGCCGCCTCGTGGTATCGTCGCAATCAGGAGCTGGTCTGGAGTCTGATCGCGCTTTCGGCCCTTGCATTGGCCTGGGGAGGGGAGCGGTGGCTCGCCTTGCCGCGTACCGCAGCTCTCGCTCTCTACCTGACAGCCTACGCCTTTGGTGCGTGGGACCTCACGCGACACTGGGTGACTGCTCTGCGACGCGGGCAGCTGTCCTTTGATATCGACCTGTTGATGCTGGTGGCGGCCCTTGGTGCTGCTGTTCTGGGGCAATGGGCTGAAGGTGCCTTCCTGCTTGGGCTCTTCTCCCTGGCACACGCATTAGAGCACTACGCTAACGATCGTGCTCGCCGGGCAATCTCGGCCCTCGCCGACTTGGCTCCATCGACGGCCCGCGTTCGGCGCGGTGACTCGATCGCCGAGGTAGCGGTGGAATCCGTTGCCGTCGGCGAAATTGTGCTAGTGCGTCCCGGGGAGCGAATTCCGGTTGACGGCGATGTGGCCAGCGGTTCCTCGGCCGTGAATCAGGCACCAATAACCGGTGAATCAGTGCCGGTTGAGAAGGCGGCCGGCGATCCCGTGTATGCAGGCACGGTGAATGGCGACGGGGCGATGGAAGTTGCCACCTCCAGGCGTGCTGGAGATCGCACACTCGATCGTGTGATCAAGTTGGTCGAGGAGGCGCAGACCCAGAAGGCACCGACCCAGAGATTTACCGAGCGCTTCGAGCGGGTCTTCGTGCCGGTGGTACTGATCGCTGACGTGCTCCTCATCGTGGTTCCAGCGCTCTTCGGCTGGTGGACATGGTCCGAGTCACTCTACCGCGGAATGTCATTGCTGGTCGCAGCGTCGCCGTGCGCCTTGGCTCTCGGCACCCCATCGGCGGTGCTCGCTGGCATTGCTCAGGCTGCACGTCACGGCGTGCTGGTCAAAGGCGGAATGCATCTCGAGAATCTCGGGATCATCCGGGCCTTGGCCTTCGACAAGACCGGTACTCTCACCGAGGGGAGGCCGGAGGTCACTGACGTACTCCCTTCCACTGGAGTCACCGCAGAGGAGTTGCTCGCGATCGCGGGGAGCGTCGAGACCGAGTCACAGCACCCCCTCGCCGCAGCAGTCGTGCGGCGCGCCTCCAAGGACGGGATTGCCCTCCAACAAGCCGGCGCGCTGGAGAGCGTCACCGGCCGGGGAGTTCGATCGTCGGTGGCGGGCGAGCGGGTCGAGATCGGCACCCTGAAACTGTGGCAGGACGGCGGCGTCACCGTGCCAGGAGAAATCGTCGAGAAAGTTGCTACGCTGCAGGCCGGCGGCCGCAGCATTGTCGTGATCCGAAAGGCTGAGAAGTGGCTAGGGGTGCTCGGGATCGCCGACCAACCTCGCAAGGGCGTTCGCGCCGTCCTCGACCGGCTTCGCGGACTCGGCGTTTCGCCGTTGGTGATGCTCACGGGTGACAACAAGGGCGTCGGCGACGCGATCGCTCGTGAGGTAGGCGTGGACGAGGTGCGCTCCGAACTGCTCCCGGAGGACAAGGTGGTCGCGGTCAAGGCGTTGCTCGCGACACACCGCTACGTCGCGATGATCGGCGACGGAGTGAACGATGCGCCCGCCCTGGCCCACGCCACCGTCGGCATTGCAATGGGGGGAATCGGCTCCGCGACAGCACTGGAGACTGCCGACGTGGCGCTGATGGGTGATGACCTCAGCACGCTCCCGTTTGCGATCGGTCTTTCGCGAGAATCGCGAAGGGTTATCCGTCAGAACCTGTATATCTCTCTCGGGACGATCGTATTGCTGATCCTCTCGACGAGTACGGGGCTCATCGGAATCGGTCTCGCTGTGGTTGGGCACGAGGGGAGTACGTTGCTGGTGATTGCCAATGCTTTGCGGTTGCTACGCTACAGGCGCGGGCTTCCGGTGCAGGCGCACTAATTCTTTGACGCAGTAAAAAGGGCGTGCGCGCGAGCGGCTGCGATCCGGAGCATTGCCACCGTCAGAACTTGGCGCGGCGCAATGAGACGGCGTTCAGCGCCACGATAATCGACGAGGCCGACATCAACAGCGCCGAAACCTCCGGACGCAATGACCAACCCAGCGATCGATAGAACACTCCGGCCGCCACCGGGATCGCCAGGATGTTGTACACGCTCGCCCAGACCAGGTTCTGTTTCATTTTGCGGACGGTGGCCTTGCTGAGGCGGACCGCTTTGGCAATGTCTGCCGGGTCGGACCGCATCAAGACGACCTGTGCTGCCTGGATTGCGACATCCGTGCCGGCCCCGATGGCAATGCCGATGTCGGACTGGGCGAGCGCCGGGGCGTCGTTGACGCCGTCACCCACCATCGCAGTGAACTGTCCGGCATCCTGCAGCTGCTTCACATAGCTGGCCTTTTGTTCCGGTCGCACCTCAGCGAATACCTTTTCGATTCCCACCTCAGCGGCGACTCGCTCCGCAACCGGGCGCAGGTCTCCACTCAAGAGTACGGGTGTAATTCCCATCTGACGGAGTTCCCGGATGGCACCGGCGGAACTTGGCCTGATGGCATCGGTGATGCCGATGACCCCGATCGCTCGGCCAGCGAGCGCCACATAGGTGATCGATCGACCAGCGGCGGCCAGCCGATCGGCGGCCTCGCGCACCGGCGCGAGGTCGATGCCATCCTGTTCGAGCAACTTCGCGTTACCGGTGAGCAGAATGTCATCGCCGAGACGGGCCTTCAGTCCGAAACCCGCAAGGTTTTCGACGTTCGTTGCAGGCTGCGCCGGCGTTGCTCTGCGCTCGGAGGCAGCAGTTGTGATGGCGAGAGAGAGTGGGTGGCTCGACTGGCCCGAAGCGGCGGCAGCCGCACTGAGCACGGACGCCTCATCGACGCCGGCTGCAGCGGCAACGTCGGTCACGCTTGGCTTTCCCTCGGTCAGGGTACCGGTCTTGTCGAGTACGATGGTCTGGATTCTGCTCACGCCCTCGAGTGTGGCAGCGTCCTTGATCAGGATGTTGTGCTTGGCACCGAGCCCCGTCGCAACAGCGACTGCCGTGGGTGTCGCGAGGCCCAAGGCGTCCGGGCAGGCGATGACCACCGCCGAGATCGCAAAGGTCAACGCCGTCAGAAACGGCTCGTCTGCCACAAAGCGCCAGCCCAGAAAGGTGAGTACTCCGGCTGACACCGCGACGACGACCAGGATCGCTGCCGCGCGGTCGGCAAGACGCTGACCCGGTGCCTTGGAATTCTGGGCGGTGGCCACGAGCGCCGCGATCTGGGCGAGCACGGTATCGCGACCGATCCTCGTCGCCCGCATTGTCACAGCTGCCGTGACATTGATTGACCCACCAACCACCGCATCACCGGAGTGTCTCGCCACCGGGACGCTCTCACCGGTCACCAATGCTTCATCAACGTCGGTGTTACCCTCTGTGAGTTCCCCATCGACGGGAATCTTGTCCCCAGGCCGGAGTCGGAGCAGATCCCCGGTCACTACTTCACTCGTCGGAACCTCGACCTCGTTCCCGTCACGTAACACACGAGCCATCGGTGGCACCAGGTCGAACAGCGCTCGGAGCGCATCGGAGGTGCCGCGACGGGACTTCATCTCCATCCAGTGACCGAACAGGACGAAGGTCACCAGCATCGTCGCCGCTTCGTAATAGGCGACGGGATAGCCGACGATGGTGAGGTAGACGCTGCTCAGGTACGCTGCGAGGACGCCAGTCGCAATCAGGACCGACATGTCGAGCTTTCGCTTCCTGAGGGCGTCGTAGCTGCCGACGATGAAAATCCAACCGCACCACCAGACGACGGGTGTCGCGAGGGCCAGCCCGAGCCAGCTGCTGAGCGGTGCCTCGACCAGCATGGGAACACCCGGCAGGTGCCCGGCCAACAGCGCCGTCGGGACGGTGAAGGCGAGCGCCACCCAGAACCGACGGCGCATATCCGATTCCATCGCCTTCGCGTGCGATGGATCCGCCATCATCGCCGCATGGTCGTGTCGGGCAGTTGTTCCTCCCGATGGTGCGGAGGCACCGTGCTGATGATGTGAGGTCGCGGTCATTTCTCGTAGGTCCTCAGGTGGACGCATTGGTAGAGTCGTCACTGCGATACGGCAAAACTACTCCCCTTGGGAGGTGCAGCTTTGCGGCCGCCTGCACACACGACGGCATCGGAAAGATGCACTGGCGTGTGGCCCGGAGAACTGAAGCGGGTCCGGGAGGACGAGAATGGCAACGTGGCACAGGGTGGAGCTCGGCGTCGACGCCCCGTGATGCAACTCTGTGGGACAAGACCGAGCTGGCGGCGTGAGGTCACGGGAACTCAGCGTGGTGGTGCACGGCGGGACAATCGCTCGAAAGAATGAGTCCATTCCCGGTTCAAGAGATCTTCATCTGCGGTTCACGATTCGCACCGAGTACCTCATGCTAGCTTGCTTCCTGTCGTCGTGGGTGTGACCGAGTACCAGGCGCGTGCTCTGGCAAAGGGGAACCGTAGTGGTGAGAGCGCTTCTGATCCTGACCGTAGTCTGCACGCTCGGCGTCTGCTGGATCGTCACTCCGCTTGGGGCCCAGGTCTCACCAGGCGATCGGGTGCTGCACCTCGCCGATGTGTATCAAGCGCTCGGCAGCGGGAATGCGCAGATCGAAGCGGCACGGCAGATGGCCATCGCCGCCGAGGCGCGTGTCAAGCCAGCGAGTACCCTCTCCGACCCGCAAATCCAGTTTGGCCTCATGAATCGGAATCTCCCCGGCTTCGGTCTGCAGGATCCGCTTGGAATGAACCAGGTGCAGGTGATGCAGATGATTCCGATCGCTGGTCAACTCGGGCTCACAGGGCGCGCGGCGGCAGCACGGGCGAGTGCGGCCCGCGCCCGCGCCTCCGATGTTGGCTGGGAGCTCCGCGCGCGGGTCGCGATGGCATTTTACGAGATCTACCAGCTCGATCGCGCGATCGAGGTGAACGCTGCGACTCGGACACTCCTGCGCGATATCGCAACGACAGCGCGCACGATGTACTCGGTGGGCAGGGGTCGCCAAGCAGACGTGCTCCGGTCATCCATCGAGATCGACCGGATGAGTGAAGAGGTCGCGCGGATGAAGGCAATGCGAGAGGCGGCGGCCGCGCGACTCAATGCCTTGCTCGACCGACCTGCCGATACCGATGTGCCGACACCAGCGCTTCCCCGGTTTCCCGAAACGATTCCCTCCGCCGACTCGCTGGAACGGCTGGCACTTGCCGGTCGTCCGATGCTCCTCGCTGGCGAGTCGGAGGTTGCCGCCGCCGTGGCGGCGGAACAACGCGCTCGCCGCGAGATCTGGCCCGACCTCCAGCTCGGCGCGATCTACGGCCAGCGACCCATGGCAAGCGGCACTGACCGGATGGTCAGCCTGATGCTGGGATTCTCGGTGCCGATCTGGGCTGGCCGCCGCCAGTTCGAGATGCGTCGCGAAACCGAGGCGATGCGGCTCGGTGCTGAGGCGGAATTGCGCAGCATGCGAGCAGACACTCGGGGGAGGCTTGGCGAACTGGCTGCAGCGGTACGACGCAGCCGCGCGCTCCGCGCCCTCTACAACAGCAGCATTCTGCCCCAGGCGGAAGCGACCGTGAGCGCAGCACTGTCGGCATATCAAGCCGGCGAGGTGGACTTGCCGATGCTGCTTGAAGCGCGGATGACGGCATACCGCTATCGCCAGCAATTGTCCCAGCTGGACGCCGATGAGGGGACGGCCCTGGCCGAAATCGAGATGCTCCTCGGTCGAGCCCTCTTCGACTCGGCGGTCTCCGAACCAGTGAAGTCGCAGGGAGCCCCACGATGATTCGGCGCGACGAGCGTTCACCAGACGGAGCCGACCTGTCGCCATTCCGTTCCGCTGGTCGGCGTCGGATCGGCCGAGTGCCGGCATTGGTGATTTTTGGTGCCGTGCTGTTAGTGGCGTTCCTCGCGGTCCGACTCGCAGGTCGGCGGACGGAACCGCCAGTGGCCTCCAACAAGCAGGCCGATGCCGTGTCGCCCACCGAACAGAGCGCGATGCCCGTCAAGTTGTCGGATGAGCAAGCCCGTCGGATCGGCGTCACCTATGCCCCGGTACGACTGGGGGCGCTTGGGCGGGTCGTGCGCACCGTCGCGGTGGTGGCGTACGATGAGACTAGAATCAAAGCGGTGACGGCGCGTGTCGATGGCTGGGTCGAGCGCCTCTATCTCGACTTCAACGGCGAAGCGGTGCGGATTGGCGATCCGCTCTTCACTCTCTACTCCCCGATGCTCGTCTCGGCCCAGCAGGAGCTCCTCCTCGCCAAGCAACTTCGCGAGCGGGTCGCCAACGGCTCAGTCGACGCAATTCGCGGGGCGGACGAACTCCTGGCATCGGCGAGGCAACGGCTCCTGTACTGGGACGTGCCTGCGAGTGATGTCGAACAAATCGAAGCAAGCGGTACCATCCGGAAGGCGCTCACCTTCCGGTCGCCGGTGCGGGGGGTCGTGATCGAGAAGTCGATTATCGGCGGCCAACGGATCATGGCCGGTGAGACGCTGTTCCGGGTTGCGGACCTCAGCATCGTCTGGCTGGAGGGGGAGATTTTCGAGCGCGACCTCCCCTCGGTCCGCCTTGGTCTGGAGGTAGTCGCCGAATTCGCGGCGTTGCCCGGTGCTCCGCGCAGTGGGCGCATCACATACATCTACCCCACGCTAAATCCCGAAACACGGACGGCACGAGTTCGGGTTGAGCTGGCGAATCCTCAGCTTGCGCTCAAGCCCGGGATGTACGCGACCTTCACCTTCGCTGCAATGACCGAGCCCGTCCTCAGCGTGCCGCGCTCGGCCCTCCTCTCCACGGGAAAGCGGGACCTGGTGTTCATCCGCCGTCCGGATGGTGCCCTCGTGGCACGCAATGTCACCGTTGGCCTGGCGACCGATGAACGCATCGAGATCCTCACCGGCCTGACGCGATCGGATACGGTCGTGGCTTCGGCGACCTTTCTGGTGGACGCCGAGTCGAATCTGAGCAGCCTACTCGGAGGGATGGGGAATATGCCCGGGATGGGCGGCTCGGTGGCCCCGTCAACCACCCCCGTCCGGCCGGGGAAGGGTACGGCACCTGTCGTCGGGAAGCCGGCCCCCAAAGACACCATGCGCATGAAGATGCCGGAATGACCGGTGATGCTTAGACGGCTCATCGACTGGTCGGTGTCAAACCGGCTCATCGTCCTCATCTTCACGATCGCGGTGATTGGCGGCGGAATGTGGGCCATCAACCGTACGCCGCTCGAGGCGTTGCCCGATCTCAGCGATGTGCAAGTGATCGTGCAGGCCGAGTACAACGACCAGGCACCCAGGATCGTTGAAGACCAGGTCACCTATCCCATCGCGGCCGAGATGCTCAAGGTGCCGGGGTCGCGAACGGTGCGTGGTTACTCGTTTTTCGGGATCTCCTTCGTCTACATCATCTTCGAAGACGGGACCGACCTCTATTGGGCACGCTCACGAGTCCTTGAGTACCTGAGCGGCATCAAGGGAAAGCTTCCCGCGAACGTGACCCCCACACTCGGGCCCGACGCGACCGGTCTGGGCTGGGTGTATCAGTACGCCCTCGAAGACACCACCGGGCGCAAGAGTCTCGCCGAATTGCGCAGTATCCAGGACTGGTACCTCCGGTATGCACTGACGGCGGTGCCCGGAGTCTCGGAAGTCGCGGCGCTCGGCGGGTTCGAAAAGCAATATCAGGTGGACCTCGATCCAGCCAAGCTGCTCGGCTATCGCATCCCGATCACCGCGGTCATGGCGGCAATTCAGAATGCGAATGCCGATATCGGGGCCATGGTGGTGGAGCTGTCCGAGCGGGAGTACATGGTGCGCGGATTGGGCTACCTCAAGTCGCTCGCCGATATCGAGAACGTCGTCGTCGGTGCCACCGCCAGTGGGACACCGATTCGCGTCGCCGAACTGGGTCGCGTGAGCGTCGGTCCCGCTGTCCGACGAGGGATTGCGGAACTGGACGGACGTGGGGACGCCGTGGGCGGGATCGTAGTGATGCGCTTCGGTCAGAACGCGCTCGCCACGATCGGCCGGGTCAAGGCGAAGATTCAGGAGATTCAGCGGGGGCTTCCTGAGGGTGTCGTGCTCACCCCGGTCTACGATCGGAGCGATCTGATCAACCGGGCGATCGAAAATCTACGTGGCAAGTTGCTCGAGGAAAGCCTGGTCGTTGCGGTGGTCTGCATCGTGTTCCTGCTCCACGCCCGCTCGGCCCTGGTGGCCATACTGACATTGCCGCTCGGAATCCTGATGGCGTTCATTGCGATGCGGTGGGTCGGCGTGGGGGCCGACATCATGTCGCTCGGCGGTATCGCGATCGCGATCGGCGCAATGATCGATGCCGCCATCGTGATGATCGAGAACATGCACAAACATCTGGAACGCGCCGTGGACGCCAAGGAGCACGCCGTCGGGCGGGAGCCGGCGGGACGTGCCCTGGATACCGGAGTCCTCACCACTGAGGAGCGATGGCAGGTGGTCCGCGAGTCCGCCAGAGAGGTCGGTCCTGCGCTGTTCATCTCCCTGCTCATCATCACAGTGTCGTTCATTCCGGTATTCACACTGGAGGGGCAGGAAGGCCGGCTCTTCAAGCCCCTCGCCTTTACCAAGACCTTCGCGATGGCCGCCGCGAGCCTCCTTTCTCTCACCATCGTGCCGGTCACGATGGGGCTCTTCATCCGAGGGAAGATCTACCGGGAACGCGCCAACCCCATCAATCGCTGGCTCATCGCGGTCTACCGACCGGTCATCACCTTCGTGTTGCGGAGTCGTTGGCCGGTCGTGGGTGGAGCGGTGGTGGCGCTGGTGCTGACGCTGATTCCCTGGTCGCGCATCGGCGGGGAGTTCATGCCGCCGCTCGGCGAAGGCACCATCCTCTTCATGCCGACCACATTGCCCGGGGTGAGCGTGGCGCGCGCGAGGGAAATCCTCAAGGTCCAGGACGGGATACTGAAGAGTTTCCCGGAAGTTGATCACGTCTGGGGCAAGGCGGGGCGCGCCAACACGGCGACCGACCCCGCGGGGCTCGATATGTTCGAGACGACCATCACCCTCAAGCCCGAGTCGGAGTGGCGTGAGGGGATGACGTATGACGCCCTCGTGGCGGCGATGGACTCAGCGGTGCGGCTGCCGGGCATCACCAACGCCTGGACGATGCCGATCAAGGCGCGTATCGATATGCTCGCCACCGGCATTCGCACGCCGGTGGGAATCAAGTTGTTCGGCCCCGACCTGGCCGAACTTGAGCGACTCGGGAAGGAGGTAGAGCGTGCGGTGCAAATGGTGCGCGGCACTCGCAGCGCCTTCGCCGAGCGGGCGGTGTCAGGCTATTACCTCGACATCGATATCGACCGCGCTGCGGCGGCGCGTCACGGTCTCAATATCGGCGACGTGCAGACGGTGATCGCGACTGCGGTCGGAGGAATGGTCATTACCCAGACCGTGGAAGGACGTGAGCGTTACGGCGTCCGGATTCGCTACCCGACAGAACTGCGCGATAACCCTGAGCGGCTGGCCGCGGTCCTGATCCCCACGATCCACGGGCTCGCCCCCGGCCAGGGGACCTCGGCAGCCGCCTCGATGGGCGATGCCGCCACGAGCGGCGGAGGGGAGGCGTTCGTTCCACTTGGCCAGATTGCAACCATCAAGCAGGTCGCTGGCCCGATGGTCATACGTACCGAGGGCGCTCAGCCAACGGCGTGGGTGTACGTGGACGTGGTTGGGCGGGACATCGGCGGATACGTGGCAGACGCCAAGAGCCAGGTGGAGCGGGCGGTGACGTTGCCCCCCGGATACACGATGGTCTGGAGTGGACAGTTCGAGTATATGCAGCGGGCGAAGGAACGGATGAAGCTGGTGATTCCGGCGACGCTGGCGATCATCTT
This sequence comes from Gemmatimonadota bacterium, assembly GCA_040388535.1. Classification (NCBI taxonomy): domain Bacteria; kingdom Pseudomonadati; phylum Gemmatimonadota; species Gemmatimonadota bacterium. The sequence goes on along the minus strand of JAZKBR010000002.1, from coordinate 81,662 downwards.
CCTGCTGCTCTATTTCAATTTCAAGAGCGTCGGCGAGACGCTGATCGTGATGCTCTCTCTCCCCTTCGCCCTGGTGGGTGGCATCTGGCTGATCTGGCTGCTGGGCTACAACTGGTCCGTGGCGGTGGCCATCGGGTTCATCGCGCTTTCCGGGGTGGCGGCGGAAACCGGGGTCGTGATGCTGATCTACCTCGACCATGCGTGGGCCGCTCGTAGCAAAGCCACAGGGAGCCCCTCCCTCCGCGACCTGTACGAGGCAGTCATGGAAGGAGCCGTCGAACGCGTGCGACCCAAGATGATGACGGTGACGGCCATCATGGCAGGTCTCCTTCCGATTTTGTGGGGGTCAGGAGCGGGGGCGAGCGTAATGAAGCGAATCGCGGCACCGATGGTGGGCGGGATGGTCAGCAGCACCATCCTGACGCTCGTCGTCATCCCTGCGGTCTACTCGCTCTGGAAGGAACGCGGTGTGAGGGCCGGTCCGCTCGCAACGTCGCCTCCGGCGCTGGCAAAGTGAAGCGCTTTCATTTTCGTCATCGCAAAGGTCACTGCCCGGAGCTGCAGCATGAGGAACACAGCGGAGCGATCCACGCCTCGGCCGAACGGGTCTTCGAACTGCTAGACGATCAGACGCGCCTGACGGAACATATGAGCAAGCGCTCGTGGAAGCTCGGGTGGGGGAAAATGGAGACGGTGCTCGACGCGCAGCGCGGGCGCTCGGTGGGGTCGCACATCGTCCTGCGCGGGCGGGTATTCGGGGTCCGTTTGCATCTCGATGAGGTTGTGACCCGCCGCGATCCGCCGCTCGGCAAAACCTGGGAAACAGTCGGCGAGCCGCGGCTACTCGTGATGGGGCCATATCACATGGGCTTCGACCTCGCGCCAGTCGGGGCGCAGACGAATTTGCGTGTCGTGATCGACTACGAGCTTCCGGCCAAGGGGATCTCCTGGGTCCTGGGCCGGCTTCTGGGACGATCATACGCGCGATGGTGTACGCGGCGGATGGTTCGGGAGGCCCAGCACGCCTTCACACGGTAAGCAAACTTTGAAGAAGCATCTGTTCATGCTACGTCACCCGGGACTGTTCCTCAAGAAATGTTCACTGTCGACTCACCGGCCCCTTACGCACATCGGATACGTTTTCAGGCGATTCGATCGGATCGCATGTGCAGGTGATCCTGCCAAGAGGCCTGCGATGTCCGGCAACCGAGTAGCTCACGCTCCACGGGACGAAAAGTTCAGCTCGCACAGCACGACCACACCATCAAGGTGCACACCATGAAAACCATCGACCCGCCGCTCAACAGGGCGCAACCGCAAAGACCTTTGCCGGATGCTGCTGGCGTCAGTGCCGGGATGCACGCCCTGGTCTACAACGGCCCGGGCCAGCGAGCCTGGGAAGCCCGTCCGAAGCCGGCTATACAACTTCCCACGGACGCCGTTGTCCGAATGACAACCGCGTCCATCTGCGGAACGGACCTGCATATCATGAAGGGGGACGTACCGACCGTCGAGCCGGGGCGCATCCTCGGGCACGAGGGCGTCGGCATCATCGACTCAGTTGGCTCGGCGGTGACAAATTTCGCCGTCGGTGACCGCGTCATCATCTCGTGCATCACGTCCTGCGGCCAGTGCGACAACTGCCGCCGCGGGATGTACTCGCACTGCCGCAACGGGGGCTGGATTCTCGGTCACCTGATCGACGGCACCCAGGCCGAGTACGTGCGGATCCCGTATGCCAGCACGAGTCTGCACCGTCTTCCGGAGGAAATCGACGAAGCAGCCGCAGCGATGCTCAGCGACATTCTCCCGACAGGGTATGAATGCGGTGTCCAGAATGGCGAAGTCAAGCCGGGTGACGTCGTTGCCATCGTCGGTGCCGGTCCGATCGGATTGGCCGCGCTGCTCACGGCGCAGTTCTATTCGCCGGCGGAGATCATCGTGATCGACGTGGATGAGGCTCGGCTGGCCGTGGCGAGCAAGCTCGGCGCAACCTTCACCGTCACCAATGCGGATGGCAAGGCGGCCGAGCGAGTGATGGAGCACACCGCGGGGGCCGGCGTGGATGTCGCCATCGAGGCGGTGGGCACTCCCGTCACCTTCGATATATGTCAGGATATCCTCGGTGCTGGCGGTCATCTCGCCAATATCGGCGTGCATGGCCGTCCGGTGTCACTCAAGCTCGACCGACTGTGGTCCCACAACATCACGCTGCGTACCCGACTGGTGGACACCGTTACGACACCGATGTTGCTCAAGGCCGTCGTCGCTGGCCGGGTCCACCCGGCTACCCTGGTCACGCATCGGTTCGCGCTCGCGGACACGATGAAGGCGTACGATACGTTCGCCAACGCCGCTGGCGAGCACGCGATCAAGGTCATGCTCGTGGCTGGCTGAAGGCTCGGGCGGCGCGACGGAACGGAAGAACGGGAAACCGGGGCGTCACCGCGCGGTAGTATCTCCGGCGGAGTTGGCCGCCGGTAGACTGAGCCGAAACACTGCGCCGGGAGAATTACCAAGAAACTCGAGACGACCCCCGTGCGCCTCGGCCCCCGCCTTCGCAATAGCGAGGCCGAGTCCGGTGCCGTCGCCGCGCCGCCGGGCGGGATCTCCTCGGAAGAACCGCACGAACAATTGCGGTAGATGCTCGGGTCGGATTCCGGGGCCGTCGTCCCGAACCGTGACCGCAATGTGGGCCTCTTGAACGAGTTCGATAACGACGTGTCCATCTGGTGCGCAGTGCTTGACGGCATTGTCGACCAGGTTCGTCACGATGCGATCGAGCAAGCGTTCGTCCCCCCACCCAACCGCGTCCACCGTTACGGTGGTCAAGTGGACATGGCGAGCTGCCGCCGCCGCCTGGAATCGAGCCGCGACCCGATCGATCAGCCCACGCACATCGACCTCCGCGACGTGCTCGAGCGGGAGGGCGGCATCCGAACGCGCCAACACCAGAAGATCGCTGGCAAGCCGCGTCAGCCGTTCCACTTCCTCGCGACAGCGCACCAGCGTGTCTCGGTACTCCTCCACGGTCCGGTCCCGCTTCAACGTTACGTCGATGTCGCCTTTCAGGACGGTGAGCGGGGCGCGTAACTCGTGGCTGGCATCAGCGGTGAATTGCCGTTGGACCTGGAAGGCGCGATCGAGCCGATTCAGCATCCCGTTCAGGACGGTCACCAGGCGAGTGAATTCGTCGACGTCCGCGTGCGCCGTAATCCGCTCCGACAGCGTGCCCTCCGAAATCGCCTCGGCCTGCGCCGTGATCTCCCCAGTCGGTCGAAGTGCCGCCGCGGCCAGCCCCCGGCCAAGGGCATAGCCCCCGACGGTTCCGAGCAGGGTGAGGAATACGACAAACAAGGCGAAGCGCACAAGTGTCTGGCGTAGCGGCTCAGTGGGTGCGGCGACCTGCAGGAGATGGACCTGGTGCGCCGCACCGACGAGCGACATCGGATACACCACACTCCGGATCGGACGCCCGCGCCAAACCTGGCTCACACTCGCCACTTGGCCAGCTCCCGCCTCCTCGAGCGCCGAGGCTGGGAGGGTGAGGTTGGCTGTCAGGTTGCCGCTGCGCACGACGGGCTGCCCGTCGTGGCTCCACAGCTGAGCGTACCGAATCAGTTCCACCGAGGGCCCTTCGCGCGCGGCGAGCAAGACGCCCTCGTGGAACACAAAATCTGAGCCGCTGGTCGCGGCTCCTGCCTGCGCCTCCACCTCGGCAAGGTGCAGGAGTGTGCCGTCCAGTTGGCGATAGAGGATCGTGCGCAGCGCGAGTGTGCTGACGATGCCAGCAGCGGTCAGCAGGGCCAATGCTCCGAGGGCCACTCGGACGGCAAGAGCAGCCCGAAACGACCGCATTCTACTGTCTGCCGTGTCGCAGGGCGTAGCCAGCGCCGCGAACGGTCTCGATGACTCGCGGGTTACCGTGCTGCTCGAGCTTCTTGCGGAGGTTCGAGACGTGCGCGTCGATCACGTTTGTCTCGGGGTCAAACGACATATCCCAGACCTTTTCGAGCAACTGCACCCGCGTCACCACCTGCTCTGGGAACAGCATGAAATACTCCAGGAGTCGAAACTCTCGAGGGGACAAGTCGATCGCGCGGCCGCCCGTACGCACTCGCCGCTGGAGGCGATCGAGCTCGAGATCGCCGAAGCGGAGCACACCGCTCACCGGTCCAGTCTGCCGTCGAGTGAGGGCGTTTACTCGCGCCAACAGTTCGTCGAAGTCGAACGGCTTCGTGAGGTAGTCGTCGGCACCGGCGTTGAGGCCGCGGATCACATCGGGAGTCGAGTCGCGCCCCGTAAGCATGAGAATCGGTGTGCTGATCCCTTCACGCCGCAACTCGCTGGAGAGCTGCAATCCGTTCCGCTTGGGGAGCTGGATGTCCAGGAGAATCAGGTCGTAAGGGTTGAGGTGACCCAGAAACGATCCCTCCTCGCCGTCGACCGCGACGTCTACCGCGTGGCCCTCCTCCTCCAGTCCTTGCTTGAGGAATCTGGCTGTTTTCGGGTCATCCTCGACGACTAGAATGCGCATACCTGCCCCGAAGTCTGATGAATTGGCTTGATCAAATGGTAACCGGGCCGATGCTACGCCGCCCCCTCCGACAATTCCACGAAACCTTAATCTGTGCTTGATGCTGCCATAACCTTTGGCCGGGTAACCTGAGGGATGGAGCGTCGCTCCGGCCGGACCACTGTATCAGGGGCAGAGCACGATGTTACGCACCGCGAATGAGGTTGCGGCAGCAGGTAAGGGCTTGAGGCAGGGAGCATCGCGACGTTGGTTGCCATCCGTGGGGCTCGGTGGTCTGCTGCTACTTGTGACCATCGCTCGTCCGGCGACGGCCCAGATCGACTACCGGAACCTCGATGACGACCGCCCAACTGTCACTGAAGATGCCTATCCGGTCGAGCGCTATGCGTTCGAGCTGTTGATGCCGTATCGCTTCGAGCGAATGGTGGGTGGTAGCCGACTCCACCTCACGGTACCCGAATTGGCGTACGGCCTGATTCAGAATGGACAGATCGGCCTGAAGCTCCCGTTCGCGACGCTCACCGACGGCTCCAGCGTCGCCGAGCCCGCCGCAGGGTCGCGATCCGGTCTGGCCGGTGTTTCACTCTTCGGGTTTTACAATTTCAACACCGAGCGAGCACGGGTACCTGCCTTGGCCTTGCGGGCCGATGTGTCATTCGGGGTCGGGCCGCTAGGGGGCCACGGCACCCGGGTCGCTGTGAAAGCCATCGCCACCAGGAGCTGGGGTGCGACACGCTTGCATTTGAATGTCGCGCGAGGGCTCGGATCGGAAGCCAGCCTCCGGCCGGTCGATCCACTGAGTCGATGGAGCTACGGCGCAGCGATCGACAGGACGTTTTTTCGGCAGAGCCTGATGTTCATCGGAGAAATCACAGCGCGCCGTACGACCGAGGGAGTCCCAACTGAGGTCAACGCCGGATTTGGCCTGCGCTACCAGTGGCACGCGACCACGGTGTTCGACGCAGGCATTGCACGACGCCTCCGCTCCGACCTCGGCCCGGACGTCGCCCTCACTGTCGGGTTGTCGCACGCCTTCGCAATTCCGGGGCTGATGCCTCGGGGCCGCTGAGACATTACAGGAGGTGGATGTCGTGCCCACGAAGATTCATCGCGCAATCAGGCGCACTGCGTGCGGGACCATCGGGGTGGCCCTCCTGGCCATCACGGTTGGCGCACAGGATCAGCGCAATGAACAGTTCTACTTTCCCGGTTCGTTCAATTGGCAATTCCTGAGCACGTATCCCGAGGCGGCCCGGCTCTTCAATGCGTTCGACTATGGGCATGCGGTGCTCTACGAGAAGCTGCTCACCAAGCCGGGCAACCTGCATTCGGAACTGGAGGGTCGGCAATTCGACTTCCTCACCAAAGATCTCCTCATTCGTCCGCCGCGATTCGCCATCGTCGAGGAGGCTGTGGAACCAACATACTCCAAGCTGGTCTGGCAGGCGAAGCAGATGTTCGACTGGGCGCACCTGCTCCACCGGCAGATCTATGACGCGTATTCCGATGAGCGACTCTCGCCTGCGGAGCGAGATGTCTTGATCGAACGGCTCACCGACTATTACCTGACGCGGTCGGATTACGCTTTCCGCCCGGTGCCGAAGTCGATGGCGTTGATGGACGAGCAGTATTACAGCCAGGTCTTTCGCAAAGGGTACCCAAAGTTCAATGGTCTCATCTGGTCGTACCACTGGCTGCAGGTGGGGCTGTACGAACCGCTGATCATCGGTGCGACGCGTGCAGAACGAAAAGCCGGGGTGCAGGCGACGCTGGCACGATTCTGGTCGATGCTCAAGGACGCACCCGTCAACTTGCCCAAGACGATGCCGATGGCTTCTGCGATCGCGCCGCGATTCAGTGCGGCGCATCCGCGCGCCGCAGTGATTTTCGACAACCTGCACATGATGCACGACATCATCTCCGACATCCTCGCGGCGGATGTGGTCCCTCGCGCAGACAAGCGGAAGGTGATCTACGAGGCGCTGGCAGAGTTCCGTGATACCACACGCAACGTGATGACCATGAAGGAGTGGCATGAAATGGGGTCGATGATGGGGGGAGTCGGGGCGATGGGCGGTCCCGCGACGGGGCTGCTCTTGCGTCCCTCGTCGAGCGAGCCGGTGGAAGGGATGGCCGGGATGCAGCACGGTGCCGCGTCATCTAGGGACTCCTCGATGCGGGGGATGCCTGGGATGGCAACCCCGCCACCTCCGCAGATTCGTCCGGTAAGCCGCGACTCTACCCCGGCTGCGCCATCCATGCCGGGGATGACGATGCCGAATGTTGATGCCGCGCGACGACAGCTGCTCGAGGCGATGTTGCGCGATCCCGTCATCAGTCGCCGGCTGCAGTCCGATGCGATGCTGCGGCGGCTGAGGGCCGCACTCCCCGCGCCAACCACTCCACCTTCGGTGACACCCCGACAGAGTGCGGTACCGAAACCTCGCGTGCGACCCGACACGACCGTCACGAAACCGATACCACCAATGCCGGGGATGAAGCACCCGTGAAAGGGAATGCAGCTCGAGTTTTTCCCCTCGCCACGTTGGGCGCGGCACTGCTGCTGCTGACCCAGCCATCGATCGCGCGCGCCCACCCCTTCCTCCGTCGGTCGACACCTGCGGCTGCCGACTCCTTAGTCGCTTCACCACTGCAACTGCGGCTCACCTTCAGCGAAGCAATCGAGCTGCGCTTCTCCCGCCTCGAGCTGGTAGCTCCCGATGGCACCATGGCGGCATTGGGTCCGCTCGTCGTAGTCCCGGACTCGCTCGGCACCATCGTGGCTACGCTCCCGCGTGCTCTCGGGACTGGTGAGTATCTCGTGCGCTGGCAGGTGGCAGGTGATGACGCCCACGTTGTCAGGGGTGAATACCGCTTCGTGGTGGGCAGGCGCGTGCGGGCGGGCGGGGAGGCCGCTGCCGTAGTTGTGCCTGCGGCCGAAGCAGTGGCGCACGAGGGTCACCATCTGGCTGAATCGGTTTGGCCGGCGTTTGACGCCTCGGATCCGCTTTTCGTCGGAGTGCGATGGTTGATGTACCTGGCCCTCGTTGGCATCGTTGGTGCCGCGGTCTTTCAAGCGGCCGTCCTCGGGCGCGTTGCGCGGCGCTGGACAGCCCTCGGGATGCCACCCCGCGGGGAGTTGACGGTGTTGAGCGCCGCCGTCGGGCAGATCGCCGCTCTTCTGCTCCTCGTGACGCTACCTCTTCGGCTGGTCGCCCAGTCGGTGGCAATGCACGCGCCGGGACAGGCGTTCCAGGCCGAGATAGTTGGCGGGATGATCGCGCACACGATGTGGGGGTGGAGCTGGTTGGCGCAGCTGGCGCTCACACTCGCTGCCGTAGTCTTGTTCCGTCGGGCCCGCGCGACGTCGCATTGGATGCCGGTGCGCGTCGTGACGTTATTCCTCGCCTTCACTCCCGCATTCTCGGGACACGCCATTGCTGCCGAACGACTGGTCCCGCTTGCTGTCCTCTCCGATGGTCTGCATATCCTCGGCGCTGCCGGATGGTTGGGAACCCTTGCTGTGATGCTGATCGTCTCCATAACAGCGGCAGTGGGGTCGACAGAGGATCATGGCACTTTGGCAGCTGAACTGGTCACCGCGTACTCTCCGGTCGCGCTTACCTGTGCTGCACTTGCGGGGCTTACCGGGGTCGCCTCGGCGTGGATTCATATCGGACACCTTTCGGAACTCTTGACGACGGCCTTCGGGCGCGTGCTGTTACTCAAGCTGACGATTCTCTCGTTGGTCGTCGCTACGGGTGCCTACAACTGGCGACGCGTCCTTCCCGCGCTCGGAGACCGAGTCGGAGCAGCCCGGGTGGTTCGATCAGCCAGTGTGGAGGCGCTCATCGCCATCCTTGTGCTTTTCGTCACGGCCGTCCTCGTCTCCCTGCCGACTCCGCTCGCCGCGGGCGGTCCATGACGGCAGTTCCTCCCCTGCCAGCGCGCTCCCACCCAACGGACGACGACCAATGAATCGCATCACCTCGCGAGCTTCCCGAAATACCGCTGTGCGACGTAATGCCCAGCTTACCCTCCTCCTGTTGATCGCTGCCTGTGGCAGCAAAGTCGAACGCAAAGCGGTCGATAGCACGGCGACCGGGGCAGCCCCCGGCACCGTCGCTCCAGCCTCCGCCATGACGGGCGGAGCGATGGAAGGAATGGCGATGACTGGCGACGCCAATCACGATTTCCTTCGGATGATGAGCGACCATCACAAGGGCCTCATTGCGATGGCTCACGAGACGATGGAGGAAGGGCGGGGGACCGCCGCGTCCCGCAATGACGCGGGTAAAATGGATGCCCAGCAAGATGAGGAGCTCAAGAAGATGGTCACCATGCTCGACAAGGATTACAAGGATCCCTATGAACCCAAGGTGGTCCGGGCTCACGGCGCGATGCTCGACACGCTGCTCACGAAGTCCGGGAGCGCGTACGCCTCAACCTTTTATCGCCTCGTCATTCAGCACCATCGCGAAGCACTCACGCTGATCGATGCGTACCTGCCAAAGGCGACGCGACCTGACCTCAAGGCGATGGCGGAGCAGATGAAGCGCGACCAGACGCGTGAGATCGCCGAGTTCACGAGCAAGGCAACCCCCTGACACTGACTGCTCTACCGGTGCGCCAGCCTTGAATCAAGGCAGGGGCGGCAGGCGTACCGGCTCCCTCACTGCCCCTGCTGTGGAGATGAAGTATGACGACCCATCAGGATCACGGAACGATGCAGGAATGCATCGAAGCGTGTCAGCTGTGCCACGATACCTGCGAAAGCACTCTCAAATATTGCCTGGACAAAGGCGGTGCTCACGCCGAGGCAGATCACATCCAATCGTTGAAGGATTGTGTCGAGAGCTGCGCGAAGTGCACGACGGCAATGCAGGAGATGTCGCCGTCAGTCGAAGCCGTCTGCCGTGAGTGCGCCGAGCGTTGTAACAAGTGCGCCGACTCGTGTGAAGCATTCGGCGATGATGCAACCATGCAACGGTGCGCGGAAGTATGCCGAGCATGTGCGCAGGCCTGCGGAGCCATGGCCTGAGTTGACGGCCTGAAAGCCGGTCGGGGCAGGCCGCAGCAGGTATGCGTCAGCCTGTTCCGGACGGCTCAACGATTGCTGATGAGGCAGGCCTCGCCGCCAGAACGTACGTCGCCCGAGCCACCCTCTCGATCCGACCTCGAGCTTTCAGTCGCAGGAGATAGGTTCGCACTCGATGACGGTAGTCCGGTCGAGCGCCCCAGTGCTCCCTGTGGAACCGTACAACAATGGGGAGCGGGGCGATTTCGTCGCACAATTCGGTGAGGGTCCAGTAGTGTGCTGGACGCTCCGCCATCACGGCCAGGATCGTCTCAGTCCACGTCCAGGTTGGCTGCATTTCGCTTGCTCCGTCGTCCATGGCCTTCGATTCGGCGGATTAACCCTACTCAAGGGTTTGAAACCTCCTAGAGAAGCTTCACGACCAACGAAGCGATCCCCGCTCAGTATTTTCGCGTTGAAATCAATCTTCCGCAACCAAATTCGGGAAACCAATTCCGTGTGAACGCCAGAGGGGTTGCTGGCTTCGCAGGGCCGCGACATCGCGACGCTCGAGTTGTGGATGCTTTCGACCGGTACCGGGCTCATTGGAATCGGTCTCGATGTCGTCGGCCGCGAGGGGAGTACGTTGCTGGTGATTGCCAATGCGCTGCGATTGTTGAGGTACCGGCACGGTCTCCCACCCTAGATTGGCTAACCATGGTTCGGCTCTAGGCAATTCTTACACGCAGTAAAAAACGCGCGCGCGCCCGCCCGAAGATTTAGCTAGCGGCCCTTTCCGGGGACCAGGTCCCGCTTGTCACGCATCATGGCGCGATCTCCCTTTCGCTTCTTGAGCCTCCTAGAGGGCGCGCACACCGTATGAGGCTCTATGCGGGGCCCCGTAGGCTCGCCCAGGGCAAGAGCGGCCTGAGTTGCCATCGCGGCAGGCAGTGATGGCCGGGTGATTTCGAGGGGGCCGTTGCGGCCCGATGTGCGTGGACGTCTGTGCTGGTTGCAGCCGCGGCGGTCTACTGGCCCCGGCCCGCCGGCCGCGACTGGCCGCAAGTAGGCCCGAAGCGCGCGGAGCGACCAGCGAAGCGATCGACGACCGAGATGAACACCTAGAGATCTGATTTCAGGTCTGTACACGGTACACAAAGAAATCTGGCAATAGCTAGCGACCTGGCGGGCGGTCAGGAGCTGGTCCCTTTCCACGGGTCGATACTTCACTCGATCTTGGCGTCTGGACATCGCGATCAATCTCCATCAAATGTGGTCCGCTAGCGGAGGGTCGAAGCTTGTACGGTGGGCGTGCGCCCGGATACCCCAATGTGGTTTGGCCCCTGTAAGGCCTTCTTGCTTCTCGAAGGGCTGGTGCGGCACCGAATGCACGTCGTGTTGGCCGGAGCGGCTCGGCCGATAGTCCTTGGTCACCGTCGTGACGACCACATCCGCTCTGGGTTGCGAGGCCTTTCTGGGCGATTGGCAATCCTCGCATGGTTTCTACGCCGCCAGGGGCCGCAAGCGTCCCGGCGTCGCTGGACTGCTCCCCCCTCGAGCGTGTCGAGGCGTCGCAGTCCGGTGGGGGAGAAACCCGTATCATGAAAGCCCCCGTGCATCCTCATCCCGTTGTTTCGCAGCTTGCCTTCTCACGCTGCCCGGCCACAACGGTGGCAGAAGACCGGTCCAGCCCTAGCCTGTCTTCGGTGAGCTAAGCCCGGGTAGTTGGGCTATTCGCGCCCTCGATGATCCGGAGAATGTCGCTGAGGCGGTACCGGACCGCTCGGCCGCCAACCTTGACGAACGGAACGCGGTTGGGGTCGCGGCAGCGCCAGGTGCTCAGGGTGGCAACCTCAACGCTGAGCAACGCGGCGGCCTGGGCTGGCTTGAGGAGCGGGGGTAGTGAAGCAATATCGATCGACATAGCGAGTGGTCTCCATCGAGTGTGAACCTGCGATGAAGAGCAATCTTGTCAGGAGGCCGTTGCATGTGGCGGGCACATGCAACGGCAACCTGAGGTCCAGGTTACGTTTTGGCGATTCTGCTGACCGTCGAGGCGCTCACTCTGAACCGCTTTGCTATCTCTTTCTGGGTTGGCTTACGACCGCCTGGCTTCACAGCATCCCCGCTGGTGACTGCCTTGCGAATTTCGGCGTTTCGGGCCGCTGTCTTGGCCCGCTGCATCTCGGAGTGGATTAAGCCTCCCCTTCGTGAGGCGAGGTAGACCTTACGTCCGCGTTTCCCGTCCTCCTCGGCCCAGAGCATTAAGGCCTCTTCTTGTGTCATTTGCTTCACTTCCGGTCTGATGGCGATCCCCCTGTCCGTGGCATCCTCCAGATAGTCTGCCTCGGCTCGAAGCTCCCTCACGGTCTGTCGCTGCATTTCCAGCCAATGCCGATGCCAGGCTTCGGGGTCGCCGATGTTGAACCCACGCTTTTCCTTATTGCTCGAAGGATCCGACATCAGCTCACCTCCATAAAATCGGGAGTGAGTTCACCACGAGCTGCAGCAGATGGAGCCCGAAGTTTCGGACGCTGGGACTCGGTCGCAGTAGCGAGGAGGTGCACGGTGGTTCGGTCGACAACGGCGCGCAGCGTTGCTGCCGTTGCGTGAGCGTAGACCGCCGCAGTCGTTGAGAGCTGCCGGTGCCCCAACAGGGCCGATACAAGGGCGAGGTCGGTACCGGAGTTGAGGCAGTAGGTCCCGAATGACCGGCGTAGATCGTGGAAGCGGATATCGGGAAGCCCGGCGCGGTCGAAAACTCGCCGAACGCGGGGCTGCCACGAAGTCTGGTAGGGGTACTTCGGGTTCGCTCGTCGGGCGGGGAAGATGTAGTCCGACGATTCACGATTTTCCTCCGCGCGCCGACGCAATATCGCGATGGCATCCGCACCGAGAGGCAAGACCAGTGGGAGGCCGTTCTTTGCATCCGCCCCGGAGATGCTCCAGAGCTGGGCGTTCAGGTCGAGCTCAGACCAGCGCATCGCCGCGATATTCCCGCGGCGCGCCCCCGTCGACATCCCTAGGCGAATAAAATCCCTGAGGTCCGCATCCGCCTCTGCCTCGAGCGAGGCGAGCAGCCTGGTGGTCTCGTGGCCCTGAAGCACCCGTGTTCGTGGCGACTCTGCGAACCGCTCCACGAAGGCGCAAGGGTTTTTCCCTCGGAAGCCGGAGCGGATGGCCCGGTTGTAGAGGGCGCTGAGCAATCCGAGGCAGCGATTTGCGGTGACCTGACCGGTGGAGCGACCGAGAGTTCGGTGCCATCGCTCGACATCCTGCTCAGTGATGCTTCCTAGGGGGCGATCTTTGAACGAGGCGAGGTGCTTCCACCGACTTGCCGCATCGTCCGGCCGCTTTCGGTGTGACTTGGAGTGCTCGAAGTAGGAGGCCCAGACCGCACTCAGGATCGATCGCCCGTCAGTCGCTCCCCGCGCGGGCACAACATCGAGACCTGCCGCAAGATCGAGGTCTTTCCTTCGTGCAGCATCCCGCGCATCGTCGAGGGAGACGCCAGGCCATCGACCGAGGGTCACTCGTCTTGCCCGCGCACCGACCCACCGGAACCAGGAGAGCGAGACCACCCCCTTTGGGGTTACTCTTGCTCGGAGGGATGGCACCGCCTGGTCTTGGAGCTCTATCCTCTCGGCGGGCGGATTTTTCGAGAGGTTGTTGAGGGCACGTACCGTGAGCGTGGACACACCTGCCTCGAGTTTTGGGGTAAGGTCAGGGTCAGGACGACCCTGAAATGGCTATCAAGCTTACCCCAACCCGAACAAACACGGAAGGTCCATAGCAACGCCCTAACTATATATAGCGAAAGGTGATATGTTTTCCCCGGGGATCACCGACAATCTTGATCTTCGGTGTGTTTTCGGACTCTGGAGCAGAAGACTCCTGGTTCGACCCCAGGCGGGGCAATAAGCAGCAGCTTAAACGCTCATCCCGACGGGGGTGGGCGTTTTTGTTTTCCCCCGGCAGAACCGCTGCCTAGGGAATCGCCGCCCCGCCATCCATCAACTGCCGGGTGAAGTAGACGTACCCCAGGGCGTTCGTATGGGCCTGCTGGATCGCATTCGCCCCCGAACCGTGGCCTCCCTCGATCACCTCATAGTACAGATATGGCATCCCAAGTTCCGCCATCTTCGCGGCAAGCTTTCGCGCGTGCTGAGGGCCCACCCGATCATCCTTCGTGGTAGTCCAGATGAACGGGGTGGGGTACTTCACCCCCGGCTTGAGGTTGTGGTACGGCGAGATGCTCGCGAGGAAGGCGCGCTCGTCGGGGTTCGCCACGCTGCCATACTCGCCAACCCACGAGGCGCCGGCAGCGATCTGCTCATACCGCAGCATGTCGAGCAGCGGTACGGCGATCTGCACCGCGTTCCACAACTCCGGGTGCTGGTTCATCTCGACGCCCATCAACAGTCCACCATTCGATCCACCCACGATGCCGAGCCGGCGAGGCGACGTGATCTTGCGGGCAATGAGATCCTGCGCCACGGCAGCGAAGTCGTCGTAGATCACCTGCCGCTTCGTCTTGAGACCGGCCTCGTGCCACGCCGGACCGAACTCTCCGCCGCCGCGAATATTCGCGAGCACGAGTGCACCGCCCCGGGTGAGCCAGAGCTTGCCAGCGTTCTGATCGTAGTACGGCGTGCTGGATACCTCGAAGCCGCCGTATGCCGTGAGGATAGTTGGTGTCGAGCCGTCGAGCTTCATCGTCTTCGGGTGGGTGATGAAGTACGGGATCTTCGTGCCATCGGTCGAGGTTGCCTCGAATTGCTCGACCATGAGGCCCGACGCATCGAAGCGAGCTGGCGTCGACTTGAGCACCTTCGCCGAGGCTGTGGCAGCGTCGGCGATCCAGATCGACGTCGGATTCAGGAATCCCGTCACGCCGAGAAAGGCGAGATCGCTGCGGGAATCGGCGGCTGCCACGTAGGTGGCCGCGTTATCGGGGAGGGCGATGGCCGTGCGGTGCCAGTGGCCGTCGGCGCTGCGCGCGAACGAGAACACGCGTCCCTTCACATTCTCCGTCATCCCCACGAGCAGGCGGTTTCGCGTTGCTGACGCACCGGCGACGGATTCGCGCGGGCCGGGCTCGACGATCGCAACCGGAGCGAGCGCGTCGGGAGTCTTCATTGCGGTCGCCACCGAGAACGAGGCGAGGCCACCACTCTTTATCGTCGTCGCGCCAGCGTGCCAGGCCTCGGAGAGCGCGACCACCAGCTGACCATCGATCATCGCCGAGAAATTCGCCTTCAATGGCATCGCGAGTCTTGCGACGTCGTGGGCACGGACGATGTACAACTCAGATTCGAAGAAGGAGACAGAGCGGGTGATGATGGTGGCCCTTCGGCCAGCGCCGTCGACGAGGGTGCCGGCGCGAGCCGAGACATCGGCCTTGGTGCCGCGAAAGAGTTCGACCGCGGTCGAGAGTGGCTGCCCGCGCGCGAGTCGCTTGACGATGAAGGGGTATCCTGACGCCGTGACATCGCCGGGGCTCCATTCGCGCGAAACAACGATGGTGTCACTTCCCATCCAGGTGACGTCTTGCTTCCCCTTCGGGAGTGAGAATCCGCCGGGCACGAAGTCACGGGTGACAAGATCGAACTCGCGGACGGTGGAGGCGTCCTCGCCACCATCGGAGAGTGAGATGAGGCAACGCCGCTCTGCAGGCGGCACACAATCGGCGCCCTGCCAGACCCAGTTAGCGTTCTCGCGCTTCGCGATGGCGTCGAGATCGAGCACCGTGCTCCACACCGGCTTCGGCGTCCGATAGCTCGCGAGTGTCGTGCTCCGCCAGATGCCACGAATGTGGGCCGAGTCACGCCAGAAGTTGTAAAGCCTGCCACCGATGAAGTTGACGCCTGGGATGCGGTCCTGCGCCTGGGCCATCTTCAGGATTCCCTGATAGAAACCCGCGTAGCGCGGGTCTTTCTCGAGCAAGTCCGTGGTCTTGCCGTTCTCGGCCTTGACCCACGACATCGCTCGTTCACCGCTGACATCCTCAAGCCAGATGAAGTGGTCGCTGGTATCGGGGCGAGAGACCTGGGCCGCGGCGGGCCGCAGGGAAGTGAGCAGGAGGGCAAGAACGAGCAGCGCTCGGCGCATGGGGATCCCTTCAGGAAGAGGGGTGGAGGAAACAGAAAAAGGGTAACTCCGAATGTGCGGCCCCGCTCCACCACTCGCAGCGTCGCGATTTCTGTCACAGGTTGGGACGATCTGGGTGAAATCGAACGTTCCGAAACACTTTGTGCGAGAAGGCCCTTTCCCCGCCACAGCGACTCCATAACTTAGGCGCGACCAGGCTCATCGGCCCTAACCGTGCGGTCTCATGCGCATTCGCCTCCATCACACCCGGCTGCAGCAATTGCTGGCGCAAAGCGCGATCAGCCAGAATAACTGGGCGATGCGGCTCGGCCTCTCCAAGGGCCATCTCTCCAATCTGCTCGCCGGGAAGCATCTCTATCCGTCGGCCCGGACCCGGGAGCGAATGCTTGAGGTGCTCGCCGTCCCCTTCGAGGCGCTATTCGAGGTCGAGCCCGGTCACGAACTGCCGGAGCATGGTATCCAGGGGGCTTTGCGCGATCAGTACCTGATCGACATCGAGATTGGCCAGGGTGGCATGGGGATCGTCTACCTCGCTCGCGATACCCGCCTCGGCCGGCCGGTCGCGATCAAGATCGTCAACTCCGAAGTGGTCAGTGGCGTGGGCAGCAAGGCGCTGCTCAAGGAAATCATCAACACCAACCGCCTGCAGCATCCCAACATCCTGCCGATCTTCGACGCCGGTGAGGCGGAGAGTTCTCCCTATTACGTGATGCCATATGTGCGGGGCGGGTCACTGCGCGATCTGCTCAAGCGCGAAGGACGGCTACCGATCGATCGCGTGTTGCGCTTGCTCGCAGGCGTCGCGGCCGCGCTCGATCACGCCCATGCCCTGGGCGTGCTTCACTGTGATGTGAAGCCCGACAACGTCCTCCTCAGCGAGGAGCACGCCTGGTTGATCGACTTCGGAGTGGCGCGGGTGATCCAGGCCGAAGTCTGGGCGGAGGGATGGCACTCCGAGTTCGATTCCGGGGCAGGGACACCCGCCTATGTCTCGCCGGAGCAAGCAAGCGGCGATCCGAACCTCGATCGTCGCTCCGATGTATACAGTCTCGCCTGCATGACGTACGAGATGCTGGCGGGGCAGACCCCGTTCGCCGGCACCACCACGCTTGCCACAGTGGCGAAGCGATTCACCGGACCTCCACCTGTGCTCACGCAACAGGTGCCTTCGATTCCGATCGAGCTTTCCGAAGCGCTGTCGCGGGCGATGTCGGTCGACCGTGAGCGACGGACGGCAACGGCGGGGGAGTTCGTCGCCGACTGCGCGCGGGCGGTGGTCGTGGCGGCCACCAACGTCGGAGCACCTGCGCGGACGCCCCGCGTTGATTCCACCTCAACTGTCACGGAGCGGATCGGTATGCTGAGTCGCAATCTGCGTCACACGCTGCGCGGCATCGCACGCGCGCCCGGTGTGGCTGTTGCCGTCGCCCTCACACTCGGGCTCGGCATCGGCGTCAACGCGGCAATGTTCGGGATGATCGATCGACTCTTCTTCCGCGCTCCAGCCGGGGTTCGTGCGCCGCACGAGCTGCGGCGGATGTACGTCAGGCGCAATTTCCTCGGCCGCGAGGTGACCAACAGTTCGCTGGCGTTTCCCACCGTGGACGATCTCCGATCGGTCCCGGCGACCAAGGCGACTGCCGCCTTCTTCTCGACGTCGCTTTCACTCGACCGGGGGCGCGAGGCGACCACGGCCGCCACGCTCATGGCCACTCACGACTTCTTCTCGCTGCTTGGTGTTCAGCCGCTGCTCGGGCGGTTCTACAGTGCCGAAGAGGATGCGCAGGGCGCTGCAGGGACCGCAGTGCTCACGTATGATTTCTGGCAGCGTCGTTTTCAGGGCGACAGAAACGTGCTCGGCCGGACCCTTCGACTCGGCGGTGGCAGCTATATCGTCATCGGCGTCACGCCACGGGGGTTCAACGGGATCGATCTTGAACGGGTCGATCTCTTCCTGCCACTCAAGACCGCAGCACACGAAAACATCGGGGGCGACTGGGAACACAGCCGCGGGATCCAGTGGGTGCGGGCATTGACGCGCCTCGCCCCCGGCACATCGGAGCTCGCGGCCACAGCTGCGGCGACTACCCAGCTGCGGATGGCGCAGGCCGGGGTGCGCCGCGCCGACCCCAAGGCCGCGGTGGTCGCGGGACCGCTGCTGGTGGCGATGGGCCCAGAGGCCAGCCGGGAACACAAGGTGTCGCTGTGGCTTGGTGGCGTTTCGCTGATCCTGCTGATCATCGCTTGCGCCAATGTCATGAATCTGCTGCTCACCCGGCTGACGCATCGCGATGCGGAACTCGCCATCCGGGCAGCGCTCGGAGCGAGTCGAGGCCGACTGGTTGGTCAGATCGTGGTGGAGACGCTGGTACTCTCGCTGGCGGCCGCACTCGTCGGCCTCTTCCTCGCTCAGTGGGGCGGCATCGCCCTCGCGCGGACCCTGCTCCCTGATGTCGCCCTCGCGTCACCGCTGACGGACGTACGGGTGATCGGCTTCACGCTGGTCACGGCGTTCGTGGCCGGCCTGCTCGCTGGAGTGGTCCCGGCCTGGCGGGGGAGCAAGCCGGACCTGATCACGGCACTCAAGGTTGGACGCGGTGGTGCGCGCAGCGGGCGATCGGTGCTTCAATCGGGCTTGCTGATATTCCAGGCCTCATTGTCGGTCGTGTTGCTGGTTGGTGCCGGGCTCTTCGTCCGCAGCATGCGCCAGATTCGCGGCCTCGATGCCGGGCTCGACCTCAACCACCTGATGATGGCGAGCGCGGACCTGCGCGGCACCGGCCTCACGCCGATCCAGCAACGGAATGCCCAGCTCCGGGTGATGGAAAAGCTGCGGCAGCTGCCGGGCGTCACGGCCGTCACCGCCTCGAACTCGATCCCATTCAATACCAGCTGGGCCGAGGATCTCTCGATTCCTGGTGTCGATTCCATTCCGTCGGTGAGGAGCGGGGGCCCCTACATCAACATGGTTGGCCAGGATTATTTCAGGACCGTCGGCACCGGCCTCCGGGACGGTCGTGCCTTCGATGGCACCGACCGCGAGGGGAGTGCGCGCGTGGCGATTGTCGGCGAGACGATGGCGGAACTGATCTGGCCGAAACAGAGTCCGCTGGGGAAGTGCCTGAAGATCGGTGGTGACACCATGCCGTGCACCACGATCGTGGGGGTTGCGAAGGACGCCCCTCGCTCCTCGCTGCTGGATCGCGCCAACGCGCAGTACTACGTCCCGGCCGAGCAATACCAACCCGACGTGCCATATGCTGCCTTCTTCATCCGCACGGCGGGGAATCCGGCGCTTCTCACCACGCCGGTGCGCCGTACGCTGCAGGAGATGGCGCCGGACCTGCCAGTCGTGGACGTGCAGCCACTCTGGGAGTTGGCGGCACCCGAGACTCGATCGTGGCAACTTGGCGCGACACTCTTCACACTGTTCGGCGTGCTCGCGATCGTGGTCGCCGCCATCGGACTTTACAGTGTCCTCTCCTTCGCCGTTGCCAGGCGTCGCCGTGAATTCGGCATCCGCACGGCGCTTGGCGCAAGCGTCCCCAACGTCATCGCCCTCGTGCTCTCGTCCGGTATGCGCCTGGTGGTGGTCGGGCTCGTGGTGGGCCTCCTCATTGCGCTTGCCGCTGGGCGGGCCATTGCGCCGCTGCTCTTCGACACCAATCCGCTCGATCCGGTCGTCTATGGGGTGGTGGCCGGCGTGCTGCTCGTGACCGCGGTGTTCGCATGCCTGATGCCCGCCTGGCGGGCGGCGCGGGTGGCCCCCATGGAGGCACTCCGGTCGGAGTAGGAGCGGCGCTCACCCCGCGCGCTGCGGGTCACGCACTCAATCGGCGACCTCTACGCGATTCCGACCCCTGGACTTCGCCAGGTACATCGCCTTATCGGCACGCAGCAGGCACTCCTCTGGTGTGGTATCGGCGGCGTGACGCATCGCCACCCCCACACTGATGGTGGCGGCGATCATTTCGCCATTGACGTTCAGCCGCGCCGCCGCAACGGCTTCACGCAGGCGCTCGGCAAATATCAGGGCACCCTTCAGGTTCGCGCCGGCCAGCAGCACGGCGAACTCCTCGCCGCCAATCCGGGCGAAGAGCGAGGTCTCGCGAACGATCGCCCGACAGGTGTCGCACACGACCTTGAGCAGCTCGTCACCTGTGGCGTGGCCGTGGCGATCGTTGACCTGCTTGAAGAAATCGAGATCGAATTCCACGATCGCGACCGGCTTCTGCTCGCGCACGGCCCGGGCAAACTCCAGCTTTGCTCGTTCGTCGAAATAGCGGCGATTCATCACGCCGGTGAGCGGATCCTGTCGGGCGAGCGCCTCGAGTTTGGCCTGTGCCTCCTTCCACGGCGTAATGTCGCGATAGAACCAGACGCGGCCCAGATACTGACCGTGCTTGCCGCGTAGCGCAGTGGAGTCGCGTTCCAGGGTCCGACCGTCCTTCAACTCGAGCTCGCAGTGATCATCGAGTTCGGGAGAATAGTGCAGCTCGCGGACACGGTCCCGGAAGGCGACGGGGTCCTTGAGCTGCTTCGCGATGCCGGCGAGGAGCGGGTCATCGACGGTGCCGATCGCGCTCCCCACGTGCACGCCTCGCATCCGACCCGGTGGAATCCTCCAGAGATCGATAATCTGCTGATTGTACGAGACGATGGTCCCGTTGCCATCGATCACCACGATTCCTTCGGGTGAAGCATCGTTGATGGCGTTGAGAAGCGATTGCTGGAAGTCGGGGTCGGTAGCCAATGCTTCCGCTGACTTCGCCGATGCGCTCGCCTGCGGCTCGTTCTGGCCGTCAGTCATTGGCGTATAGCCTTCCGCGCATCGAGATCATCCGGGATTATGCCGTGGTGTACGGCCGGGCGCCATAGCGGACGGGGGATTCCGTGTTTTCACTGCTCCGCTCGTCGGATTCCCTGCTTCGTCGTTGCTGGCGCGCAATGGCGCTCTCTAGCTTGGCTGAACTGCATTGTCCCTGCGGGTCAGTCACCCTTGGAGAATTACCATGTTGCGAATCCTTCGCACGATTGTCCCGACCCTGCTCCTCGTTTCGGTTGCGGCGGCCCAGAACCCGGCTTCCCCGGCCCGTCCCAGTGGCGCGGTCACTCCCGGCAGCTACACCCTCGAGATTGCTTTCGGCGGCGGAATACTCGAAGGGCTGCTGACGGTGCCGGCGGCGAAGGACAGCGCCACGCTGGTGCTGATGGTCGGTGGCCACCAGTCGCCAGTACAGCAGACCAAACGACTCGGCAATCAGCTGGTCCTCGACAGCAACACTCCCAGCCAGAAGATCCACTACGAGCTGCTGTTCGAGGGCGAGACGGTGAAGGGCGCCTTCACCTTTGGTGAGAACGAGGGCACGCTCACCGGCCGGCGCCGCGCGCCGGGCAAGTAAGCCATGCGGCACGATCTCTGGTTTGCACTCAGACGGATCCGGCTGCGTCCGCTGCATTCCGCCGTGGTGGTGCTGACACTGGCATTGGGGATCGGGGCGTCGCTCGCGGTCTTCGCGGTGGTCGATGCGGTGATCTTGCGGCCACTGCCGTATCCCGATGCCGGCCGACTGGTCAGCATCACGCAGACCATTCCGGCGCCCGGTTTTCCGGAGCTGTCGCTCTCCGACGTGGGCTACCGGCGAGTGGTCTCGGATGGCCACACCCTCGCGGCCGTTGGGGCATGGCAGACGCGTGACGCCAATCTGGTGCGGACGGGTGAGGCACGTCGCCTGGTGCTCGCGCCGGTCACGGCGAGCCTCTTCACGGTGCTGGGCGCGCAGCCGCAACTCGGTCGCGTCTTCACGGCAGAAGAGGATCGGCCCGGCGCCGAGCGCGTGGTAGTGCTGTCGGACTGGCTCTGGCGTTCGGCATTCAATGCCGATCCGAAGATCGCGGGCAGTGTAGTGAATCTCGAAGGGGAACCATTCACGGTGGTGGGCGTGCTCGGACCGCGCGTCTCGTTCCCGTCACGCGACATCGCGGCGTGGGAGCCGCTGCGGCTGAGCCCCACCGCCATCAACCCGACCAACAACAACTATTCGGTAATTGCCCGGCTGAAGCCGGGCATCTCTCGCGAGAGTGCGGCCGCTGACATCACGGCGCCGCTTCGCGCTGTCGGACGCGAGTTTCCTGGTCCGCACGCCGGTTCCGCGCTCGATGCCGCCGGGTATCAGGCGCACGTTCGCCCGTTGGCGGACGCAATCGTCGGCGACGTCCGGCCGGTGGTGGTGCTGCTGCTCGCGGGTGTGCTGATGCTGCTGACGCTCACCTGTGCGAACGTGGCCAACCTGCAACTCGCGAGCGTCCTGGTGCGCAGCGAAGAACTCGCGGTGCGAGCGTCGCTGGGCGCGACCCGCACCCGCCTCGTGCGAGGGGCACTCATCGAGGGGACCCTGCTCGCTTCGCTCGGCGCGGCACTCGGCTATGGCATCGCTATCGTCGGCGCACGGCTACTGTCATCGCTGCTTCCGGCCGGCATTGCAGCCGATGGAGCGGTGCTCGGCACTCGGGCGCTGGTGGCAGTCGTGATCGTTGTGCTCATCATCGGTGCTGTCGTTGGCGCGGTACCGGTGATGGTGGTGGCGGGACGTGACCCGGCGCAGGGCCTTCGCGACCGCACCGCCGGCGCGACACCCGCGTCCGCGAATGGGCTGCGGCGAATGCTCGCCATCGGGCAGGTCGCACTGGCCGTGTTGCTGCTGCATAGCGCGGTGCTGCTGATCGCCTCGGCGCGCGCGGTGCGTGATGTCCGGCTCGGCTTCAACGCCGGTTCGACACTCACGATGCGGATCAACCTGCCGGATGCAACGCTGCGCAATCGCGTCGCACGTGAGACGCTCCTACGGCGACTCCTCTCCGAGATTGGCCAGCAGCCGGGGGTGAGCTCGGTCGGGCTGGTGAACGCGTTGCCGCTGACGCGCGGTCGGGAGGATGCCTCGATGGCCGTGGAGGGGCGCCCCTTCAAGGCCGACGGCACCGATCCGATGGCCGACTATCGCGTCGCCACTACCGGGTACTTCGCTGCCATGGAGATCCCCGTCCTGCGTGGCCGACTCTTCACCGATGACGATGCCAACGAACGGAACACGCCGATCGTCATCAGCGCGGCGCTGGCGAAGCGACTCTTTCCGGATGGCAAGGATCCGGTCGGCACTCGCCTCAAGTTCGGACCGTTCTCCCCGTGGATGCCGATCGTCGCGGTGGTTGGCGATGCGAAGAATCGCTCGCTCACCGACGAGGCCCGCCCTGAGTTCTATACTCCGGGCCTCAGTACCTGGTCGGATCGCGCGTTCCGGACCGAGATCACGATCGTTGCCCGCACGCGCGGCGATGCGGCTACGCTGGTGAATCCGATTCGGCGGATCGTCACGGCGGCCGCGCCGGATGTCGCGATCTACAATGTGTTCACGATGGACGAGATCGTTCGCGATGCGCGGGCGCGGATGACGGTGACGACCCAGCTGATGTCAGGGTATGCATTCGCCGCGCTGCTGCTGTCGCTTGCGGGAATCTTTGCGGTGCTCTCCTACCTCGTCACTCAGCGCCGGCAGGAGCTGGCGGTACGGATGGCGCTGGGTGCATCGCCCCGCGCGATCATCACGCTCGTTGCCCGCGAATCGGTCGTCCTGGTCGGCGGCGGCGCGGTACTCGGGCTGATCGGAGCCATCGCAACGGCGCGGCTGCTTTCCGGGCTGCTCTACGGCGTTGGCGTGCTCGACCCTGGCGCCGTGCTGCTCGTGGTCATGGGGGCGGTGCTCACCGGTTTCATCGCTACGCTGGTGCCTGCCAGACGCGCATCGCGCGCCGATCCGAGCGCGGCGCTTCGCAGTGGTGGCTGAGCCGGGGCTGGCGCGGGCTATCTTTTCTCGATGACTGGCCTGCGCGAAGATACCAGGGCGGCTGAACCGGCTGCGATCGAACCGCTCGAGGGTTCGCTCCGGCTGCAGGCCATGCTGATGGGACTCGCGCTAACGGTGCTCACCATTCGCTCGGCGGAATGGGGGGCACTGATGTCGCCGGGGGAGACTCCCGTACCGTGGGGCAAGCTCTTCGTCACGGAAGTTGCTATCTGGCTCGGCTGGTCGTTGTGGGCCGGGCTGGTGATTCCGCTGGTGCGACGGCTCGTCGAGCGGCCGCCTTCACGGACCATCACCACACTCTCCCTGATCGGGCTGGTCCTCACCCCGGTGCTGGTGGTGCCGTTCCTGGCCGCGCCGGTGTTGCGGTTCACGTTCGGCCATCAGGGTGGCGGTTTCCTTGATGCGTGGCGGCACATGGCGCGCCACAACGCCCTGACCAATCTGATGCTCGGCGTCACCGTCATCGGTGTGGCCTACAGTTACCTGAGCCTGCGACGTGCCCGACGGCTTGAAGTCGCGGCCGAGCGGCTCAATGCGCGCCTCGCCGATGCACAACTCGAAAGCCTTCGCGCGCAACTCGACCCGCATTTTCTCTTCAACGCCCTCAACAGTATTGCGGTGCTCGCGCGACGCGGGAGCAACCCCCAGGTCGAACAGATGGTCAACGCGCTGGCGGGATTGCTGCGCCACTCGCTCGAATCCTCGCGCGCGCAGGTGGTCACCCTGGGCGTGGAACTCGGTGCACTCGAGCATTACCTCCGGATCGAGCAGGTACGCCATGGTGAGCGGCTGAGTGTTCACGTCGATGTGCCGGAGGAACTCCACCCGTGGTTGGTACCGTCGTTCCTGCTGCAGCCGCTGGTCGAGAACGCCATCCGGCATGGCTACACCGATCCGACACGGCCCTTCTCGCTGCTCGTGCGGGCCGAGGCTTCGGGCGCCGGATTGCGACTCACGGTGCTGGATGATGGCGCGGGAATGGGAAGCGGCCAACAGCGGGAAGGTGTCGGCCTTGGCAACACTCGCGCGCGGCTCGCGGGGCTCTATGGCACGCGCGCCACGCTCGAGATCGGCCCCGGCACCGATGGACGTGGCGCGCGGGTGCTCATCACCCTGCCGGATGCTCCGAACGCTTCGGGCACTCCGTGAGTGCCCTGCGTGTCGTGGTGATTGATGACGAGCCGCTCGCCCGTGAGGGGCTAGCCGAGCTGCTCGAGATGATTCCCGAGGTCACGGTTGTCGGCGCCTATGCCGACGGCCAATCGGCGATCCAGGGCTTGGAAGGCCGGCAGGTCGACGTGCTCTTCGTGGATGTCCAGATGCCGGGAATGTCCGGGTTCGAACTGGTTGAACTGCTCGATCTCGACCCCTTTCCCCAGGTCGTCTTCGTGACGGCGCACGATGCCTATGCCATCAAGGCGTTCGAAATCAACGCGACCGACTATCTCCTCAAGCCGGCCACGCTCGAGCGATTGCAGCAGACGATTGCGCGACTTCGTGCGGAGGGATCTCCGCGAGACCTGAGTGGCGTGCGCCAGAAGCTGCTGGCGGTAATGGAGGCGATGCCCGCGGGGCGGAGCAGCGGCGTCGGCCGCCTGATTGTCCGCGAGGTGGGTCAGGTGATCGTGGTGGCAACGCGCGATGTCGACTGGATCGAGGGTGCCGACTACTACGCCAAACTGCACGTGGGCCCCAAGGTCCATCTGTTGCGCGAAACATTGGCCTCCCTCGAGGAGCGACTTGATCCGAGCCGCTTCCTGCGGGTGCATCGTTCGGCGCTGGTGAATCTCTCGCGGGTCAAGGCGGTCGAGGCCGGCGAGCGAGGGGACGGTGTCGTGGTGCTCACGGGCGGCACGCGCGTGAAGGTGATGCGCGCCCGTCGGGAGGAGCTGGAGCGGCGACTCGAGGCGTTGCACGACGCTGGTTAGCGGACGGGGCCGGCCGCCGTTCCAGGGGCGCCCGGAGAGTCGCGAGGGAAAACGACCAAGACGCAAGATCCTTACAACTCGCCGGGTGCCGGGTGAAGGAATTCTCCGCCACCTTTCTGCAATGGCACCGACCTCGCGCCGCGTCGCCCCTGGAACCCTGCTGCTGTCGGGGACGCTGGTGCTCTCCGTGGCACTGGCCTGGCTCGCGGTGCACGCGGCGGAGTCGCAGCGACGCTCGGCCGAGACGGCGCTTCGCAACTACGCGGAAATTGCGGCCTGGCAGTACGCCCGCGCTGGCCGGGCCGGACTGGCCGCGGCACTCCAGAGCTCACAGGGATTCATCACCCGCGCCTTTCTGCGTCCCGTACGGGGCAGCGCCGGGATCCTGTCACTGAGCATCCCCACCGAGTTGCCGGGCGCCGGGCTGCTGCGACGACAACTTGGCGCCGACCCCTGCGAATGTCTCACCGCGACCAATGCGCGCACCGTGTTCCGGATCACCCCGGACGGCGGCTTCACTGTTGAGGGTGATTCGCTGCCGGCAGTCACGCGCCGTTCGCTGGTAGCGCTGGCGCTTGGCGATTCGGCCGGCTGGGGACGCCGCAGTTCGCGCATTCTTCCTGCCGGCGCGCCCGCACTCCCGTGGCCCGACCACTTCGTGGTGCTCTTTCGTTTGCGACTGCCAACGCCGGGACAGCGTCGTGAGGGGCCGGCGATGCAGGAGCCGCTGAGCGCCGTGTATGGCATGGTGATCGATACCGTGCCGATCCAGAAGGTGCTGCGCGCGGCCATGAGCGATGCACAAGTGCTCGCTCCTTCGCTGCTGGAGCGCATGCGTGGCAATTCCCTGGTGCGCGTCTATGTGGCCGCCGCCAACGGCATGAAGGTGTTCGAGTCCGGGCCGCGCCCCGACAGCGCGTTCGCCGCGCGTGACACAATAGGCGATGCCTTTGGAGGTCTGCGCGCCAGTGCGACCCTCGACAAGGCGACCGCCGAGACCGTCTTGCTGACCGGTGGAGGCGGACCTGACGAGTGGACGGTTGCGGGCCTGCTCGTCCTGGCGCTCGGGCTCGGCGCAGGCTCGCTCCTGATGCTGCGTCGCGAGCAACAACTCGTGCGGCTGCGGCAGGATTTCGTGTCGGGGGTGTCGCACGAACTCCGGACACCGATCACCCAGATCCGGCTGCACAGCGAACTGCTGCTCCACAACAGTTTCCGGACGGAGGCCGAGCGTCAGCGAGCGATGGCGGTGGTGCACCGGGAATCGCTGCGGATGACGAACCTCATCGATAACGTCCTCCGATTCGGACGACCGCGACCGGTCAGCGCCCCGGCCGCAGCTGCGCCGCTGTCGCTGGGTGACATCGCGCGGGATGTCTGCGAGATGTTCCAGCCGCTCGCGGTCGAGTGCGAGGCCCTGCTCCTTGCCGATGTGCAGCGTGACGTCATGGTGGCGGCGGATCGCGATGCCGTCACACAGATCATCTGCAACCTGGTTGAGAATGCGCTCAAGTACGGCCCGCGCGGGCAACGCGTCGTGGTCGCCATCGATGAAAACCCCTCGACGGCGGCGCCGGGTGCCGTCGCATCGCTGGCGGTCGAGGACGAGGGTCCGGGAATTCCAACGGCCGAGCGGAACCGCATCTGGGAGCCGTACTACCGGCTCGCGCGCGACCAGAACGCTGCGCGGGGCGGCAGTGGACTCGGTCTCGCCGTGGTCGCCGACCTGGCCTCGTCGGTTGGGGGACATTGCCGGGTGGAGGATCGCCCCGGCGGCGGCGCACGGTTCGTGGTCGAGCTCCCCCTGGTGCGATCGTGACGCGCGTACTCGTAGTCGAGGACAACGAAGACCTCGCGTTCGGGCTTCGGACCGCGCTCGAGAACGACGGCTTCATCGTCGCACTCGCTGCCGACGGAGAGACCGGGGTCCTGGAGGCGGGGGCCGCTGATCTGGTCATTCTCGACCTGATGCTGCCGCGTCTCGATGGCTATCGCGCATTGGAGGCAATCCGCAACGCCGGCAGCGAGGTACCTGTGCTGGTGTTGACGGCGCGCGGGGAGGAGGCGAACAAGGTCCAGGCGTTCGGACTGGGCGCCGATGACTACGTGACCAAGCCGTTCGGCACCCTCGAACTGCTGGCACGCGTTCGCGCGTTGCTGCGGCGGGCGCACGGAAACGGGACCCGCCCCACGGAGGTCGAACGGTTCGGCGAGATCGAGGTCAATCCGGCATCGCGCACCGTCTATCGCGCTGGTGAATCGGTGGCGCTGGCGCCGCGCGAGTTCGACCTGCTGATGGCGCTGCTGCGCCACAAGGGTGCGGCGGTCTCGCGCGCAGCACTCCTGCGAGAGGTGTGGACCTATCAGGCCGATATCGTTTCGCGTACGGTCGATATTCACGTGGCGGAGTTGCGGCGCAAGCTGGAAGCGGATCCTGCGAATCCGCGGCACATCATCACGGTCTACAAGATCGGGTACCGCCTCGACCGATAGGCGGAGCGCCGCAGGCTACAACTTACTTACGACTGCCATACACGCTGCTGATCACTCCGGAGCGCTGGGTCCGTAGGATGGAACATCACTGTCCATCCACCTGGAGCCTCCGATGCGGTTCGTCGCCCTGATGACCATGATCTCCTTCCTGCCTGACCCGGGGAGGGTCACCCCTCGTCCAACTCCTCCCCAGCCACGGCAAGGTGCGGTCGAAGTGGTGCGCCGAGCCATTGACGCGGTTGGTGGTGAGCAGGCGTTGCGGGACCTGCGCACAATTGTTCTCGACGTCGCGACCTTCAGCCGTACCCGTGGTCAGGAGGACGTTCCGGGCGGCATTCTCGGCGCCGGCTTCCTGGTCACGCGACAGACCCGCGACCGCGCCGGCCGGCGGGTCCGCAACGACGTCGAATCAAGGTTCGCGGGAAGCACAACGGTGAATCGCCAGACCAACATCGCGACGCCCGACGGCGCGATGCTTGTGGCGCCGAACGGCAACCAGATTGTGCCGCCGCCGCAATTGCAGCAGACCGCACTCGCCGGACTCGAGACCTTCGTGCCGGTGATGCTGCTGAAGCTGCTCGACCGGCCCGACTCCATCGCGGCCGCACCGCCACGGCGGATTGGAGGTCAACTGGACGATGGCGTGCGCTTTGTTGCGAACGGAGTGCCGACCACGATCTGGTTTGACCGGATTACCGGACTGCCTGCCCTGCAGGAGAGCGTCACCGATGACGGCATTCTCGGCGACAACACAACCACAGTCGTGTTCAGTCACTGGAGCACCGGCACGGTGCGCATTCCCGGTCAGATCCGGAGCGAGGGAGGACGGGGAGAAACACAGACGATCCAGCGGGTGATCTCGTTGAACCAGCCGATCCCTGATTCAGTGTTCGCGATCCCCGACTCCACCCTCGCCAAGTACCGTCAGCAGCCAGCGGCTCCCGCACAAATAGCTGCCACCGCGGTCACGCTCACCTCGCTCGCCCCTGGGGTCTGGCGCGCGGGAGGACAGTACAACGCCCTCGTGGTTGAACAGCCCAATCAGCTCGTCCTGGTGGAAGCGCCGTTGTCGGTCGCTTTCGTGCAGGCACTCCTCGACACCTTGACGGCGCGATTCCCTGCCAAGCGGGTCGGCGTTGCCGTCAACACGCATCATCACTGGGATCACGCCGGGGGCATTCGGGCGGTGCTCGCCGCCGGCATTCCGGTCGTGACCCGCACCGAAAACGTGGATTTCATCCGCTCGATCGGGGCCGCGAAGAAGACTGTGAAGCCGGATGCACTCTCGAAGGGCCGGAAGATGCCGGCGATCACCGGGTTCACCGATTCGATGACGATCGGGAGTCGGGAGTCGCGGGTGGTGCTCTATGCCGTGACGACGGCACAGGATGCTGGCCTGCACCTCGTCGCCTTCGTCCCGTCGGCAGGTGTGCTGTTCCAGAGCGACATACTCACTGCGTCGGCCAACCCGCAGTTCCCCTTGCCGAAGGTCGCTGCGAAGGAGATCCTCACCATCGCGGAGCAGCGGGGTCTCACGCTCAAGCAGGTTGTTGGCGGTCATGGCAGCATCGCGACGATCGACGCAATCACTGCGGCGGCGAAGTAGGCCGCCCATCGGTGTAACCTTCAGGGAGCCGCGCCGGATGGGGTCCTGCGGACGACACGTCTCCCTGGAGTGATCCGATGAGCGAGCGCACCATGATTTCATTCCGGCGGCTTCGGGCGGTCTTCGTCTTTTCGGCAATATCGGCACTGGTGTGGGTCATCGGATCGGTGCTGATCTCGATTGTCTTCGCGCTCAAAGCCGGGCGTTCCCTCAGCGCGATCTCCCTTGTCACAGCTGCGATTGTCTTCGCCTTCTGCGGCTTCGTAGCGGGTGCCGTCTATTCGGTCGGGATCGCGATGGCACCCCGCAAAGACAGCCAGGACGGGCTCTCCGTGCTGCGCTCGGTGATCTTTGGGGCAGTGGGCGGCGGGTTCGTCTTCCTGGCGATTTCCCTTGGCCTCGGCGAGATCAACACGACCAGGTTGCTGACGCCGCTGCTGGTGTTCAGTGCCATTGGTGGCGTGACGGGCATCGCCATTCAGCGGGTGGCCCGACGTGGCGCGTTGCCGGAAGGTGCTCCTGAGCCGCGCCTGATACCACAGGGCGACCCGGAACCTCCGATGTGATCAAGTTGTGCGTACCGCGTGGCGATCCTGTAAGCGCGATTGACGGCGTCAATCGGTCGCCCATCTTCCCGAGGTTCGCCTCGTCGCGAACGGAGGCTCCGGTCGGAGCCTCTCGCAACTCACACGGGAGGGTGTTCTGTGCGGCGAGTCCTGATCATCGGCACCCTGTTCCTCACCGTCACCAGCATAGCGAGTGCGCAGGCAACGGTCGTGGTGCCCGACACGATGCCGGCCGCCGTCGTCCAGCGCTTCGTCGATGCCGCCAACAGCCGGGATGCGCGGGCTATCGCGGCGCTGGTGGCACCCGATGCCAGCTTCGAGCGATTTCCGGGTGGTGGAGTGCTCGTGCAAGGACGGGATTCGATCCAGACCTACTACGCCAGGATTCTTGCCACGCTGTCCGCCGATTTCCGGATTACGGTGCAGCCGCGGACGGTTGAAGGCCAACTGGTGATTGATCAGGAGCATTACACCGGAATGCCACCATCGCAGAACCAGACGACCTGGATGTATCTCGTCCGTCGCGGACTCATCCAGCGCGCCTGGCTGCTCGAAGGCGCCTCGCCGCGGGCGCAGTAGCTTTCCGATACTGCGAGGGCGCACGCCGTTCGGGAGGGGCAATGCAATCGTCGACGTACGCGACCGTCATGACATTTCTGCTGGTCGCAGCGGGTGCGTGGGGGACTGAACGTTCGTCGGGCCTCTACTTGGGCACCGGACCTGAGCCAGCGGCATTTCGCCCCGACTCGACGGGTGAGCGGGCCGTGGTGTACCGCACCTGGTGGGCGTATTTCAATTCGAAAGAGCAGCAGCTCGCCCGGTTCGCCGGCGTTGCCTCATCGCTCTGGGTTGCCGACGAGCAAGCCAAGTGGCCGATGTACGATCTCGCCGGGTCCTATGTGCCAGGGGGGTCGGCACCAGCGATCGTCGGGGTTCGACAACTCGCGCCGGGCAGCTACGAGATCCAGGTCCGCTTCGGCACGATGCGGGCGAGCTGGGGCGTCGTGAAGGTTGGCGACCGCTGGTTGCTCCAGAACGTGCTCGACCGCCGCGTGGCAGCATGGCGACGCGAAACTGTCGGTCCGATCCGTTATCACATCGAGCCCACGCTCACCTTCAACCGGGCACGTGCCGAAGCCGCGGTCGCCTTCGTCGATTCGCTCGCCCCAGCGTTCGCGACTCCACCAGTGACGCATCTCGATTATTACGTGACGCCCACGGTCGATGCCGCGCTCGCGGCCCTTGGCGTCGAATACGACCGGAAGTTCGGCCCCGGTGGTGCCTTCGCGAAGCCGGTGAATTATCAGATCTTCAGTGCCATTCCATCCCTCGGTGAGAACTACCGCCACGAACTGGTGCATGTCGTGTTGCGCCCGCTGCTCGAAGGGCGCTCGATCACTATCATCGCATCCGAAGGGATCGCGACTTGGCTGGGTGGAACCTCAGGGATGACGCTCAGTGGTGCAGTCAGGGCGCTCGATCGCTACCTGACTGAGCATCCGCGTGCCTCACTGGATTCCGCGATTACCCCAGGGGCGATGCCCCAGACCGAGAGCTACACCGCCGGGGCCGTGCTCTGCGGGCTGCTCTATCGGCGCGGCGGAGTGGCCGCGCTCAGGCGTTTCCTCCAGGCCGGCCCCGGCCAGGCCGAGGTCAGGGCCGTATTGATCCGTGAACTCGGGGAGCCATGGGAGCGGATCCGTGCCGAATGGCGGGCGAGAGTGGCGAAGCCTGTGATACCTTGAAGGATTCCCCGACTTCCCTGCCGGAGGCTGCGCTTGGAATCAATCAAGGGTCACATTGTCGCGATGGGCGGTGGTGGATTCGCGATGGAGCCGGACAACCCGCTGCTTGACGACTTTGTACTCGGGCTGTCGCGACGGCAACCGGCCCGAGTCTGTTTTCTCCCGACGGCGAGCGCCGATTCGGCGACCTACATCATCAAGTTCTACCGCGCCTTCTCCGGGCGATGCACTCCCACCGACCTGACGCTCTGGGCCTCGCCAACGTTGCCGCGGCAGCCGGAACTGACGTCGCAGCTGGCCGATTTCATTGCCGACCAGGATGTGATCTACGTGGGGGGCGGCGACACCGCGAACATGCTGGTGCTCTGGCGCTGTCACGGCATCGACGCCGCACTTCGTCGGGCCTGGGAGAATGGCGCCGTGCTCGCCGGTGCCAGCGCCGGGATGCTCTGCTGGTTCAACGGCGGGATCACCGACTCATTCGGCGGGCTGGCGCCACTCAACGACGGTCTGGGCTTCATCGATGCGACGGCTTGCCCCCATTACGACGGCGAGGCCGAGCGTCGACCGGTCTACCAGAACGCCGTCGCGGGCGGGATGCAGGGCGGTTTCGCTGCCGATGACGGGGTGGCGTACCACTTCAAGGGGACCGAGCTGGTCGAGATCGTGAGCTCCCGTCCTGAGGGCGGTGCATATCGGGTCGAGCGGAATGGAGCTACTGTAACGGAGATGATCCTTCCGGTTCGCTTTCTCGGCTCACCTTCCCCGCAGGCCCCGACGTCATGATCCGACACGGCTTCACCGAAGAGTCACTCGCGCTGCACCCGGCGATGTAGCGCAAGCGTGGAATACCTCGACTTCATCATCCGGATCGAATCCCGACGCGGCGAATTCTTCGTCGTCGGGATCGAGTCGCCGGCTGGTGAAGGGAGTTCAGAGCTCCGGCTGCCGTTCGCGCCGGCCGACGTGGGGGCCTTGCTGGGTGGGGTTGGACATGCGGTACGCGGCACGCGAGAAATCATCATCCGCGCCGAGCAGGGTGCCGCCCACCACCATCCGCCGACACTCGGCGACATGCTGTTCCAGGCGCTCTTCTCCGGCCCGTGTCGGGATCTCTTCAACACCAGCCTCGGTCACATTCAGGGTCGTGAGATCGGGTTGCGGATCAAGTTGCATATTGATCCGAACGATCCCGACCTCGCCGGGCTCGCCTCGCTTCCGTGGGAGTTGATGTATCGGGCCGAGACGCGCGACTTCCTCTCGCTCTCGCGCGGGACACCACTGGTTCGCTATCTCGACGTGCAGCGGCCATTCGCGCTCCTGCCTTTCTCGCCACCGCTCCGCATTCTGGTGGCGGTCTCGAGCCCCGCCGGCGCTCCGCCACTCGATCTCGCGCACGAACGGAAGGCAATCGAGACAACCTGGGGCAAGCGTGCCGATGTCGCGGTGGATTTCCTCGACCGGGTGACGAGTCGTCAGCTCACCGACCGCCTCGCCGCCCGCCACTACCACGTGTTGCACTTCATGGGACACGGCGATTTCGATCCCGACCGCGGAACGGGCGTCCTGCTGCTGGAGGACGACGCGGGTCAGCCGAGTCCGATCGATGGAGCGACTCTCGGGATGCTGCTTCGCGACGTGGCGTCGATGCGGCTCGTGTTCCTGAACGCCTGTAACACGGCCAGGGTCGGCAGCGGTCCGGGACTCGATCCGTTCGCTGGCGTTGCCAGTGCGCTGGTGATGGCAGGTGTACCGGCTGTGGTCGCGATGCAGTTCCCGATTTCCGACAATGCCGCGATCGAATTTGCGAGCACCTTCTATCCCCGCCTGGTCGAGGGCTTTCCCGTTGACGCGGCGGTCGCCGAGGCCCGGAAGGCAATTCGGATGGCCGACCGGAAGTCGTGGGAGTGGGCGACGCCGGTGCTCTTCATGCGATCGAAAGACGGGGCACTCTTCGAGACGGCGGCAGCCGCTGGTGGGGAGGAAGCAGAGGGAGGCAATACCGCCGGAGGCACCGGGGCCCGGCAGCACGCGCTCGCAGCGCGAGTACAGGCGATGCAGGCACTGAATGCGACCTTCGCGCCGGAGCGATACACGATGCTCGCGTTGATCATCGTGTCTGCGCTGGTCTTCCTGGTTGCGGCCTGGAGCCTTGTGCCATCGGGCAGTGCGCACTCGGCGCCGCAGGCCGGGATTATCCCGGTCACCGGTGCCTCGGGGAGTGCGGTCCTCTTTCTGGTGAGTCGCCTCCTCAAGATCAACGAACGAACAGTGGCGATGGTGCGCGAGATGTCGGCCTCGTGAGCACGAGCGGTGTACTCTCCGCCGTCGGACTGATCGGCATGGTGGCCGCCGTTGCATACGGCGCTGCAGAAGTGCGTCGCCTCGATGCCTCCTATGCGTTGAAGGCAGATTCGCTCCGCGCGCTGAGCGCCCAGGGAGACTCCTTGCAGCGGGAGATCGATCACATTCGTACCGGGCCACTGGAGTCGCTGCTGACGCCCAGGGCGGTTGCGGTCCCGGCGCAGAAGGTGGCGTGCACGCCCGCCTACGACGGCTTCGGACGTGACAGCCACGGGCAATGCCCCGGGTACGGCTTTCTCCTCTGGCTCGAATTTCCCTTCTCGCGGCGGCCAGAGATCCGTCGGGTGTCGTACTACTTCTCCGGCCAGACGACCACACCAGTGCGAGTCGCCAGTGAGGCCTCGAATGGCTTCCTCGTGGGATGGCTCGGCTGGTGGCCATGGGTCACGATTCCGGTCACCGTTGAGATGAAGGCCGGGACGAAATTCTCGTTCGATTTCCCGATGGAGGAGATCGTCCGGGATGCGGGTTGGAAGGGGGGATCGTGACCCACGACGGGTTCCTGCATGACGCACGATCTGCATCACGGCGGGCCCTGATCGGAACGGTCGCCCTGCTTGCCATGCTGGCCAGTGCGATCGGCTGGAGCAGCTATCGGATCGGGCAGATTGAAGCTCGACTCGCGGAGCAGCGCGATACCCTCAGCGCGCTCGCGCAGCAGAAGGCGAGTCTCAGCCGAATGGTCCACACCCTGGTTGACGCGCCGGATGGCGGCGTGCGGACGGCGCGGCGCCGGGTCGCCAACATCACGTCGGAGTTATACGACTACTTTCTCTGGGTCGATGCCAGCCAGCGTGCCGCGATGTCGATCCGTCAGGTGCAATATGATTTCCGCCGCTGGAAGGACTCGGTGCAGACCTCCCGGGATCCCCGAGCAGGCTTCGCGGTCTTCGTGAGGGCGCCACCGGCACATTGTCCTGATTCGACCATCGTGACGGTGCAGCTGGCGAACGACTCTACCCGGATATATCTCCAGGACCTCTGTCAGGCGACGATCATCGACGCGCCGAAAGGTGGCCAGTAATCCATGGCCGACGACCCCTCACGCCGGGACTTTCTCGCCGCGCTCGGCGCACTCTCCGCGGCACCTTTGATTCCGCCTCATCGCGATGCGGCCAGCACCCGGGGCGACTTCGCCTTCCTTCCCGGCCTCATCTTTCTCCAAACGGGATCGTTAGGCCCAACGCCACGCCCAGTGATGGAGCGCACCATCGCGGCGTGGCGGGAGCTCGAACGCGATCCCGTGGCGAACGGCTATGGTCGACTGGAAAGGGCGATGGATGAGGTTCGCGCGCAAGCTGCGACGTTCATCGGATGTGCGACCGGAGAACTCGTGCTGACCAACTGCACAACCGAAGGAATGAACTGGACGGCGCAGGGGATGCAGCTCGTGGCGGGCGACCGGATCCTGACCACCGATCAGGAGCATCCCGGTGGGCGCGCTTGCTGGGACTACGTGGTGCGGCGCTCTGGCGTCGAGCTCGACGTGGTGGCGATCCCTCCGGGAGAAAACGACGCACGGGCCATTGTTGACCGCTTCGCGCAGGCGGTCACGCCACGCACGCGCGCCTTCTCGTTCTCCCACGTGCTCAGTTCCACGGGATTGCGGATGCCGGTCGCGGAACTCTCGGCACTGGCGCGCTCACGCGGCTGCATCGCTGTTGTTGATGGTGCGCAGGCAGTGGGCGGCATTGCGGTGGATGTGAAGGCGCTCGGCTGCCACGTCTACGCCACCAGTGGGCACAAATGGCTGCTCGGCCCCAAGGGGACGGGCTTGCTCTATCTGAGCGAGGACGTGGCGAATCGTGTTGACCCGATTGCGCTGCAGGGCGGTCGCAGCGCCTACTCCAATTCCTCCGGGGTCAGCAGCATTCCGAGCATCCTCGGCCTCGGTGCGGCCCTGGAGTACATCAGCGCGATCGGGATTCGCGAGATCGAGCGCCACAACCTCGCGCTCCGCGACCGACTCTATCACGCCTTGCAGGATGTGCCCAAGCTGCGCGTCGTGAGTCCGCCACCCGGCCCGCTGGCGTCACCGCTCCTGACGTACACCCTTCCCGACGCCATCGATAGTGCGACGTTCCAGAAGTTGATCCGCACGAAGTACCGGATCGAACTCAAGGTCGTTCCGAAGACGTGGCTCAATGGCAATCGGGTGTCGACGCATCTCTTCAATTCCGGACGTGACGTCGATGCGCTCGTGGCGGCGCTGAAACACGAGCTGGCCTGATTCGCCTCAGCGCAGCGCGTACACGTTCCCATCGGTACTCCCTACATAGAGCACGCCATCGGCGATCGTGGGTGAGGAGAGTATCGACCCCACCGTGAACATCGTCCGCATACCGACCATGAGCCCATCGAGGGTTCGGTCGGGGTACATCCGGCCGGAATTGAAGACGCCGTTGGAGTCGGTCCACTTGGCGAGGTTTTCCCTGGAGCCGTCCGTCTGGAAATGGGCGAGGAACTTCCCGGTATGGATGTCGACGGAGTGGAGCCAGCCATCGGAGGTGCCGTAGTAGACCACGTCCCCGGCGAGGGCAGGGGAGGAGAACGAGATCGCCATATTCTCGAGATCAAAGCGTACCGCGCCAGTGGCTGCGTCGAGAGCCTTGAAGCGGCGGCCGTCCGACGTGGCGAAATAGACCACGCCATCCCGGACGGCGGGGGAACCGATGGTCCAGCCGCCGTGGTTGTCGTGCTTCCACTTCAGTGCCCCGGTGCGGGCATCGACCACATGAAAATGGCCATCGCGCGCTCCGACGAAGACGAGGCCACCGGCCACGGCAGCCGAACTCGCGATGCCGATCTGGTTGTACTCGGTGGTGTCATTGCCCGTGGTGTAGTGCCAGCGCTCGCGGCCGGTTGCGGCATCGAGGGCGTAGAGATTCCGGTCCCAGCTTCCGATATAGACCAGGCCGTTGGCCACTGCCGGCGATGCATGGATCACGTCCCGCGCAGCGAACTGCCAGCGCAGTGCTCCTGTCTCGGTGTTCAGGGCATAGACGTGCTGATCGCCGCTCCCGATGTACAGGGTGTTGCCGACGATCGTGGGCGAGGAGAGAAAGACATCGAACGGGTCGGGCATCCGCTCGGTGCTCGGAATGGCGCCATGGATGCCGGGGGCCGTGAAGCGGCGCTCTCCCTTGGTGGCGAACGCCCACCGCTGCTTGCCGGTGGCGGCCTCGACTGCGTAGATCTTGCCGTCGGTGCTGCTGATGTAGACCAGATCGCCGTGCACCGCTGGTGAGGAGGCGATCGGCCCCTCGGAGGCAAACTGCCAGAGCCGCGTCCCGGCCTTTCGATCGATGGCGATGAGGCGACCGTTGGTGCTTCCGACAAACAGCCGATCGCCGCTCACGACCGGTGACGAGATGACACGTCCGCCGACTTTCAACTTCCACGCCAGTGTGGCGAGCGTGGGAGACGGTGAGGCGTAGACCCCCTCGTGGGTCGGGCCACCGCGGAACATCGCGTCCTGCGCGGCGACGCTGCGGGGGAGGACGAAGGTAAGGCTCCAGATCAGCAGGATCGGTCGCAGCGTCATCGCAGAGGGCCCCCCAGCAGAGATTTCGATACCGGCGTTCGGCATGACCGAATTGAGCCATAGCGTCCGCGCGGTGGCAAGGATGAATTCGTTCCACCGAGGCGTCGCAAGATCTTGCTAGCCGGTTCGCGGGAAAGCAGCGTTGTGGAGTGCAGTTGAACTCCTGCACTGCCCCTTCAATGGAGGTCAGATGTCCGTAGACCTGCGTCCGGCGCTACTCCGCGGTGCGCCATACTTCCCAGTGACGGATGTCGCGGCGACGCTGAGCTACTACCAGGAGGTGGTGGGCTTCCGTGAGGAGTACCGCGCCGGGTCGCCACCGGAGTTCGCGATCTGCAGTCGCGATGGCTGTGGTGTAATGCTTCGGCGCAGTACAGAGCCGAGCCGGATTCGGCCGATGGAGTCCCAGGGCGGCACCTGGGACGCGTTCTTCTGGGTCCGCGATGCCGAAGAACTTGCGGCCGAATTCCTCGCCCGCGGAGCAACTTTCGTTTATGGCCTCGTGGTGCAGCCGTACGGCGTGAAGGAGTTTGCTCTCCGGGACCTGGACGGGCATGTGCTCGGCTTCGGACAGCAGTGGCCCGCAGCGCCGACCAATGGTGCTAGACCGGCAAGCGATCCCGGCTAGCCATCAACTCCTCGATGGCATCGGCGAGATGTTCGGCCGTGATATGGTGGTCTCCGCGCGCCTCCCGGAGTCGCTGGGCCCGCATCAGCACGTCGACATCGCGGAAACCTGCCGGTGTCTCGAACTTGTAGCAGGCGAGTTCGATCTTGAGTCCGTTCTCGTCACGGAAATAGATCGAATCCATGAAGCCGCGATCGCGCTCGAGGAATTCGATGCCGCGTTCGCGCAGCCGTGCCGGCACCTGCTGGTGGGTGGCGCGCGAGACATTGAAGGCGATGTGCTCCACGCAACCTGGTTCGCGTGGCGCGTGCCGGCGAGCATCCGGCGTGGACTCGTTGGTGAAGACGGTGAGCAGCCGGCCATCGCCCGGGTCGAAGTAGAGATGGTTTTCATCGGGCTTGCCGAGGTTGGGCTGTTCGATCACGAACGGCATGCCGAGGAGCCCCTGCCAGAAGTCGATGGCGCTCTGCCGGGTTGACCCGACCAGGGTGATATGGTGGACGCCCTGGACCTGTAGCTTCTTCATCGTTGCCTCCGGTGCGGAAGTCTCTCGGGAAAATCTAACGTCGATGGCATATCTGCTTGGTCACCCGCGCGGGAGGTGGAGCTTGTCCCATCTGGAACTGGTCGCCCTGGTCGTCAAGGAGTACGACCGCGCCATCGACTTCTTT
Source organism: Gemmatimonadota bacterium (assembly GCA_040388535.1). Classification (NCBI taxonomy): domain Bacteria; kingdom Pseudomonadati; phylum Gemmatimonadota; species Gemmatimonadota bacterium. The sequence goes on along the minus strand of JAZKBR010000002.1, from coordinate 42,590 downwards.
GTGCGGGTGCTGGACTTCGACCTGGTGGAAGACACCCCGGCACAGACCAACGATGGCCGACCGAAGCGCTGGGTCGTGGTGCGGCCGCGTGGCGCCGCCACCGGAATCCTGCTGGCACAAGCCGATGGAGAGCGTCAGGCGGCGGCCGCGGGTGACCAGTTTGCCGGGCGGGTCGGCCTCTTTCTTCGGGTCGATGATTTTCTGAATGCTTACACGCGGATGATTGCCGCCGGTGTCACTTTCCTCACGGAGCCGCGAGTCGAAGGGTACGGGGAGGTGGCCGTCTTCCTCGATGTTGAAGGGAATCGGTGGGATCTGCTCGGGCCGCCCCGCACCTGACGCCCCAATGACCAGGAGTGAACGCCATGCTCGACACGTTTCGCCAGTCGGCCACGCACGCGCTGCGCCGGTTGTTGCGGGCCAGAGGCTTCACCGTGGCCGTGATTGTGACGCTGACTCTGGCGATTGGCGCAACGGCGACCGTATTCTCCGCAGTCGAAGGCGTCCTGATCCACTCGCTCCCCTATGTCCGGGCCGATCGCCTCGTGATGGTCTGGGAAGATCTCACCAAGTCCAATAACAACCGGTTCAGCGTCTCGCTCCTCAACTACGAGGACATCCGCCAGCACGGTAGTGCCTTTGAGGACGCGGCGGCCCAGCTCGGCAGCGGAATGACCGTCAGGGTCGGTGACACCCCCGAGCTCGCCCGCGGAGCGCAGGTCACCGGCAACTACTTCGCCCTGCTTGGGGCCCGCGCTGCCCTTGGCCGGGTGCTCGGTCCGGGCGACACCATCGCCGGGAGTCGCCGGGTCGTCGTGCTGAGCGACGCGATGTGGCGATCCCGGCTTCACGCCGACCCGGCCGTGATCGGCACCGTGCTCGACATCGACGGTGAGCCGTACACGGTGGTCGGGGTGATGGCGCGCGAGTTCAGCACGCCTGCCTTTTTCAAGGCCGCACATCAGCGTGCCGAACTCTGGGCGCCGCTCGACCTCCCCGTGGCATTGCAGACTCGCAACGCCGCAATGCTGCAGGTGATCGGCCGGTTGCGCAACGGCGTTGATGCCGATGGCGCTCGCAGGTCCGTGCGCCAGCTCGGGGCACGGCTCGCCGCCGAGTATCCCGCGAGCAACACCAACGTCAGTTTCGATGTCGTCCCGCTCCCGGAGCAGATCATCGGCGGGGTGAAGCCGATTCTCGAGGCGATGTTTGCCGCGGTGGTGCTGTTGCTGCTCGTCGCAGTTGCCAATGTGTCGAACCTCTTCCTCACACGGGCCGTCTCGCGCCAGGGGGAGATCGCAATCCGGCGAGCGCTCGGGGCCTCCACGCTGGCGCTGCTGCGCGAAGCGCTCTGGGACAGCCTGTTGCTCGTGATGACAAGCACAATCCTCGGTCTGGCGCTCGCCCAGTGGGGGCACGCACTCCTCGTCGCGATCGCGCCACCGACGACATCGCGCCTCGATCAGATTCGGCTCGACGCCGGGGTCGCCCTCTTCACGGTATTGATCGCGCTCACCCTCGGCGCAGCGCTGGCCGTGGTGTCGGCAGGTCGCGGAATGGGCGCGCGATCGTCGGAGCTGCTGCGCTCAGGCACCCGTCGGACCACCGCCGGCTCGGCTTCGTCACGCGCGAGGCGTGCGGTGGCCTCGGCACAGGTGGCGCTGGCCTTTGTGCTGACGGTCGGCGCGGGGCTGATGGTGCGGACTCTGCTCAACCTCGACCGGATCGACCCGGCTTCCGTCCGGATCATCTGGTCACCATGCGGTTCGGGATGCTTCCCACGCGCTACCCGACCCCCGAGAAGCAGGCCGAGTATCTCGGTCGAATCGAGGCGCAACTCGGTGCCGTACCTGGCGTGACATCGGTCGCCTTCTCGAGCCGATTGCCGCTCGATCCGGCGTACGGGATGTCGGTCATCCAGATTGTGGCGCATCCGCAACCGCCAGAACAGGCACCATCGGTCGGCGCGCGCGTGGTGAGCACGGCGTACTTCGCGACGCTTGGGATCCCGGTGATCGATGGCCGCAGCTTTGCAGCGACGGATGACCCCAGGGCACCGCAGGTTGTGATGATCAATCGCGCGATGGCCCGGCAATTCTGGCCTGGCGAGCGCGCGGTTGGGCAACGGATCCGCTTTGCTGGTGGTGATGGCGTTGCAGTGCAGGTGGTCGGGGTCGTGGGCGATGTCAGTCACGACGCACTCGTGTCGGCTCCGATCCCGGAGCTCTATCTCCCCTACGCTCAGGGCCCGGCATCGGGGGGCGCATTGGTGGTCCGGACAAAGGCTGACCCCGGGTCGCTGGTTCCCGCGATCCGGAGTGCGGTGCGCGGTGCGGACGCCGAACAACCGCTGATCGACGTTCGCACGATGGATGAGGCGGTCGCGGCCTCCATTGCCGGGCAGCGATTCGCGATGCTCATCCTCACGGCCTTTTCGCTGCTGGCCGTGCTGCTCGCCGCACTGGGCCTATACGCGGTGCTTTCGCACGAGGTGGGTGAGCAACGGCGGGAACTGGCGATCAGGGCCGCGCTTGGTGCGCGCGCACGGCAGCTTCGCAGTCTGATTGCTCAGCGCGGGCTGCGGCTGATCGGCCTCGGCCTGTTGATCGGCATTCCCGGTGCGCTGGTCGCCGTCCGGATGCTGGCCTCGATGCTCTACGGGGTCGCACCGCTCGACCCGTTCACCTTCGGAGCGGCCACGCTGGGGATCGTACTCACGGCGGTGGTCGCGACCCTCCTCCCCGTGCGGCGTGCGTCGCAGGCGGATCCGGCGCAGGCGCTGCGCGGGGAGTAGGTCGATGGCCCCTCTTTGCTACTGAGCCATTGCGGTGCCGCGCTCCAGCAATGACTTGAGGTCGCTGAGGATCCAGAGCCAGCCACCACCTGCGCCAGGGCCCTGCTGATCGCCGGCAATCATGGCGCCGTGGCCGGGGCGACCGGAGACGTCGTGGATCACGCTGAGGCGACTCACGCCTTCGCGCCCGGCGACAATCTCGTAGGTGAGTTTGGTGAAGCCCTCGCTCGCCATTTCGGGGTTGATCGCCATCCGCCAGGTCACCACCAGCTTGTGCGGCGGGTCGGCCGAGATCACCTCGCCATCGACAATAACGCCAGACATTCCCATCGCCTTCATCCCTTCGCTGGCCATGCCGCGGTACTGACCGCCGGGGCGGAGGTCGTACTCCTCGTGCAGGCCGTAGCCCCACTTCTGGGTGAATTCGGGGTTCGTGATCGCATCCCAGATCGCCTGCGGCGTGGCCTTGATGAAGATGCGATAGATCTGGGTCGTCTCCGCTGCGGTACTGCCCGTCATGTCGTCTACTCCTCGAGTTGGCGCTTGAGCTCGGTGAGCGCCGACACTCGACGCTCGGTGAATTTGTCGATCCAGCGGTCGTGGATGAGCCGGATCGGGACCGGATTGAGAAAGTGCTGCTTCTCGCGGCCGACCCGCTGCGTCACGACCAGTCCCGCATCCTCGAGGACGCGGAGGTGCTTCATGACACCGAAGCGGGTCATCTCGAGTTCCGCCTCGAGCTCGGTCAGCGTTCGTCCGTCCCGGGTGAAGAGCCGGTCGAGGAGAATGCGTCGCGAGGGATCGGCGAGTGCCTTGAAGACCCGATCGTCCGATGTCATGACAGAGAATACGTGACCAAATGGTCACCTGTCAAGAGTGCCCCTCCCGCGTGGGTTTTTGGGGTCCCGAGTGTCATGGTTAGTGACCTCCACCTGGATGCCGATGCTGCAGCCACCGACCGAAGCCCAGATCAGTGCCGTCTACCGTGAGACGGTGGTGGCGCTCTACGGCTTTGTCTCCCGTCGCTGCGGTGGCGAGCGTCAGCTGGCCGAGGACATCACCCAGGAGGCCTGGCTGCGCGCGGTGCGCGAATGGCGACGCACGGGGATGCCTGAGGTGCCGCTCGCATGGCTGACCACCGTTTCGCGGAACCTGCTGCTCAACCATCTCCGCCGCCGGGCGCCGGTCGATTTCGATGCAGTGGCTCCCGACGTGATCCTCGCGGCACTCGAACGCGACGCCACCGATGACACCCGCGAGATCGCGACCGCCGTGACAGATGCGCTGGCGCGGATTCCTCTCGCAGAAGCCCAGTTGCTGGAAGCATTTCACTTCGAGCACTTGCGCGTCGCGCGGCTCGCCGAAGTCATGGGAATAACCGAACGTGCGGTCGAGGGTCGACTGCGCCGAGCCCGCGAACGGTTGCGTCTCGAACTCACCCACATTGTGCCATCCACCGAAGGAGGGCTGCCATGAGCGCCACGGAAGATCGTCACACGCCGACACCGGAATTCGTCGGCGAACTGGAGCAGGAACTGCTTCGCGCCTATCGCCGCGACGGAGCCACTTCCGGGGTAGTCGTCCTGCGGCCGCGCTGGCGCGAGCGATTCCGGGTTGCCGCGATGATCGCGGTGGGAATCGCCTTCGGGATCGGCGCGCAATTCGCATCGGCACAGGTGCGCGAGTCGAAGGAGGCGGTGGAGGTCTCCCGCACGATCGAGGTCGAGCGCGAACTGATTGCATATCGACTCGAGCTCGCGAAACGTGAACTCGAGCGAGTCCGGAGTGCTCGTGCCGTTGGTGCGGCGTCGGAGCAGACGGTTCGTGAGGCGACGCTCGCGCAGCGCGAGAGCGAAATCGCCTTGCTGCAGCGCAACCTCGATCTCGCCGAGGTGCGCGCCTCCCGTGCGAATCCCCGCAACGAACTCTGGGCGCCGCTCGTGGGGCAGCGTGATTTCGTGAAGGAACGGTTGCTCGCCTCTGCCGCACTGGTCGAGGAGCGACTGAAGAGCGCGGAAGCCGACGAGGTGGCGGTCGAACGCAATGTGAAGGCCGGGACGGAACTCGTCGGTTCGCTGCGCGAGGCCGAACTGCAAGTGGCGGAACGGGAGCGTGAGCTGCGGCTGCTGGCGATGAAGTCGAAGCTGCGCGAGCAGTTCCTGACTGAGCGTCTCGAGCCGGTCGAGGTGAGCCGCCGACTGCAGCAAGTGCAGATGGAAGTCGACCTGGCGCGTGCGAAGCAACTACTCGACCTGGCCACGTCGCGGAATACGCTGATGCAGGAACGCTTCAAGAGCGGCACCACCACCGTCTACGAGGCGAAGCGGGCCGAACTCGAGATCATGGAGCGTGAGGCTGAATTGAAGCGGGTGATGGCGGAGATGAAGCGCACGCCGCGGCCGGAGGAGCGCTAATCGGCCCGGGGGGTGGCAGGGGCCCGGGGCCCCGCGCATACTTCTTCCATCTTTCGATGGATCCCGCCTCCCACCCCCGGACATACCCATGGCCTGGCTCGACTCCCTCTTCCAGAAGATGGTGGATGCCGGTGCGTCGGACCTGCACCTCAGTTCGACACTCCGGCCGATGTTCCGGGTCGATGGCGGGATTCTTCCGGTCGAGGGGGGGGAGCCCACCACCCCCGAACGGATGCTCGAGATTCTCGCCGAGATCGCCCCGGAGCGAAACCGGCAGCAGTTCGAGGAAGAGTGGGACACCGACTTTGCCTACGCCGTGCCCGGCCTCGCCCGATTCCGCGCCAACTATTTCGTCGATCAGAATGGGCCCGCGGCGGTGTTCCGGGTCATTCCGACCGAGGTGCTGACCGCGACCCAGCTGGGGCTGCCCAAGGTGGTCACCGATCTCTGCCGACTCCCGAAAGGGATGATCCTCGTGACCGGCCCGACCGGCAGCGGCAAGTCGACCACCCTCGCCGCGATGATCGACTACGTGAACACGGTTCGCGCCGATCATATCATCACGATCGAGGATCCGATCGAGTTCGTGCATTCCCAGAAGGGCTGCCTCATCAATCAGCGTGAAGTGCACCGTCACACCGGCTCTTTCAAGCGAGCGCTCCGCGCCGCCTTGCGTGAGGATCCCGATGTGGTGCTGGTCGGCGAGATGCGCGATCTCGAGACGATCGAGATCGCGCTCGAGACGGCCGAGACCGGGCACATGGTGTTCGCGACGCTGCACACCTCGACCGCCATCTCGACCATCGATCGGATCATCGACCAGTTCCCCGCCGATCGGCAGGGGCAGATCCGGATGATGCTGGCCTCGTCGCTCAAGGGCGTGATCGCGATGACGCTCTGCAAGCGCAAGCTGAAGGGACGGGTCGCGGCGCTGGAAATCCTGATGGTGAACAACGCTGTTGCAAACCTGATTCGCGAAGGGAAGACCCATCAGATCATGTCCGCGATGCAGACCGGCGGGCAGCTGGGCATGAAACTCCTCAACGACGCGCTCTTCGAGCTGGTGCAGAGCGGCGATGTCGAGCCGATGGAGGCGTATCTCAAGTCGGTGAACAAGATCGAGCTGGTCAAGAAGTTCGAGCAGGGAAGAATCCGCTTCGACGAAGCGCGGTCCCTGGCCGAGCTTGATGATGTGACGGATCGCAGAATGGCCCCGCGCTGAGCCGATCGTGACCATTTCCCGACGCGAAGCGCTGCTCGAATTGAGCGCGCTCTTCGCCTTGCCGCTGCTCCGCTGGCCCGAGCCCGGTGTCGATCCGCTCTCCGGTACCATCGTGGAATACCAGGCCGGGCGTGCGCGCGGGGCGTGGACCGCCGCCGAGGTGACGCAGCTCGCGCTCGATCGGGGCAACGCGCTCAACGCCACGCTTCACGCTATCGACCTGTTCTCGACCACCGCGCTCGACGAGGCGCGTGCCTCCGATGCGCGGGCGCGTCGCGGGGCTCTCCGCGGTCCGCTCGATGGGGTGCCGCTCTTCGCGAAAGCGATTTACGACATGCAGGGGCTCCCCACGACCGGATCGAGCCGAGAGTGGGCACAGTTGTTTCCGACGCCGGTGCATCGCGACGCACTCGAGGTGCAGCGCATGCGAGCCGCCGGCGCTGTCGTGCTTGGCAAGACGGCCGCCGACGATTTTGCCTATCACGGCAATGGCACGAGCTCGCTCACCGGGCAGGTGCGCAATCCCTACGATCCGGCCGGCATCAAGACGCCTGGCGGGTCGAGTGCCGGGTCAGCGGTCTCCGTGGCATGCGGGATCGCATTCGCGGCCCTCGGCACCGACGACGGTGGATCCAACCGGATTCCGGCACAGTTCTGCGGGGTCGTCGGCATGAAGCCGACCTTCGGCCTGGTGCCGCGCACCGGGGTGATCCCCACCTGGCCGTACCTCGACACGCACGGCCCGCTCGCCCGCAACGTGGCCGATGCGGCGCTCCTGCTCGACGCAATCGCCGGCCCCGATGCTTCCGATGGCCTGGCGCTCACGGCACGCTATCGGCGCGGCGCTCTCGCGGCGCTCCGTGATGACGCCCTTGCCGGTGCGCGACTCGGCCTGGTGGATGTGCACGTCCCGCGTGCGCAGATGAGCGCGGAGTCACTCGCCGTCTTCGATCGTGCGGTGGCCGATCTGGTCGCGGGCGGCGCCGTGGTGGAGGCGTGCGCCCCTGCAGTCACCCGTGTCAACGTGCGCTCGCTTTTCGCTGAAGCGGCCAAGGCGCGCGGTGACGTGGCGATCAACCACAATTCGCCGGCGGCGACCGCCAACGCGCTGTTCCGGTATTTCGGCAGGCACGGTGGCCAGCCCCGTGACGATGTGGCGCGCGGGCTGGCCGCCTTCCGTGCTTTCTACGACGTTCTCCCGAAAGAGTGGGAGGAGATGTCGAAACTGATCGTGCAACCATACGAACACGATCCGGCGAGCGTGTCGTTTGCGAGGTCGCGCGCCACGGTCGTGGCACAACTCGCCGAGACATTCCGCACGCAGCATCTCGACGCGATGATCTACCCGACCATGCCATTCCCGGCTCCCCGCGCGGTAGACCCATGGCCGGATATCCGCACCACGCTCGGCTATGGCAACTGGCTTGGTCTCCCCGAAGTCTCGGTGCCGACCGGGCTTGGCGTCGACGGGATGCCGGCAGGGAATCTCTCGTTTGTGGGCCTGCCCGGCAGCGACGCACAGTTGCTCGCCCTGGCGCATTCATACCAGCAGCGGTCGAAGCGGTTTGTCGCTCCGCCGGTGCCGGGCTAGCAATCGTCTCGCGAGGGCGCATGAGGAGGGTGGGACTCGTAGGCGGCCTCGGCCCGGAATCCACGATCGATTACTACCGCCGGATTCTTGGCCTTTGGCAACGCGAGGCTCCGGATTCGGCCCCGGCGATCCTCATCGACAGTCTCGATGTCCAACTCGGGCTTCGTCTGGTCGCGGGCGACCGGGGCGAACTGATTGCCTATCTCCATGCTTCGCTGACGCGCCTTGCCGCGGCGGGTGCGGATTTCATCGCTATCACCGCCAACACCCCCCACATCGTGTTCGACGATCTCGTCCGGCTCTCGCCGGTGCCACTGGTGAGCATCGTCGAAGTCTGCGCCGATGCGGCAGAACTTCAGGGGCTGCGTCGCCTCCTCCTGCTCGGCACCCGCTTCACCATGGCGGCCTCATTCTTTCCCACGGTCTTTGCGCGACGCGGAATGACCGTGATCCGCCCCGACGAGGCCGACCAGGAATGGGTGCACGCGCGCTACGTCGGCGAATTGCTGAACGGGGAGTTCCGGGAGTCGACGCGAGGCGAAGTCGAGGCGCTGGTCTTGCGACTTCGTGACGCCGCGGGCGCCGACGGGGTGATTCTCGGTGGCACCGAACTGCCATTGTTGCTGCCGGGCGCCACGATCGCCGGTTTGCCGGTGCTCGACACGACTGCGCTGCACGTGGCGGCGATTGTGGCACGGCTTGGAGGGGAGTGAGGTCGGCCCGGCCTTGGCGACCGGCGCGCGAAGCGCGTTATGCTTCCGTCAGGACCCGTCCCAGGAGTGATGCATGACGGCCAAGGAAATTCTCGCCACACTCAAGAAGCTCGGAAAGCCCCAGACCGCCGCGATCTACCGGCGGCACGGCGCCAGTGCCAACGTCTTCGGGACGCTCACCTCCGAGATCGGCAAGCTCCAGAAGAAGATCAAGGTCGATCACGCCCTCGCTATGGAGCTCTGGCAGACCGGGAATTGCGAGGCACGTATCCTGGCGCTGCAGATCGCCGATCCAGCCAGGGTCACGGCGGCGGATGCTGAGCGGTTCATCACGGAAGGGCCGGCGCGTTTCCTCGGCGGATACCTTTCCGGACTGCTGGCGCGCAGCCCGATCGCCCTCGCGACGATGCGCAGCTGGATGAAGTCGAAGGACGACGCGGAGCGCGAAATCGGCTACCAGATCTTCGGCGCGCTCCTCAAGGACGATCCCGACACGATTTCGGACGCCGACGCGGCCAAGGTACTGGCAACCATCGAGAAAGAGATCCACCGCTCGCCGAACTGGTCGCGCCGGGCAATGAACGGCTCGCTCATCAGCATCGGGGTCTACCGACCCGCGCTGCGCAAGGATGTAGTCGCCGCCGCCAGGCGAATTGGCGTGGTTGAAGTGGACCACGGCGAGACCGGCTGCAAGACCCCCGACGCCCTTTCGTACATCGAGAAGGCCGTGGCGCGGCAGCGCTGACGATGCGCCGACACGTCCTCCTCTACGGGCTCCTCGGCGGCGTGCTCATCGCTGGTCTCAAGCTCATCGAGTACCGCTGGCTGGTCGTGGAACATTCAGTGGAGATCTACGGCGGGCTCGTCGCGGCGGTCTTCGCCGCCCTCGGAATCTGGCTCGGACTCAAACTGACGCGGCCCCGGGAAACGGTGGTGGTCCGCGAAGTGATGGTGCCGGCGCCAGTGAATTTCGTCCGGGACGTGGCGAAGGTCGATTCCCTCGGCCTGACCCCCCGCGAACTCGAAATACTCGAGCTGATCGCCGCCGGGATGAGCAATCGCGACATCGCCGAGCGCGCGCACGTCAGCGAGAACACCGTCAAGACGCATTCGAGCCGGGTCTTTGCCAAGCTCGGGGCGCGGCGCCGGACCCAGGCCGTGCAGCTCGGCAAAGCGCTCCGGTTGATTCCCTGACCTGACACTTTCGGATGATTTCGGGGCTGAATCGCCGAAATCATCCATTCGGGTGACGCGCGGGGACCGCGCCGAGTGGTAGAATCGGCGACCTTCAACCAATCGGGACTGCCATGCGGAAGATTGTGCTGACCTTCGGGCTCATTGCCGGCGCCATCCTCTCGGTGATGATGTTCATCACCTTCTCCTTCCACGACGAGATCGGATACGACAAGGGCGCCATCATCGGTTACACGACGATGGTGCTGGCTTTTCTCATGATCTACTTCGGGGTGCGCTCGTACCGTGACAATGTGGCTGGGGGGAGTATCAGTTTCGGCCGGGCCTTCAAGGTCGGGTTCCTCATCATGGCGCTTGCAAGCGTCTGCTACGTGGCGAGCTGGGAGGTCATCTACTACAAGATGGCGCCCGATTTCATGGAGAAGTACGCCGCGTACCAGGTCGAGCAGGCGAGGGCCGCGGGCAAGTCGGAGGCCGGGATCGCGGCCGAGATGAAGAAGATGGCGGAGTTCCAGGAGAGCTACCGCAATCCGCTGGTGAATGTCGCCTACACGTTGCTCGAGCCGCTGCCGGTAGGATTGATCCTCACCCTGGTGACCGCCGGGGTTCTGAGCCGCAAGCCGAAGCGCGAGATTGCCTGACCTTCCGAACTGCCTTCAGGAGTATGCAACATGGGAGTCGAGATGCCAGCGGTGCCAGTCGGAAGCGGGAAGCACCCGGTTCTTCTGGTCGTGATTTCCGCCAACGAGCTGGCGGCGTCGACCGCGTTCTACAGCCGGCTCTTCGGCTGGCAGGCGCAGCCACTGTCGGCCGAGTTGACGGCGATTGTCCCGCCTGGCGGGCCAACGATCGCGCTCCGCGGCAACATTCCAGCAGGCTTTCCCGGGCTGGTGCCGTATATCGGTGTGGTCGACGTGAAGGCGGGGCTAGCGGCCGCAGTCGCTGCCGGAGGAAGCATCGAGCGGGAGCCGTGGAGCGTACCGATGGTGGGCATGCTCGCGCGATACCGGGATCCTTCGGGGACGATCTACGGCGTCACCGACACGATGACTCCCGGGGCCGTCCCCCGCATCCCGATGCCCTTCGGCCCGAATCCCAAGCCCGTCATCGGGTCGATCTGCAGTCTGGAGATGTTTGGTGCCGATCAGGCGGTGACGGCGAAGTTCTTCGGCGATCTGTATGGCTGGGGCAGCGCGGTTACGATGCCGCAGTTCCTCGCCTTTGATCCGGGTGCCGGGATCGGCGGTGTCTTCCAGTCGCATACACCGTCGCTTCCGGCAGTGGCGTACATCTACGTGCAGGATGTCCGTGCGACGCTCGATGCCATCGATGGCGCAGGGGGAAAGCGGAGTGCCGACGCCATGGCGGTTCCCGGGATGGCGTGCTTCGGCTACTTCACTGATCCGTCGGGGACGCACATGGGGTTGATCGGCGAGTGAGCGAATCGATCGCTGGAGCGCTCCCGACCCGTGAACGGATTCAGGCACTCGATGTCCTCCGTGGCCTGGCGGTCGCGGGCATTCTCCTCGCCAATGTACTGGTCTTCTTCGGCATCATCTTCCTCTCCGCCGATCAACGTGCTGCATTCCCGACTGCGGCAGCCGATGCGGTCGTCGCGTTCCTGGAACACACTTTCGTCGATGGCAAGTTCTACTCGGTCTTCTCGTTGCTCTTCGGCATCGGCTTTGGCGTGCAGCTCTCTCGCGGCGGCGATGCGGCGCTGCCGCGATTCCGGCGACGGCTGCGCATTCTTCTTGGCATCGGGGCGATCCACGCCTTCCTGATCTGGTCCGGGGACATCCTGATGCTCTACGCGCTCCTCGGCTTCACGCTGCCGTGGTTCGCGAGGCGGTCGCAGCGCACGCTGCTGCGCTGGACGGTCGGTCTGCTCACGACGCCAACGGTGCTGTACCTGGTTGCGCTTGGGATATGGCTCGCTCTCGGGTTGCCGGTGCCTTCCGGACCTCCCGCAGGGCCTGCGGCGGGGTTGCCGGCGGATCTCCTGGCGAAGATCGCGGCGATGGGCACCGGCGGTGTGAAAGAGGCATTCGTCGGAAATCTGATCAACGTGCTGCTCCGCTGGGGCGACCTTTTCGTTACGGTGCGCTTTCCCAAGGTGCTCGGAATGTTCGTGCTCGGACTCTGGAGTGTCCGTGCGGGCATAGCGCTGGCTCCCGCGAACTACCGGGCCTTGTTGCTGCGCTGGTGCGGGATCGGCTGGGCGGTGGGGCTGAGCGCAAACCTCGTGGCGACCTGGGCGGACGCGCGATGGGGTAACCTGCCACCATCGCCTGGCGGCCTCATCAGTGTGGTCGCCTCGGCGGTTGGTGTCCCGCTGCTGGCGATCGGCTATGCCACCTCCGTCGCGCTGCTGGTGACCGCTGGCGTACGGTTCATCACGATCTTCGCTCCGCTCGGGCGGATGGCACTGACCAACTACCTGATGCATTCGGTCATCTGCGTGGTGCTGTCGCGCGGCTTCGGATATGGGCTCTGGTGGCGGATCGGCACCGCGCGTGCGATGGAGATTGCCGCGGCCATCATCGTCGTCCAGCTCCCGTTGAGCGCCTGGTGGCTCTCCCGCTATCGTTTCGGACCAGTGGAGTGGATCTGGCGACGGCTGACCTACGGCCGACCAATCTGACCGTGTCGCGGGGTCTGTCGAGAAATCGCGACGGGCTCCGACTCCCTGGTACTGGCGCCACGAGCCGGCGCCCTCAACCGACCGGAGCTCCCCATGCCGAAGATCACCCCGTTCCTGTGGTATGATGGTAAAATCGACGAAGCGATGGCACTCTATCGCTCGATCTTCCCGAATTCACGTGTCATTGCCTCGTCACCTGGGCCAGACGGCACCTTGATGAGCGCGACGTTCGAACTCGAAGGTCAGCAGTTCATCGCGTTCAACGGCGGGCCTCACCTGAAGTTCACGCCGGCGTTCTCGATGCTCGTGAGCTGCGAGAGTCAGGCCGAGGTGGATGACCTCTGGGCTCGACTGAGCGAAGGTGGCGCCGAGAGTCAGTGTGGGTGGCTGAAGGATCGATTCGGGCTGTCGTGGCAGATCATTCCGTCGGTCTTGCCGAAGCTGCTTGGCGATCCCGACCGCGAAAAGGCGGGGCGGGCATTGCAGGCGATGCTGAAGATGCAGAAGATCGACATCGCCGCGCTCGAGCGTGCTTTCGCAGGAGTGTAGCTCGCAGAGCGACCGGGGTGTCGCTATCGGGAGTGATAGCGACACCACCGGGACGCGTCGGGCCTGGCTAGCGGATGACGGTCGTGGTGCTGTCCTTTCCGCGTGCGGCCATGACGATCAGCACGATCACCACGATGACCGCAACGGCACCGATGCCGATCCACATCGGATCGGTGTACCAGGTCGTCGTGGTGGTGGTCGTGTGAACATCGACGGAAGCCGGCGCCGGTGCATCCTGTAACGCAGCCATTGGTGCTGCGACAGCGACTGCGGCGGAAAGCATCAACATGCTGAACGAGGCCAGCATCGTCTTGAGTACGCGCATTGGTCCCTCCGGAAGAGTGGTGCGGCGCCGCGGAGCGTGACCAGCCACGCCGATCCGGAACACCGCAATCTGAGGGACGACGGCCGCGTTCCAGTGCGCACAGCGAAGCACCAACCCGAGGGAGGCCAGATGGGGTACCCCAAACTCGTCCTGCTATTCGCGCTCGCCCCGTGGGGTGCGGCCCAAGCGCAGGCTCCGGCGCGCTATGTCATCTACCTCCACGGCCGGATCGTCGAGGAGGCGGGACGTCGACCGACGAGTCCCGAGTTTGGGGTGTACGAATACGATGGCATTCTCGACTCACTGCGACAGGCAGGGTTCGTCGTGCTGAGTGATCAGCGTCCGGCGGGAATCGGCGCCGATTCGTTCGCGACGCGAGTGGTGCAGCAGGTGGATTCGCTCATCCGCCGCCGAGTCGCACCGCAACGCATCACGGTGATGGGATTTTCGAAGGGTGCCGCGATCGCGATGCTGGCATCGTCACGGCTGAAGAATCCGGCAGTCGGCTTTGTCTTCATGGCCGGCTGCGGCAGCTGGGCATTCGACCGACCGGAGCTACGGATTACCGGCAGGATCCTTTCGCTCTACGAAACGAGCGACACGCTTGGCGTATCATGTGCTCCACTTTCCGCCCGGCGAGGGAAGGGCTCGGTTATTCGCGAGAAGTCCCTCAGTCTCGGCCTCGGGCACGGGACCTTCTTTCAACCGCGGCAGGACTGGCTCGCTCCTGCTATCGCCTGGGCTCGCGGCCCTCAGCGTGGCGTGATCGTGAGTGGTCCGAAGTACGCGTCGGTTTCGACGTGGGCCCAGAGGGCGATGCGCCCCGGCGCGCTGCCGTGCTTGAGGTCATTCACGATCAGGGTCGGCTGCGTCGCACCATTCACATAGAGACGCGCGCTCGTGCCCGACACTTCGATCGTTACAGCGGTCCAGGCGCCAGGTTCGAGGTCGGCGTACGACTCGTAGACACCCGGGCTTTCCGAGCGGAGTCGGTTCCACGGGTACTCCGGATGGGAGACATACTGCACCGAGTGATTCCGGCGCAGCTGGTCATCTACCCGGCCGTTGGTGGGCCTCAGATAGAAGACCTCCGACCATTCGCCGTGCGCCCCGGTGCGAAAACTCACTCCCACGAATCCACGCGAATCAGGCGGCATTCCCGGCCGCGGCGCGCCTGAGAGCTGGAGCGCGATGCTGCCATCCTTGAATTCCGGCTGATCGAGAATGGCCATCATGTCCTCGTCCTTCCCGGCGGTCTCGGGTGCCGGGACGAGCTTCAACGCTCGAACGCCGCGGTAGCTGACCTGCTCGACATGGCCGTTGAGGACCGTCGAGAAGGTCGGCAGCGCTGCGGGCCCTGTTGCCTGGCCGTTCCCGAGCGTGACCAGAGCGAACGACAGCGCGGCGGCGACAGCCGCAATCCCGACGCTGCTCATTTGTCGCGCGGCTCTACCCGGAGATTGGAGAAGTACGCCTCAGTGCTGATCCGACCCCAGAGCGCGATGGCACCGTGACTCTCGCCGTGCCGCAGGTCGTTCACGATGAGCACCGGCTGTGGCGCGCCGTTGACATAGAGACGGGCCGTGGCGCCGGAGACTTCGATGCGCAATCTGGTCCACGCGCCAGATTCGATGTCGACATACGACTCATAGACGCCGGGCTGCTCCTGCCGCAGCCGCTGCCAGGGGAAGTCCGGGGAAGATTCGTACTGGGTCGAGCGGTTGCGGAAGAGCTGGTCGGGGCCGCGAGAGTTTTCGGGGCGGATGTAGAATCGTTCGGCCGAGTCGCCGTGAATGCGGAAGGTGATGCCGATGATCCCCTTGAAACCGCTCACATCGGTCGCCTTGGAATAACCGTCGCGACGTGCGCCGGAGACGTCGACTTCGATCACGCCATTCCTGAAATCCGACCCGACCAGCGTGGCCATCATTTCCTGGTCGGTATCGTGCTCGTGTCCCTCGAGCGGCGCCAGCTTGAAGGCGTGTCGCCCGCGATACTCACCCCAGACAGCTCGCGCGTTCTCAAGCTGCAGTCGAGTGGAGGGATCCAGGGTGATCGCGGGTTTGGCCTGCTGCGCGAGGAGCGCGGCTGGCAACAGGACGAGCGAGGCGAGTGACGCCTGCCAGGGTGCTGGGTTGCTGCGCATCACTTCGCCCCGGGTTGAGTCAGACCAGACTGAGCTGCCGGGGCGAAGGGTAGGGTTAGGAGGAATGGTCGGCCTTGAACAATATTGCGCGCCCGACGTGCTGTAACGCCCCCCTGACACTCGTCAGGGCCAGCGCACCGCCACCGGGACCTTCGTGGGCGCCGTGGTGCCATTGCCGAGGGAGCCACTGGTGTTGTCGCCCCAGCAGTAGACCGCATTTCCAGCAGTCAGGCCGCAACTGAAACCGCTACCGGCGACGACTGACCGGAAGGCGAGTGCGCCAACGATTGCGGTTGGCGTCGAGCGGTGTTCGTCGGTTCCGTCGCCCACCGCCCCAAAGTTGTATCCCCAACAGAAGCCCTTTCCGTCGGCCTCGGCGCCACAACTTGTCTGGACACCAACTGACAGGTCTACGAAGGCGTGTCCCCCGAGGACCGCTGTCGGTTCGGCGCGCTTCCCCGGTCCGCCCGTCGTCTCACTCGAGCCTTCGCCGAGGGTGCCGAAGCTGTTGAGTCCCCAGCAATAGGCGGCGCTCGCAAAGTCCACTCCGCACACCGCCTGGATGCCAGCCGTGATCGTGCGGAAGACCCTGCCACCCGATACCGCCACCGGCGTCGTGCTGGTCGTGGCCAGGCCGTTGCCAAGCTGCCCGCTCGGCCCAAGGCCCCAGCAGTACACGAGGTTGGTGGTGGTGAGACCGCAGGTGAAATCGGTGCCGGCAACGATGTTCCGGAACGTCAGCCCTAGAACGGGCACGGCGGTGAGGTGTTCACCGGTGCTGCCATCGCCGAAGGCCCCTGCCGGGGAGGTGCCCCAGCACCAAGCTGTGCCCTCGATGGAGACGGCGCAGACGTGAGTGCTCCCGACCGCGAGGCTCTTGAAGATCCGTCCCCCCGCCACTGGCGTCGGGACGAGGCGACGAATCTTCGTGCCGTCACCCAGTTGCCCGCTTTCGTTGCTGCCCCAGCAATAGGCCGCCCCAGCGAACGTGAGTCCGCAGCTGACGTCGGCGACCCGCGATACGGAAATCTCCTTGAAGGAAATCCCGCCATGCACGGCCACTGGCGTCGGGTTCACCAGCGACGTGGTGTTGTTGCCGAGTTGGCCATTGCCATTGTAGCCCCAGCAATAGGCTTTGCCTGCGACGTCGATGGCACAGGTGTGGGCCCCCACCGCGACGAAGACGATTGCGGGCGGGTTGTCGTTGGGCGGGGTGACTGCCTGGATGACGGTGACCCGGATCGCCTTCACGTGGACGAAATCCCCGGCCGTGGCGCGAACGACGAGAACGTACTCGCCCGGTGTCACGGTGGCCGATGCGGTCATCGTGAGGGTGAGGCTGTCGGCGACACCCGTGGTCACGATGGTGGCCGCCAATCCATTCGGTGCACCAGTGACCGTGTACCCGATGGCAGCAGTCAGCCCATCGAGCCTGGTCGCCTTGATGGAGGTACTGACCGACCCACTCTGGGTGACGGCGGTGGCTGCCGTCCCGACCGCAATGGTGAACTCGGGATGGCCGCCCCCCGCAGTCAGGGTTGTGTCGCACCCTGCCAAGGTCAGCGCGATGGCCACGAAACCAAGGCCGCGGTAGAACGATCGAAGAGTCGGTAGCCGCATTTGGTGCTATCATCCCGGGAGTTGAGGAGCCTGCTGCCGCCAATACCCCAGAAAGCGGCATTTCTCCCCGAACCCCGACACGCCGGACCCGCCGATGCCCCTCTTCCCCATTGCCGACCAGGTCCGCTCCGGCTGGCCAGCCGGCGCACGTGACTTCGATTTCCTGCAGGGTGACTGGATCATTCACCACCGCCGACTGCGGGAGCGGCTGGTCGGATCGACCGAATGGATCGAGTTCGAGACGCCTTTCGTGATGCAGGCGCTCCTCGGCGGGCTGGGGAACATCGATCAGTGTCAGACCGCGGGGGAGCCGTTCTACGAGGGTGTCTCGATGCGCTTCTTCGACCTCGCCGACGAGCAGTGGCAGATCTACTGGGTCGACACGAGCACGGGGCGCCTCTGTCCTCCGGTCGCCGGGCGGTTCGAGGGGGCCATCGGCACCTTCCGGGGAGAAGACAGTCATGCCGGGGCGCCGGTGCGCGTCACCTTCCAGTGGGATCGTACTGATCCTTCGCGTCCGGTGTGGAAGCAGGCGTTTTCGCCGGACGGTGGCGTGAACTGGGAAACCAACTGGTACATGCATTTCCGGCGACCCTGACCGGGATCAAACTTCGGAGCCGTTCGATGACAAGAACACTGCGCCGCTACTGGCTGGCCGGCGGCCTGCTCGCGCTCTGCGCCTGCGCCACGTTGCAGCAGATTGCCGCGCTCAGGCGGGTCGCCTTCGCACTTGGTGGCGTACGAAATGGGCGGATCGCGGGCGTCGCGCTCAGCCGGATCGCCGGCTACCGCGACCTCACCGCGGTTGACGTTGGCCGGATTGCCCTGGCCGTGGCGAGCAACAACGTGCCGCTGGAATTCCAGGTCGAGGTACGGGCGCAGAACCCCGCCGAGAACCGGACCACCGCCACGATGGTGCGGCTCGCCTGGACGCTGTTGCTCGATAACCGGGAAACGATCAACGGTTCACTCGACTCGAGCCTGACCCTGCCCGCCGGCCAGACTGTGGTGATTCCATTGCAAATGCGACTGAACCTGCGTCAGTTTTTCAGCGGCCCGATCGAGAGTCTGGTCGATCTCGCGGCGGGGGTGGCCGGGGTGCGGGCGGACCCGACCCGGGTCACCATCAAGGCCACACCAACGATCAACACGCCGATCGGACCCATCAGCTATCCGTCGCCGATCACCATTGTGAGCGGAACTATCGGGGGATCGAGTTCGCCCTGAAGCTGAGCGGGTCCCGCCTCGATGTCGGCGACCCATCGGGTGCCACGCAGAGTGAAGCACCCCCTGTTCACCACCAACAATCTGGAGTACGTGTGATTCACCAGAGCATCCTTGGCACCATCGGCAACACCCCTGTGGTGCGGATCAACCGGCTCGCTCCATCGCACGTTACGATGTACGTCAAGTGCGAGGCCTTCAACCCGCTTTCCTCGGTGAAAGACCGTCTCGCAGTGGCGATCATCGAGGACGCCGAGCGTCGTGGTACGCTGCGTCGCGGCCAGACCGTCATCGAGGCGACGTCGGGGAATACCGGCATCGCGCTCGCCATGGTGTGCGCCGCCAAGGGATACCCCTTCGTTGCCGTCATGTCCGATTCGTTCTCGATCGAGCGCCGGAAGTTGATGCGGATTCTCGGCGCCAAGGTCGTGCTGACGCCGGCGGCCGAACGAGGAAGCGGGATGGTGCGGCGCGCCGAAGAGCTTGCCGCAAAGAACGGGTGGTTCCTGACCCGGCAGTTCGAGAATCCCGCGAACCCGGAATACCATCGCAACACCACCGGTCCGGAAATCCTGCGCGACTTTGCCGGTCAGCCGCTCGATGTCTGGGTTACCGGGTACGGCACCGGCGGGACGCTGACGGGTGCCGGCGAGATCCTCAAGCTGGCGCGTCCAGGGATCCGGATCGTCGTGACCGAGCCGGAAGGTGCCGCGCTGCTGTCGGGGAAGGAGTGGGCGCCGCACAAGATCCAGGGCTGGACTCCGGACTTCGTGGGCGCCGTGCTCAATCGCTCGGTGTACGACGAAATCGTTACGGTCGCCGACATCGAGGCGCGCGACACTGCGCGCGAGCTCGCGATGAAGGAAGGGATCTTCTGTGGTATCTCCTCCGGCGGTACCTTCGCGGCGGCACGCAAGGTCGCCGAGAAGTCACCGAAGGGCACCGTGCTCCTGGCGATGCTTCCCGATACCGGTGAACGGTACCTCTCGACCATTCTGTTTGAAGGGATCAACGAAGGGACCGACGAGGTGCCGGGAGCGTAGTTCAGCTGGGTTGAGCGCCCGGGTGCAACCGGCTGGGGTGGCATCGTCACCCCAGCATGGACTCCCCATCGGGGGGAGGTCGAGGAATGACGGAGGCCCGTGATGATTCGCAAGCTCGCATCGGGGGAGTATCGATTGTATTCCCGACGCAAGAACCCGAAAACCGGGAAGCGCCGCAACCTAGGCACCTTCGCCACCCGCGCGGCAGCCGAGAAGCACGAACGGGAAGTGCAGTACTTCAAGCGGCACTAGCGCTCAGGAGCGTCGGCGGATCGGTGGTGGCGTGCTATCCTTGGTACTCCCGTACCGAGGGCGATGCGCACAATGCACCCCGAATCCCACCGCAGTGACCGGATCGGCTGGCTCCGTGCGGCCGTACTCGGCGCGAATGACGGTCTGATCTCTACCAGCAGTCTCGTGGTCGGGGTCGCGGCCGCTCAACCGGATGCCGCCGCCGTGCTGGTCGCTGCCGTGGCGGGGCTGGCCGCCGGGGCGCTCTCGATGGCCGCCGGGGAGTACGTCTCGGTGTCATCGCAATCCGACACGGAGCTGGCCGATCTCGCACGCGAGCGCGGCGAGCTTGCCACGTCGCCCGAATTCGAGGCTGCCGAACTCGCCGGCATCTATGAGCAGCGTGGCCTCACGCCGGCACTCGCTGCTCAGGTCGCGCAGCAGCTGATGGCACACGACGCCCTTGGCGCGCACGCTCGCGACGAGCTGGGCATCCACGAGCTCACGCGTGCCCGCCCCATTCAGGCGGCGCTCTCCTCCGCCGCGGCGTTCGCGACAGGCGCCGCCGCCCCAACGATTCTCACTGCACTGGTCCCCCTTAAATGGCTCACCCCCAGCGTCGTGGCCAGCACCATCGTCTTGCTGGTGATTCTCGGCAGCGTGGCGGCGGGACTCGGTGGTGCCTCGCGCTGGCGCGGCGCACTCCGGGTGGCCTTCTGGGGCGCGGTCGCGATGGCGTGTACGGCGGGAGTCGGGCGGCTCTTCGGGGCTGTCGTCTGACGATGCACGAGCGAGTACCACGATGATTCGCACCGCCACCCTCGCCGATGCTGACGCGCTGGCGCGGATCTACAATCACTACATCACCGACACCATCGTGACCTTCGAGGAGGAGCCGATCGACGGCGCCGAGATGGCCGCGCGGCTCGCCGACGTTGTCGCCGCGAGGCTGCCGTGGATTGTGGCCGAGGAGGGTGGCGTGGTGGTGGGGTATGCCTATGCCAGCCGGTGGAAGGCGCGTGTCGGCTACCGCTTCTCGGTCGAGAGCACCATCTATCTCGCCCAGGCGGCGACGGGGAAGGGGATCGGAACCGCGCTCTACCAGTCGCTCCTGGATCTGCTGCGCGAAGGGCCGACGCATCTGGTGATCGGCGGCATCGGACTTCCCAACCCTGCGAGTGTGGCGTTGCACGAGCGACTCGGTTTCGAAAAGGTCGCGCAGTTCAAGGAAGTGGGAATCAAGTTCGGCACATGGATCGATGTGGGATACTGGCAATTGAAGCTGAAGCCCGAGAGCGACAGGGGTCCGTCGGCATGACCTGGTTTCTCCTGCTCGTGCTGCTCGCGGCGATCTTCTCCGGTGCGACGGCGAGCGTCGTGGGATTCGGTATCGGTTCCCTGATGACGCCACTCCTCGCGACGCGACTCGGCGCCGGAGTCGCCGTTGCGGCCGTCACGATTCCCCACGCGCTCGCCACCGCGCTTCGCTGCTGGCGGTTGCGGCAGCGAATCGACTGGCGCGTGGTGCGGGGATTCGGCCTGCTGAGTGCGATCGGGGGATTGCTGGGCGCACTGCTCTACACGCGCCTCGGGCCGAGCGCACTCACGAAGGTGCTTGGTTCGCTATTGCTGCTGACGGCGGTCGCGCAGCTCAGTGGCTGGTCGCGGCGGTGGCATCCGCGCGGGATCCTGGTCGGGGTGTTCGGTCTCACGTCCGGACTCTTCGGTGGTGTCGCCGGCAATCAGGGTGGAATGCGTGCTGCGGCGCTGATGGCGTTCGATCTATCGCCAGCAGCGTTCGTGGCGACAGCCACCGCCACCGGTTTGATGGTGGACGCCGCACGCATGCCGGTATATCTCTGGTCGACCGGCGGCGCACTCGTTCCGCACTGGTTGCCGACTGGCATCGCGACCATCGGTGTGCTCGTCGGGACGCTGGTCGGCGAACGGATCGTGCTGGGGATGCCGGTGGCGAAGTTTGCGCAGGTGGTGGCTTGGGCCATCGGAGTACTCGGCATCTGGCTGTTGTTCGGCGTCGCGTGATGGGTACGGATCTTCTTCGCGAGGAGTGGCAGACGTGAGTCGTTGGCAGCGCATCGTCGTGATCGGCATCGTGATTGTCCTGCTCTATGAGCTCGCCGCCTCGCTCGGCTCTGGCCCGCTAGGCATTCCCTATTACCGCGCCATCTATGGCACCTGGCTCATCTACGCCGGCGTGGCCCTTGTCGCGGGGCGGGCGATGAATTCGGTAGGAAGTGCGGCGCTGGCAGCGGGAGTGGTGGGACTGGTCGAAGCGACGGTGGGCTGGTGGATCTCGTGGCAGATTGGTCCAGGCAGGACCGAGACCTTCTCAATTGCCGGTGCGGCCGTGGCGATTGCGATGGTGACCTTGCTCGCGATGGTGATCGGCGCGGTGGTGGGACTGCTGGTACGCCAGCGGCCGCGGCGCAGCCACTGAGTGCTGAGGTGCAACGCCAAGGTCGGTAGCGCGTCCCCCGGCCATCAGTTCCTCGGCGGGAGTCTCCGATGGCCGCACCTGCAGTCGATCCGTTCCATCCACCCGAAGCCTCGGCGAAGGCCGGCTCGCTGCGCTATCAGCTCGACGACCGCCCCGGCCTTACCAGGCATCGCAGTGGCCGCGGCTTCAGCTATCGTGATGCTGCGGGGCAGACGATTCGCGACCGGAGTACGCTCGAACGAATCCGGGCCCTCGCAATTCCTCCCGCCTGGACCGCTGTCTGGATCTGTCCGCAGCCCAACGGACATCTGCAGGCGACCGGGCGTGATGCGCGTGGCAGAAAGCAGTCGCGCTACCACACTCGTTGGCGCGAAGTGCGCGATGCCACCAAGTACGAGCGTACCCTGGCGTTTGGCGGCACCCTCGCCCGAATCCGCGCGGCACTCTCGCGTGACCTCGGCCGCAACGGCATTCCGCGCGAGAAGGTGCTGGCGCTGATCGTCCAGTTACTCGAGGCCACCTTCATCCGCATCGGCAACGAGGAGTATGCCCGTACCAACCGGTCGTATGGCCTCACCACCTTGCAGGATCGTCACGTCGAAGTCAGCGGGAGCACGATCCAGTTCCGCTTTCGCGGCAAGAGCGGCAAGCCCCACGCCATTTCACACCGCAGTCGTCAGCTGGCGCGACTGGTGCAGCAGTGCCGCGATCTCCCCGGGCAGGATCTCTTCCAGTATCTCGACGAAAACGGCGACGCCCAGACGATCGAGTCGAGCGACGTCAACGGTTACATTCGAGAGATAGCAGGCCAGGAGTTCACGGCGAAGGATTTTCGCACCTGGGCCGGCACCGTGCTGGCTGCACGGGCACTCGACGAACATCGCGAGACTCCCGCGCCACCGGGGCGGAGCGCGCTGGTTGCCGCCGTGAAGGCAGTGTCCGAACAGCTCGGCAACACGCCGGCGGTTTGTCGCCGCAGTTATGTCCACCCCGCCGTGCTCGGTGCCTTTGAGGATGATGACCTGTACCGGCAGTGGCTGGGTGCCGCAAAGTCCGGTGCCGTGCGCGACGGGCTCAGCGGGGAGGAGAGTGCGGTGCTCCGCTTTCTCGAGGCGATCGCCCCGGGCTGAAGCCCCGTTCTTCCAGATGTCCATTGGCACCATCCCCGGCCGTCATGATGCGGACGGTGCAGCGTGCCCGTCCGCGACTGAGAGGGATTTTCGATGAAGTACATCTTGCTGGACTACGTCTCCGAGGGCGGCTGGCCGGAGTTATCGCCCGAGGAGCAGACGCGGTGGCTGGGCGCGTATCAGGCCTTCGTCGGCGCGATGACGACGGCCGGTGTGCTCAAGAGCAGCGGCGGGTTGCAGCCCACGAATTCGGCGACCACGGTGCGCACGGTCGATGGCAAGCATCGCGTGCTGGATGGGCCGTATGCCGAGGCGAAGGAGCAGCTCGCGGGTTTCCACATCATCGAGGTGGCTGACCTCGATGCCGCGCTGCTCTGGGCCGCGCGCTCGCCCACCTCGATTCACGGTGTCGTGGAAGTCCGGCCCCTGATGGAACGATCGGAAAATCCGGTAGTCCAGCGCTTCATCGATGGCGAACCGGTGTCAGGGTGAAACCGACCGGCCGTCTTGCGGAGACACCATGCGGAAACTGAGCGTATTCAACAATGTGACCATCGACGGCTATTTCACCGGCGCCAATGGTGACTTCTCCTGGGCACACAGCGGCCCCCCCGATCCGGAGTTCGATGCCTTCGTTGCCGGCAATGCCGAGAGCAATGGTGAGCTGCTCTTCGGGCGAGTGACCTATCAGCTGATGGCCGCCTTCTGGCCGACACCAGCCGCAGCGCAGATGAATCCGGTGGTGGCCGCGGGGATGAACAGCATGCCGAAGATCGTCTTCTCGAGCACGCTCGAGCGGGCCGAGTGGCACAACACCCGGGTGATTCGCGGCGGGCTGGCCACGGCGGTCCGCCAGATGAAGAGCGAGATCGGCCCCGATCTCGTGATCCTCGGGAGCGGCACGCTCGTCGCGCAACTCGCGCAGGAATCGCTGATCGACGAATACCAGCTGGTCGTGAATCCAATCGCGATCGGCAGCGGGCGGACGATGTTCGATGGCCTTTCGTCGCCCCGGCAGTTGAAACTCGCGAGTACCCGGGCCTTCGCGAGCGGAAAGCTTTTCAACTGCTACGAGCCGTCGCGGTAACTCCGTGATTCCCGAGCAAGGCGATCGGCAGGCGCATCATGCCGCCGACGCAGTCGCCAGGCGCAGTTATGGCAAACTGGTCGCCTTGCTCGTCGCACGCGGCCACGATCTCCCGGCCGCGGAAGACGCGCTCGCCGATGCGTTCGCCGCCGCGCTGGTCGATTGGCCGCAGCACGGCGTGCCGAACAATCCCGAGGCATGGCTGCTTACGGTGGCACGGCGCAAGGCAATCGATGCCGTGCGGCGGGAGCAGACCGGGACGCTGGCCTCCCCGCAGTTGCTGCTGCTCACCGAAGAACTGCTGCAGCACCAGGACGCTCAGGAGATTCCCGATTGCCGCCTCGCGCTCCTCTTTGCCGCCGCGCATCCTGCCATCGAGCCGGGGATTCGCGCGCCGCTGATGCTGCAAGTGGTGCTCGGGCTCGAGGCGCGCACCATCGCCTCCGCCTTCCTGACCTCACCCGCTGCGATGGCGAAGCGGCTGGTACGGGCCAAGGAGAAACTTCGGCACGCCGGGATTCCATTCGCCATTCCTGAACGCGAGGAACTCCCCGCGCGGCTTGAGAGCGTCCTCGACGCGATCTATGCGGCGTTCTCCGAGGGATGGGGCGATCCCGAAGGATCGGATCCGGTGCGTCGGGACCTG
This sequence comes from Gemmatimonadota bacterium, assembly GCA_040388535.1. Lineage (NCBI taxonomy): Bacteria > Pseudomonadati > Gemmatimonadota > Gemmatimonadota bacterium. The sequence continues at coordinate 17,559 of JAZKBR010000002.1, read as the reverse complement.
ATGGATGAGGCCCTCTTTCTTGCCCGCATCGTGACCGACCTGCTTCCCGATGAGCCGGAGGCGCTCGGGCTGCTCGCGCTCCTGCTGCATGTGGACGCGAGGCGTCTGGCAAGGCGCGACGGAGTCGGCGATTTCGTGCCGCTCGCGGCACAAGATGCCACTCGCTGGAATCTGGTGTTGATGCGGGAGGCCGAGGCGACACTTCGTCACGCTGCGTCGTGCGGCAACACCGGACGGTATCAACTCGAGGCCGCGCTCCAGTCGGCCCACGCGACTCGCAGGATTGCACGCGTGGACAACCGTATCGAAGCCTTGCAGCTCTACGACGCACTGTTCGCGCTGCACCCTTCTCCTGTCGTCGCCATCAACCGTGCGCTGGCGGTCGCTGAAGTGGATGGGGGCGAAGCAGGGCTGAGTGCGATGCCCGATGCGAGCAGCGACCGCAGACTGGCGGAATACCAGCCCTACTGGGCGACTCGGGCTGAATTGCTGGGTCGGATCGGGCGGGTCGAGCGTGCAGCGACAGCGTATGACAACGCCATCGGACTCGCGCATGACCCGGCGGTCCGACGCTACCTGCTGCGCCGGAAAGCTGAACTACTGCGCGGGGGTGACCTCGACGGCGAGCAGCCGTCCGCCGGGGAGCACCGACACGACTGAATCGACGCGATGGGTTGCCCGGAAGCGCAACTCCTGTTCGGCCCACGCGCCCTGTGAGAGCAGCAGCGTGAATCGCGGCGGCAGGGCCGGCCCGTTGAGTGAGTCGGGCGAGACAACCCGTACCAGCTGACTGCTATCGGCAAAGAACGCGAGCCAGCTCTGCCACTGCCAGCTCTCACCCCAGCTGTAGTAGGGATGGGCTTTGTCCGCCGCGAGAATCCACGCTTGTCCCGGCTGGCCCCGCCGCGCCGCGACCAGTCTGCCGGTACTCCCGACATCATTTCCCTCGGCCACGCCGCGCGCGGCGAAGTCGCCAAAGATCCGCGCGTTGACCACGAGAATCGTGGCCACCGCCAGCATCGCAACTGCATTCGCGACCCGCGTGCGTCCCGCTCCATCGGCGCCTACCCGCCGACTCACCCATTCGGCGAGCCACCAGAGACCGCTCCCCGCGAGCCACGCGACGAACGGGAGGATCACGAGCAGCCGGGTGTAGTTCGGTGCCTTGGTGATCACGAAGGCGAAGGCGAGGTAGAGCGAGAGGAAACCGGTGAGCGCAAGCAGTTCAGCGAGCGCTTCATCTCGCCGACGATAGAGCGTGCCGACGGCGACCACGACGCCGACCCAAAGCAGCACACCAGTGATCCGGTCAGTGAAGCCGTGGCCAAGGTTGGGATAGATGTAGCCCTGGTCATGCACTTTGCCGTTGAAGGTGCCGAGCCCCTGACGGATGTTGGCTTTCCACGCGGCGGCCGGCGTTGGGGTTCCGGTCCACTGCTGTTCCAGCAGGCGGCCTTCTGGGTAGAAGAGAAATTGCTGCCGCTGGTAGCCGTAGGCCTGGGCCTGATGCTTGTTGCTGGCGATCAGCACCGGCGCCGCCACAACTGCCCACCCCGCCACCGAGACGAGACCCGCGATCAGCACGCGCCGGAACAATGCGCGGTTCGGTCGCACGAGCCAGGCAGCACCAAGCGTGGCACCCCAGATCACCAGCGTGATGCGCGAAGGGAAGTAGGTGTAGAAGGTGAGTCCCGCTGCGGCACCACCGAGGAAGAGCCAGCCGCTGGAACGCCGGACAAAGCCGTGCACGAACAGGAGCAGCGACAGCAGTTCGAGGAAGAGTCCGGTGTTGTCGCGCATCGCCATCCGGCTGATGCCGATCAGCGAATGATTGGCTCCCAGGATGAGGGCAACCGTGGCCGAGCGCAGCGGGGTGGTGAACTGGCGGCAGAGTCCATAGGCCAGCAGCACCGAGCCGACCCCGAAGAGCGAGTGAATTACCCGGAAATGATAGAGGTCGATGCCGCCGAGCCGCTCGGCCAGCCAGCCGAACACCACGAAGATGCCGGCCGGAAAACCGAAGTACCAGCTCAGTCCGAGCGGGTCGGTGTCGCGTGCGTGGAGGAGCTGACGCGCGACGTACATGATGGTGACTTCATCGGTGTTGACCTGCCACGGCGTGGTGTAGAGCCGCCAGCAGTAGAGCGGGAGCACGATGAGGGTGACGAGGGCAATGGCGATGATGTCGTGGCGGAGCGGAGTGACCCTCGGCTGCGCCGGTGTGCTGGTGCGTAGTGCCGCCGCGACCAGCGCCACCGCGCCCACGAGGAGGAGCGGCAGCGCGGCGTGATATCCCGAGACGGCATAGCGCGCCGACACCGCGACGGCGGTAATCGCGCCGATGGCTCCGAGCGCCAGCGCCCGCGAGCGAGCACCGCGCATCGCGGGCGCCGTCAGTCGGCCGCTGCGGCGCTGTTCAACTTGGCGAGTGCGTCGGGTGGCTGATATGCCACGCGGGCACCGTAGAGACACGCCTCGCGGTAGGCCGCCTCACCAGTATCACAAGCTGCCTGCCGCTGCGCCGTTTCGGCGCGCAGCGTGCCGATCATCTCGCCCACGGCCTCGTAGCACTTGAGCTTCGCATTGACCTCAGTCACTGCCTTGCAGAGCGCGATCCCGTCGTCGGGCTTGGCATTCTTGTTGACGTAGCTCTTGGCGAGCCCGAAGAAGCACCAGGGGCGATAGCTGTCGGTGCCGAGATTGCACATCGAGATCGCGCGGGCGTTGTCGTTGAGGGCAAACGCGCTGATATCGCGACCGAGGCTCTGGTAACAGACGTAGCGCATCGCCTTGGGCGCGGTGTCACAGGTCTTCGCGGCACTGCCGATGTTGCCGCCATTCTGGTAGAGGATCGCCGCCGTCTGCATTTCGTAGCAGGAGAAGAGGTATCGCTCCGCCATCACCGAGCAGGGGTAGAGGAGGTCGTTCTTGTCGAGCGCCTTGAACGGTTCGCTCGCGCCGCCCGCCATCCCTTCCATATGCATTCCTTCGTGCGACATCAGGCCGTGCGATTCGGCCGTCTTCGACTGCTGATTGACGATGTTTTCCATGAAGACGCCGGCGTAGCACGAGCGACGCCCCCACTCGTCCGGCATGTAGTCGCAGTCCTTGAGGGCGCGCGGGACATCGTGACCGTAATACATCGTGAGCCCGTGCCCCGCACCGTGGACGCACTGGAAGAGCAGCCAACGATCGGATTCCTTGATGCGGAACGGCGCGCAGACGGCGTTGACCTCGACGGCAGTCACCGACTTCGCGGCGCTGAAGTAGGCCTGCAGCACGCCGTGGTAGCAGCCGGACTCGTTGCTCTCGTCACACTGCCCGAAGATCGTGGTGATCTCGCCGCCGCCCTTCTCGGCCGAGATGCCGATGCCGTGGGCAAAGACGTGCCCGTTGGGGGCGGCATCGGGGTCGATCGTCTTGAGGCGCTCCAGCGACTGCATCGCGAGCTTGACCTTGCCGGCCACGGCGAGCGAGTCGAAGCCGGCGGAGTAGCAGCTGATCTTCTTCGCCCCGTCGGCCGCGCAGCGGGCCTTGAACTTCGCAGCGATCGCGGCGGGTTCCTCGGCGGCAGCCGGGCGGCTGAACCAGTCGAGCGGATTGATCCGCTTCTGGCCGAGGAGGTAGCTCCCCGCCGCGACCAGGACCACGAGTCCGAGGATCATCGGCCAGGCCGTCTTGCCGTCACGATTCTTCATTGGAGCCGCCGGGGGTGGGGAGTCTGCGCAGAGTCTGACTGATCAAGTATGAGACGGCCGCAACCCGGGAACAAGAGGCGGGAGCCAGTGGGGACCCGGTAGCTTCCGGGGTGATGTCGAGAAGTCCGCGACAGCTCCGACTCCTCCATACCAGCGCCACCACCGGCGCCGAAACCCACAGGAGACCCGAAGATGCGGTTCATGCTGATGATGAATGCCCCCAAGGGGGGCACCGAGGGATGGCATATCAACAACTGGTCGCCCGAAGACTTCAAGGCCCACATCGCCTTCATGATGTCGTTCAACAAGACACTGACGGCCGCCGGCGAAATGATCGCTGGGGAAGGGCTGGCCTCACCCGCGGAGGCCAGGGTGATTCGCGCGGCGAGCGATGGTTCCCCGATTACCGATGGGGTCTTTCCGGAATCGAAGGAATACCTCGCTGGTTTCTGGATCGTTGAGGTCGACACCCCCGAGCGGGCGTGGCAACTGGCGGCGCAGATCTCGGCGGCCCCTGGCCCAGGCGGCGCTCCGTTGAACATGGCCGTCGAAGTGCGCCAGGTCATGAGCGGTCCGCCCACGGACGCCTGATGGAACTCCTGCGGGAGCTTGCACCGCAGGTGCTTGGTGTGGTGGCCCGCCGTCACGGCGACTTCGCGGCGGCGGAGGATGCCGTGCAGGAGGCACTCATTGCAGCTGCGTCGCAGTGGCCGGTGGCCGGAGTCCCCGACAATCCCCGCGGCTGGCTCTACCACGTCGCGATGCGACGACTCGCGGATCAGCTGCGGAGCGAGTCGTCACGTCGACGGCGGGAGGGGATTGTCGCGCGCGAGCAGGCCGCGCTCGAGCCGTTTGCGCCGCCGCCAGACGAGAGTCTTGGCGTCGAGCAGGACGACACCCTGATTCTGCTCTTCATGAGCTGTCATCCGGCGCTCTCATCGTCGTCGGCTATCGCGCTTACCCTGCGGGCCGTGGGCGGGCTGACGACCGCCGAAATTGCCAAGGCGTTCCTCGTGCCCGAAGCGACGATGGCCCAACGGATTTCCCGCGCCAAGCAGAGCATCCGGCTCTCGGGCGCGGGCTTTTCGTTGCCGACGGATGGCGAACGCGCCGCCCGACTCGGCGCCGTGCTGCACGTGCTCTATCTGCTCTTCAGCGAGGGATACAGCAGCAGCATCGGGGCGGAGCTGCAGCGAACGGACCTTTCCAATGAAGCGATCCGGCTGACGCGGGCGCTGCACCAGCTGCTGCCCGATGATGCCGAGGTTGCCGGAATGCTGGCGTTGATGCTGCTCACCGATGCGCGGCGTGCAGCGCGCACCGGACCACTCGGCGAACTGATTCCGCTCGACGTACAGGATCGGGCGCTCTGGAATCGGGCGCAGATTGCCGAGGGCAGTGCGCTGGTCACGACGGCGTTTGCGCGGGGGCAGGTCGGGCCATATCAGCTGCAGGCCGCGATTGCCCTGCTCCACGACGAGGCGGAGCGGGTCGAGGTCACCGACTGGCCCCAGATCCTCGCGCTCTACACCGTGCTGATGCGACTGGCCGACAATCCGATGGTCGCGCTGAATCGCGCGATCGCGCTCGCGATGGTGGAGGGTGTCGCGGCAGGGCTGCAAGAACTCGATGAGGTCGCAGGCGACCCACGCGTGGCGGGGCACTATCGCCTCGACGCCGTCCGGGGCCATCTGCTCGAGCGCGCCGGGGACGTGGCCGGAGCGGTAGACTGCTACCGCAGGGCGGCCGAGCGCACCACGAGTCTACCGGAGAGGGAGTACCTTCAAACCAAGGCTGCGAGCCTGAACGGGCGCGGCTGACTTCTCCCAAGACAAGTCCGAAAGACCCTGATTTGAGGATGCCTCAATGCGCCTTATCCCTGGTTCGCTTTTCCTCGTTGCTTCCCTGGCCGCCTGCGCCGCACCGGCCCCCGGGCCGGCTGCCGGCACTGGCGCGGCTGCCGTCGATACGATCGCCATCAAGCAGCAGACGCACGACGCCTACATCAACGCGATCAACTCGAACAACATCGACTCGCTCGGCGCGATGCTGGCCGAGGATGTGGTGTTCATGACCGGAAACCTGCCGCCAGTGGTCGGCAAGGCGGCCGCGATGGCCTGGGTCGGTGGCTATCTCAAGGCGTACAAGACGCACTGGGACAAGCCGTCGCAGGAGTTCAAGGTCGCTGGCGACTGGGCCATCGAGCGCTACAACTACAAGTCGGTGGATACCCCGATTGCCGGTGGCACGCCGATGGAAGACACCGGCTGGGGCCTCATCCTCTACCACCACGATGCCGACGGAAAGTGGCGCGTCTCTCGCGATGCCTGGGGCGTCGACCATCCACTGGCCACCAGCAAGTAACCTTTTACAGAGTGAGAACAGGGCTGATGCAATTGCACGAACGACTGATTGCCGAATTCACCCAGGAAGTCGGCTCCACGAAGCGGGTGCTCGAGCGGGTGCCCGAAGAGAAACTCAGCTGGAAGCCACACCCGAAGTCGATGTCGCTGGGACAGCTCGCAATGCACGTTGCCAATGTTCCGGGTGGCGTGGCTACGCTGGCGAGTCAGCTGGTGGCGGAGGTGCCGGTGGTCCCGCTGCACGAGGCCACCTCGCGCGAAGAGTTGTTTGCGGTACTGGAGCAGAGTGCGGCCACGGCCATCAATTTCCTGAATGAGTGGGGTGATGCCGGGCTCGATGCCGAGTGGCGAATGACGATGAACGGCCAGACGCTGCTCACGATGCCGCGCTATCAGATGATCCGGTCGATCATGCTGAATCACTGGTATCATCATCGTGGCGAATTGATTGTCTACCTCCGGCTGCTCGATGTGCCGGTCCCGGGGATCTATGGGCCGAGCGCCGATGAGAATCCGTTTGCGAGTTAGATCGCTCACCCTGGCCGCCGCCAAGCGGGCTCACTGATGCGCAAACTCCCGGTGTGGTTGGGTGTTGCCTGTGCCATTGCGGCTGGCAGCGTGATCGGCCATTTCGATTCGCAGCCGACCTGGGACGACACCGGCGTCACTGTCGGCGCGGTGCTCCTCTCGTCGCTGGTGCTCGCGGCAATGCAGCCGCGGTGGGCCTGGCTCATCGGACTCGGGGTGGGCGTGCCCGTGCTGGTGATGAATGTGATGGCGACCGGTTCGTATGCCTCGATTGCTGCGGTGGGATTCGCACTCCTCGGCGCGGGAATCGGCTACCTGGTCGGGCGAGGCCTCTCTACCGCTGGACCGCAACTGTGAGCCACGCGCTCCCCGCCGTGCGACCGATTTCGCTGGATGAGATCCTTGCCGCCCGCGACCGGATCGCCGGCACCGTTTTCCGGACGCCGCTGGTGCCACTCGATCTCGGCCCCGGCTTCCCCGAGATCCTCGTGAAGCTCGAGACGTTGCAACCGATCAACTCCTACAAGCTGCGCGGCGCCGCAAATGCGGTGGCCCTCCTCTCTCCGGCGGAGCGAGATCGCGGTGTCTGGACGGTGAGTGCCGGGAACGCGGGGCAGGGAGTCGCCTGGGCGGCGCGTGCCGCCGGAATTCCCTGCACCGTGGTCGCAGTCGAGTCGGCACCGGTGGCGAAGCTCGACCGGATGCGGGAGCTGGGCGCCCGGGTCGTACCGGTGCCGTTTGATGTCGCGTGGCAGGCGATGGAAGAGCACCAGTTCGAGGGGATCGCGGGCACCTTCATCCATCCCTTCGATCATCACGACTTCATCGCCGGGCACGGGACGATCGCCCTCGAAATTCTCGAGGATGCGCCCGATATCGCGACCGTGATCGCACCGATCGGTGGTGGCGGACTCATCGCCGGGATCGGCAGCGTCCTCAAGACGCTGCGACCGGAGATCGCCCTGGTCGGTTCGGAGCCGGAGACCGGATCTCCCGCCGCGCTCACCGCAGCCACCGGGATACCCCAGCCATTTCCCGGCTGGCGCGCATCATTCGTGGATGGCGCGGGAGGGAAGTCAATGCTGCCGCGGATGTGGCAGCGGATCGCGCCGCTGGTCAATCAGTATGTGGTGGTCACGCTCGAAGAGACGCGCGCAGCGATGCGCCTCCTGGCATCGCGCGCACGCGTGGTCTCCGAGGGAGCGGGCGCACTCGCCCTTGCCGCCGCGCTCACCGGGAAGGCGGGCAACGGGCCGATCGCCGTGATTGTCTCAGGCGGCAATATCGACCTGGAAAAGTTCGCCACCCTCATCAGCGCCGGGAGTAACTCGTGAGCCGTATCGAGGAACGCCTGCTCGCCCTGGGGCTGGTGCTCCCGGCGCCGCTCACGCCACCTCCCGGGGTGGTCCTGCCATTCGAGATGGTGCGAATTGTCGGCCAGCGCGCGATCATCTCCGGTCACGGTCCCCAGAATCCCGATGGCTCGATCGCGGAACCACTGGGGAAAGTCGGCCACGATCTCACCCTCGAACAGGGACAGCACGCGGCGCGCCTCGTCGCACTCTCCCTGCTGGGCTCGCTGCAGCGTGCGCTTGGTGATCTCGACCGCATCACCGCCTGGACGCGACTCCTCGGTATGGTCAACTCGGCCCCCGGGTTTACGTCACAGCCGCTCGTGATCAACGGTTGCTCCGATCTCATTCTTGAACTCTTCGGGCCGGTGATTGGCGCCCACGCGCGCAGTGCAGTCGGGATGGCCGAGCTGCCGTTCCGGATTCCGGTCGAAATCGAAGGCGAGGTCGAGTTCCGGTGATCGCGCGAAGGGTGTCATCGCTGCTCGTGCTGGCACTCTGCGCCGGCACAGCACGGCTTCTGCCACAGGAGGCTCGCACCACCGAGCGCGTGCGCCTCCGTGCCGGCCCGACGCTCGACGACAGCATCCTCAAAGTGCTCGCGAAGAACGCCCACGTGTCGCTCCTCTCGACCGAGGTCGCTGCCGCCGGCTTCTTTCACGTGGCGCTTCCCTCGGGCGATGAAGGTTGGGTGCACGGTCACTATCTCGTCCTGAGTGACCCCGATGAACCAGCGCTCGATTTTCACCCCGCCGACGGATCCACCGGACATCCGCTCTGCGGCGGCGAGAAGTACTACCGCTGGGCCGCGAAGGTCGATCATTCCGATGTCACCGAGCCTCCGACTCACACCACTGTGACGACGATGCTCGGCTGGCCTGGTGCGGAGATCGGTCGCGATCTCGGGTCGTTGTGCGCGGATCGTGGTGGCAGGGAACTGCGCGCCTACGAGGTGACGGGCTGGGTTCGCCGCGTCAAGAAACACGAGGAGGACGGCGACTGGCACATCGAGTTTACCGCGACGAAGAGTGCGGCGGTCGGGAATTGCATCATCGCCGAGATTCCCGATCCCGAGCACGGTGGCGAATACGCCGACGCGCGGGCAGCGCTCGAGGTCTTGCTCGATGCCTCGAATCTGGCGTCGAACGGCGATGTCACTCCTGCCGTGAGGGTGAGGTTCGTCGGTGCCGCGTTCTACGATGGCTGGCACCGCAACTCCAACGACCATGGCCGATGCAACTCGAGCCCCGGGGCGCGCTGGGAGTTGCATCCGGTGTTCACGGTAACGGAGCCGTAAGCCGTGGGGTCGATGAGATACCATGTCGGCACGCGCCTCGTCGCGGCGATCTGCGTGGCCGGGTGTGGTGGATCCCGAGGTGCCACCAGCGTGGTCCACGATAGTGCAGGAATCAGCATTGCCGAGAGCCGGTCGCCCGCTGGAATTGCATTTTCAATCGATTCCGCGCCGACTCTCGATGTCGGCCCTGCCGCCGGCTCCAGTAGTGAGTTCGCCACGTCACCGCTCTCGGTGATCAGGCTGGCGAATGGTGCTCTTGTAGCGGCGGGCTGGGCGACGACGGAGATGCGGCTGTTCGATGGAGCGGGACGCTGGATTCGCACCGTCGGCCGTCGCGGGTCCGGCCCGGGGGAATTCGAGGGATTGGGCTTTGTCTTCCAGGGACCGGGCGATACCCTCGTGACCTATGAACCCGGCACGGAACGGGTGCAGCGCTGGCACCCGGACGGAGCCTTCCTCTCCTTCTCCCATTTCGCCCAAGCTCCCGGGCGACCGGGCGGCTGGATCACCGGTGTGTTCGACGATGGCTCGCTTCTCATCGAGTCTTCAAGGTCCGACCACCGAGATGATACGCAGCCGGCCATTCGTTCCCAGGTGACGTTATTTCGAGCGCCCGTCGGCGGCGGCAAGTGGGACTCCCTCTTCAGCTACCCGGGGGTGCTTCGCATGCGGCATCCGATCGAACCAACCTGGACATTCGGGAACCCGTTGTTCACGCCAGTCCCAGGCTACCATCAGCGTGCCGGTCGGATCGCGTTCGCTGCGGGCGATCGCTTCGAGGTTCGGATCTACTCTGCGAATGGGATCCTGCAGCAGATCGTGCGGCGTTCGACGTTACCCCGAACGATTTCATCAGCGGAATTCGACAAGGCCGCTGCCGCCTTCCTGAGCCTGCGGCCGGCCGCGACGCGAGACCGATTTCGTGCCCGCCTGCTCGAGACGTCGACATCGCGCGTGCGACCGCCGGTCTCGGGTGTATGGCTGGCCGGTGACGGCAGACTCTGGGCGACATTTGGCGAGAATGACATCGGAGAGCGGGTTCAGGCGAGTGTCTTTGACTCCGCGGGCCATTGGGAAGGGGATGTTGCGCTCCCGCCCGGATTCGAAATCAATCAGATTGACGCAGATGGCCTGCTCGGTACTGTGGTCGATAGCCAGGGCTTCCGCCACATTCGATTCCATCGCTTCATCGACAACCGACGGGCTGGCGTTCTTCCCAGGCCGTGAGGGCCAGGCGTGGCGCCCGCTGGGGGTTGCATCCGTTCCTCCTGGTCAGCGAGCCGTAAGAAGCCTTTTCGCTCGTCGGGCGCCTTCAGGTATCATGGGTGTCGGGTCGTCAGGTACGCCCGCGCATCTCCGTGTTGCGAACCGCTCCTCTCTCTACTTCAGCCGTGAGTACACTCTGGGCGCCCTCGATCGTACTCGCCGCGCGCTTCGCCGATGCGCACCATGGTGCCTCACGCTGCTCATCACCGCCTGCAGTCGCTCCGTCGATTGCGGCCCCGACAGCCGATGGGCCGCCCTGACGCTGGCCCACCTGGCGCGGTATCCGGCAATGGAACCGGTCGATGCGTTCAAGCTCCTGCAGCAGGCCACGCTGGGGAGTGAACACGCGGTGCGTGACCCGCTCGAGCCAGCCCGCTGGATGACGCGCGAATGGGCCTCGCTCGGCGACGGCCCCGCGGAGCCGCTGGTCGATACACTTGGCGCGAATGGGGCGTTCGCCCGGATTCACCTGCGACCGTGGCGCGCCACCGGCAGAGCTCCCTCCGAGGTCGTGACGGCATTCGTCGCGACCGCGCGGACGGCGACGGCGGATACTACCGCGCTCCGCTGCGCGATTCGTGCGGTGGTCGCGCTGGCGCACGACGGCCAGGTCAGGTGGGATGCCGACAGCGTCACTGCGCAGGGACGGCGGTGGGAGGCGGCGCATTTCCCGGCGGTGGATCACTCCCCTCGATTCGAGGCGGCGTACCGTCCCGCCTATCGCGTGGTGTCACTGCCGCTGGTGGCCACGCTGCTGACTCCACCGACGCCATATCCACCCGCGCTCTGTGCCAATTGCGCCACCTGGAATATTCCGACCGCGCCGTTCAAGCTCACCGGCAACAGTTGGTACGTCGGCACTCGCGGGCTGAGTGCGATCCTGATCACGGGGCCGGCGGGACATATCCTGATCGATGGCGGGCTGCCGGAATCGGCGTCGCAGATTCTGGCAAACGTCAAACAGCTGGGTTTCAACGTGAGCGATATCAAGCTCATCCTGAATTCCCACGCGCACTCCGATCACGCGGGTGGCATCGCCGCAATTCAGCGCGTGTCGGGGGCTTCAGTAGCCGCGAGCGCGGCCTCCGCAGCTGTGCTCCGTCGGGGGCTGCCGAATCCGGACGATCCCCAGTTCGGAACAGCGTTGCCGTATCCGCCGGTGACTGAGGTTCGCACCTTTGCCGACGGCGATACGCTGCGCGTCGGGACCCTCGAGATCATCGCGCACGCCACTCCCGGGCACACGCCTGGAGGCACCAGCTGGTCGTGGCGCTCGTGTGAGGGAGCGATCTGCCGTGACCTTGTCTATGCCGACAGTGAAACACCGGTCTCGGCCGACGACTTTCACTTCACCAACAACACGAGCTATCCCGAGGCACTGGCGGATTTCGAGCGTGGGTTCCGGGTGCTCGAACGGTTGCGGTGCGACGTCCTGATCACGCCGCATCCCTCGGCGTCGATGCTCTGGGAGCGTGTTGCTGGCAACCGGCTGGTGGACGCCGAGGCCTGTCGACGGTATGTAGTCACGGCCCGCGCTGCCGTCGCCAAACGCATCGCAACCGAGCGCGGCAACTAGGTGCCGCAGCGCACTCGCTTCATCGGGAAATCGATGCCGCGCGTGGTGCCGCCTTGCGGGCCCTCGATGCGGGCGCGCAACGAGTCTGCGCCCGCCTTCCGGTAGATGATCTTCGTGGGGAAGTCGTGCTGCGGGTTCTCGAACACCGCCATCGTGTCGCTCACGTACGTTGCGGGAAAGGACGCAAGCGTCTGCCCCGAGGGCTGCGACACATACGCGGCCTTGCCGTTGAGTACCTCGATTCGCAGCTGTTCCCAGGAGCGGACCACATTGCCGGCGACCGTGCGATTCATCCCCATCATCATGCCGCCGAGCGGTGCCATCCACTGTTCGTGGGAGACGCGCGTGCCAGAGCGCTGTTCCCAGCAGCCCGCGATCCAGCCGAGGCGGGCGACATCCGCGCTCCCCTGGGCACGAGCGGAGTGGACCAGGGTGCCGAGGAGCAGGGATGTTACGAGCATCGATTTCATGTTTTCGCCGTGTCTGGGGTGACGAAGTGAACCGGAGCAAGCATAGTGGCGCTTCGGCGCAGCGGCTTGGACAATTGCGACAGCCGCGGAAGGCATCCTGATGATGGAGTATCAGGAGTTCCTGCCCAGTCCGGTACCGCGGTCGTTCGTTCGCTGCTACTGGCAGCTGCGGGGCGAGAGTGTCGGCGAGAGTGCCGATCCGGCCCTCCCTGATGGCTCGCCCGAGTTGATCTTCAATCTCGGCGATTCGTTCGACCACCTTGAGCCGGATGGACGAACTGTCCGCCAGCCGGCGGCGTTCCTGGTGGGGCAGATCACCCGACCGATGCTGGTGCGTGCTACCGGACGGAGCGACCTCATCGCGGTGCGCTTCGAGCCCTATGGTGCGGCCATACTGCACGACTGCATGGCGGAGCTGACCGACCAGTGGGTGGGAATCAATTCCCTGCGCGATGGCGTACTGCTCCCGGTCGCCGAGCAGCTGGCCGCCGCCGATTCCGCGAGCGAACGTGTGGCGATACTGGATGCGGCGATCACGACCCTCGCGACAGATGCCCCGATGCCGGATGCCCGGGTCGTTGCCGCTGTCCGCGCGATATTCCTGGCGCACGGCAATCTCCGCTGCGACGAACTGGCGCTTGCGCAGGGCCTGACGCTCCGTTCGTTGCAGCGCCTCTTCGCGCGTGAGGTGGGGGTCAGTCCCAAGCTGCTGACACGGATCGCGCGATTCCAGCGCGTCTTCGCCGCTCGTCGCGACGACCCGGGGAGCTTCGCCCGGGTGGCAGCGCAGTGCGGCTATGCTGATCAGTCGCACCTGGTCCGCGATTTCCACGATTTTGCGGGGATGCCCCCGGCCGAATTACTGGCGGCCCTGCCGGAGCTTACCGGATTCTGGCTCAACCAATGATCTCCCCAAGCCTCCCCTGCGAGGGGACGAGTAGATTGAACCCGTGACTGAACCCGCTGCTTCCGCCGTCGCCCCAGCGCTCGCCGTTCCGTCGGCCGCGGCCGTACCCACGGCGCGACCCGACCGGAAGTTCGATCGGTCGATCATCGAAGGGCCACTCCCCGCGGCGATCTGGAAGCTGGCGTGGCCAGCGATGATCACCAACATCATCGGCGGGATGCAGGGGATGATCGACCATATCCTGGTCGGCCACTATGTCGGGTACCAGGGCAATGCGGCCATCGGTGTCTCGAACCAGATCTTCATCATGGTCGTCTCGTTCATCATGTCGCTCTTCACCGGAATGAGCGTGCTGGTCGCGCGCTTTGCTGGCGCCAACGATCATCTCAATGCCGATCGCACCGTCTATCAGGCCTTCCTCACGGCGATCCTGCTCTCCCTGGGCGTACTGGCGCCGCTGGGGTACTTCCTGTCACCCGTGTTGCTCAACTTCGTGAATGCTGCACCGGGCGTGCAGGCGCTTGCGCTGCCGTACCTCCGGATCATGTTCGTCTACAGTATGGGGATGCTGCTCTTCTACATGCTCGGTGGCGCGCTGCGTAGCGCCGGCGACGCGCGGACCCCAATGATCCTTGGCATCTCAATGACAATCGGGAACATCATTCTCAACATCATCCTGATTCAAGGCTGGGGTCCCATCCCCGCGTACGGCGTGAAGGGTTCGGCGATGGGAACCGCAATCGCCTCGGGCCTCGTGGGTGCGTACGGCATCTGGAAGCTCTACCACGGCGGCTGGGTGGTGTCGTTTCCGAAGGGGATGGGGTATCGCCCTGACTGGGCCATCATTCGCGAGCTCTTCCGCTTCGGGCTGCCGGCAGGATTTCAGGGCATTGCGATGAACATCGGCGGTGTTCTGATGCTCGGCTTCATCGGCTCGTTGGCTGCGAGTGCTGCAGCCCAGGCTGCGTATGCCGTGTCGTATTCGCAGCTCTTCTCCTTTATCACCTGGACGTCTGTCGGACTGATGGGTGCGGCCGCGGCCGTGGCGGGCCAGAATCTCGGTGCCCACCAGCCCGATCGTGCTGCCGCCGGCGTCAAGGTTGCCGCCCGCTTCGGTGCCATGGGCGCCGGCACCATCGGGCTGGCCTTCCTGCTGATTCCACGACAGCTGCTCGGCATCTTCGGAATGAATGATCCCGAGGCGGTCGAGATCGGTGTACATCTGCTGCGGGTGCTCTCGGTCAGCGGCATCTTCATTTCAACGGCGCTCGCCTACACGGGCGGCTTGCAAGGGACGGGCGACACCCGAAGCCCGTTCTATATCTCCGTTGTGTCGCAGATCATCATCCCCCTCGGCATCTGCTTCACGGTGCGCCACTTCACCACGCTGCAGCCGATGCACATCTGGATCGCGATCCTCACCGGGCACTTCACTCGCTCGATGCTCGGGATGTGGCGCTTCAACCAGGGGAAGTGGCGCACGATCGCGGTGAAGGTCTGATCCGGTGACGGCACCGTCCGGACAGCTCTTCCGTCTCGCGGCCTTCACGACGACGCCGTCTGGCGGCAACCCGGCCGGCGTCTGGGTCGGCGACCTGCTCCCCGAGCCGGAGGAAATGCTACGCATCGCCCGCGAGGTCGGCTATTCCGAGACGGCGTTCGTCGCACCAACCACCGGGAGCGAGCGCATCATCCGGTATTATTCCGCGCTTGCCGAGGTGACCTTCTGTGGCCACGCAACAATTGCGACCGGGGTTGTTCTGGGCGAGCTGTCCGGCGATGGTCGCTACCTGCTGAGCACGATGGCCGGTGATGTGCCAGTCGTTGTGCAGAGTCTCGGCCACCAACGCGAAGCGTCCTTGACCTCGGTCGAGCCGAGTCACCTGCCGGCGCCGGATGAACTGGTGGACGAGGTGCTCGCGACGCTCGGCTGGACCAGCGACGAACTCGACACCGATCTCCCGCCGGCGCGGGCGTACGCCGGCGCCTACCACCTGATCATCGCTGCCGACACAAAGGCCCGCCTCGACGATCTCGAGTACGACTTCGACGGACTCAAGGCGATCATGGAACGCGAGAACCTCACGACTCTTCAAGTGGTGTGGCGCGAGAGTGCCGACTGCTTCCACGCCCGCAACCCCTTTCCCGTCGGTGGGGTCGTGGAGGATCCGGCTACCGGCGCCGCCGCCGCGGCGCTCGGCGGATATCTCCGGGATGCCGGGCTCGTGCGCGCTCCGGCGAGAATCAGCATCCGGCAGGGAGAGGCGATGGGTCGACCGAGCCTGCTCGCGGTCGAGATTCCGGAGCACGGTGGCATCATCGTGACCGGCACGGCTGTGCACCTCTGAGCCGTGACGATGCCTTCCCCGACGCTTGAGATTGCAGTTGCCGAAATCGTCGAGGCGATCGACCGTTGGCTTGAGGCGTTCCACACGCCGCTGCTGGTCGCGATCGACGGACGCAGCGGGACGGGCAAGTCACTGATCAGTGCCCGAGTCGCCGAATCGTTCGGTGCCGCGCTCGTTCATTCCGACGACTTCTTCAGTGCCACGGTCACGGCAGTCGAATGGGATGCGCGGACAGCCATCGAGCGAGCTCGCGACTGTCTCGACTGGCGCCGGCTGCGGAGCGAGGCGCTGCTGCCGCTGCTCGATGGCAACGCGGCCGAGTGGGATCAGATCCGCGTCGAGCCGCGGCCGATCATCCTGATGGAAGGGGTATACGCTTCGCGCCCCGAACTGGCTGACCTCGCTGGGCTCACTATCCTGGTACAGGCCCCAGACGTCGTGATTCGCGAGCGACTCGCCGCCCGCGAAGAGGCCGCTACACTTTCCGAATGGCAGCGACGCTGGATGCCCGCCGAGCGGCACTTCTTCCAGCAGATCCGCCCGCCGGCGTCGTTCGATCTGGTGGTACAGAATCCGTAACCGGAGCATCCACTCGTGACTATGCAATCCGCACGCTCGGCATTCCGGGCGGCCGGGTGCCTCGCTGTCGCCCTGACTTCGACGCTGGCCGCTCAAGCGCCCGCGATGCCCGCGCACAGTACCTTTACAATCCTCTCGCATGCGGTGGGGGAAACGCGCACGATCAATGTCTATACCCCGCCTGGCTATGACGCAGGGAAGCAGACCCGATACGCGGTCCTCTACATGCCCGACGGCGGAGTCGCCGAAGATTTCCCTCACGTGGTGATCTCGGTCGACTCGCTGATTCGGCATCGGAAAATTCCGCCGACGCTCGTGGTCGGAATCGAGAACACGCAGCGTCGTCGTGACATGACCGGACCGACCACGGTGACCAGCGACAGTGCGATTGCCCCGCGCGTGGGTGGCTCCGCCGCCTTCCGGAGCTTCATTCGTGATGAGCTGATTCCTGAAGTGAAGCATCGGTATCGCACCACCGACGAGACCGCGATTGTGGGCGAGTCGCTCGCCGGACTGTTCATTGTCGAGACCTTCCTGTACGAGCCGTCACTCTTCCGCCGCTATATCGCGATCTCGCCAAGCGTCTGGTGGAACCGCGATGAACTGGTCGGAACCGCCGAAGCGCGTCTCGCCGTGGGCGGAATGCAGGGGCGGCGCCTCTATCTCACGGCTGCCAACGAACAGGGGATCTCGACCGGCACCGCAACAATCGCGGCGCTGCTCAAGGCGAAGCCACCCACCGGACTCATCTGGTGGTACGTACCGCGCCCCGATCTCGAGCATGGCACCATCTATCTGGGCCAGGGGCCAGCAGCGCTGGCGAGGGCGCTGCGGTAGCCACCACACTGGCGAATCCGCGAATATTCCTGGCCGGTGCTCAGCGCAGGAGCCGCGGTCGTCGGATCAGGATCCGCGCGTCCGCGATTCGGTCGCGCCCGGCGGCGGGCGCGCCCGCCCGCTCGGCGAACGCGCCTGCGAATCGCTCGCCGGCGCACAGAGCGCCGGCTATGGACGCGCTCCCTACTGATACTCCTCCCGCGGCCCCCGCACCGAGCCCCACTGAGAGGATGCCCACGAGCAACGGTGGCGAATCCGCGAATATTCGTGGTGGGTGCTCGGTGCAGGAGCCGCGGTCGTCGGATCAGGATCCGCGCGTCCGCGATTCGGTCGCGACC
>JAZKBR010000001.1:392227-420810 GCA_040388535.1 Gemmatimonadota bacterium | reverse complement strand
CGCGGCACCGGTCTAAAGGTCGCGGAAAGCGAGAGCCTCACGCCCGGCGGAAACCGGTGCCGCGCGAGCGCGGCACCACCAGACGGGCCTTCCCGCTTCTCGCTTCTCGCTTCTCGCCTCTCGTTTTAGCTTCCTCGCATGGCCTCCACCTACTTCGCCGACAGCCGCGCGCCGCGCTACTCCGTTCTCTTTGCGGTGCCGTTGTTGCTGGCCTATGAGGCCTCGGCCTGGTTCCTCGCCGACCCGGGCGGCGGCGGGGTCCGCAACGGCGCCGACGTCATCCTCAAGTCGCTTTTCCTGACGGTCGGTGGTCCGCGCGGGTTGCTGGTGTTCGACATCCTCCTCGCGGGCATCGGGACCTGGCTCGTCGTGCGCGACCTGCGCGCGCACCCGGGTGGCTTGCGCGCCTCCGTATTTGCCGGGATGCTCGCGGAGTCGGCGGTGCTCGCGATGCTGGTGGGAGTGGTGATCGGGCGCGCGACATCAGCGCTGCTCCGCTACCTCGTGATCGGCCCCACCGGCGGGCTCGACCTGCCATCGCAGCTGATGATCTCCCTCGGCGCAGGGATCTACGAGGAGCTGCTGTTCCGGGTGATTGTCGTGGGAACCCTCGCCGCGATTGGCCGGCGGGTCTTTCACTGGACGCCGCGCACCGCGGGCGTGGTCGCGTGTGTACTCGGTGCGCTGCTCTTCTCGGCGTTCCACTACATCGGGCCGTACGGTGACAAGCTCGAAGCCGGCTCATTCATCTTCCGCGCGCTGGCCGGCCTCACCTTCTCGGCCCTCTACCTGCTGCGCGGCTTCGGGATCACTGCGTGGACGCACGCGCTGTACGACATCTTCGTGACGCTAGGATAGCGGAGTGCCGCGCGAGCGCGGCACTTACCTGCCCGCGGCCTTTTTCGCGAGCTTTATCTTGATGATTGAATCGAGAATCGGCCGGAAGACTTCGATCGGCTGAGCGCCCGACATCATCCCCCCTTCGATGTAGAACGATGGCGTACTGGTGGCGCCCGATTTCGCGGCACCCGCGGCATCCCCCTCGACGAGCTTCCGCGCCTGGCCGCCTTGCAGACAACTCAACATCTGGTCGCGCTTGAGCCCGAGTCCATCCACCTGTGCCATGAAGTACTGTCCCGCATCCTTGAGCGGTGCCCACGCCGCCTGCTTGGCGTAGAGCAGATCGTGCGTCGGCCAGAAGCGCCCCTGGCTCGAAGCGCAGCTCGCAAACTCGGCTGCGGCCATCGCGTTGGGGTGGAGGGAGGTCAGCGGATAGTTAATGAAGATCCACTTCACCTTTCCCGTCGCGATGTACTCCTTCTCGATCTTCGGAAACGTTTCAGTCGTGAAACTCCGACAAAAGGGGCACTGGAAATCCGACATCTCGTAGACCGTGACCGGTGCCGTTGCGACGCCCTTGGTGCGCGGGGCGAGCAGAGCGTCCTGTGCCGGGGCCAACGACGGCGCGGCGGCGAGGGCGGTCAGGGCAAGCAGGAGGTGACGAACCGACTTCATTGGCATCCTCGGAGACGGGATCGGGTATCTTTCCAGCCATGATACGGAAAGGTATCGGCGCGTTGCTGGCGCTCCAACTGACGCTGGTGGCACTGCTCCCGGCACAGGGGCAGGGGATCGCGGCGCTCTTCCCGGCCAAGCCCTCTGGCTTCGTCACCGACGCGGCCGGAATTCTCGGGCCCACGGCGGTCGCGACCATCGAAGCGCGGCTGTCGCACCTGCGCGATGTCACCGGTGCCGAAATGGCGGTGGTGACACTCCCCACCATTGGTGACTACGCCGCGGCCGAGGTTGCCCTTACGATCGGCCGCAGCTGGGGCATCGGTGCCAAGGCCGCAGTTGGTGATGCGCGTCGCAATGCCGGCGTGGTCCTGCTGCTGGTGCCGCGCACGGCCGATCACAAGGGCGAAATCAACTGGGCCATCGGCAACGGACTCGAGGGCGCCATCACCGATGCGCGCTCGGGGCAGATTGCCGACGCAATGATTCCGCAGCTGCGCCAGGGCGATTACGCCGGCGCAGCCGATCTCGGCACCAGGCTTGTCGGCGATCTGATTGCGCGGGAGATGGGCGTGCAGGATTCGTCGCTGTTGCAGCCGCGACGTGCGGCCCCGCGCAACAACGGCTTCCCGATCTCACGCATTCTCGGCATGATCATCTTCATCGCGTTGATGATCGCGAGCCGCAGTGGTGGTCGCGGCGGGCGCGGTGGCGGGCTGATGGGGCCGATCATCCTCGGCGGGCTCGGTCGCGGCGGCTTTGGTGGCGGCGGTTTTGGTGGGGGTGGTGGCGGCTTCGGTGGCTTCGGCGGTGGTGGTGGCTTCAGCGGCGGTGGCGGCGGGAGGAGCTTCTGATGGATCGTAGCGAACTCGACCAGGCGATCACCAAGCTGGTCAAACAACTCGATGACGCGACCCCCACGGCCTTCTCGGCGGTACTCTACGGGTCGGCGGCGCGCGGCGATTGGATTGCAGGCAAGTCGGATGTGAACCTGCTGCTGGTGGTCGAAGATCCCGCGCCCGAGGCGCTGCGCAAGCTCACGCCGGCGGTGGCCGCGTGGCACGAGCGAGGGCTCACGCCGCCGCTGATCATCGGTCGCGAGGAATGGAGCCGGGCGGCGGACGTCTTCCCGATCGAGATCACCGATATGCAGCTCGCCTATCAGGTGCTCCGTGGCGACGATCCGGTGGGTGGTGTGACGGTCGAGCCGGGTGATCTCCGCCGAGCACTCGAGTCGGAGCTGCGTGGCAAGCTGGTGCGGCTGCGGCAGGCCTATGTTCGCTTCGGCGATGTGGCGGTGACCCTCGGCGGCTTTGCCACGAGTTCGGTGCCGGCATTGCTGGTTTTGCTACGCTGTACCAACGTTCTGCTGGGCCGGGCGCCCGGGGAGACCCCCCAGGCCACGGTGGAGGTGCTGGCTGCGGAACTCGGTGCGGATGCCGAGGTGATGGTGGAGATCGCGGCCCATCGCCGCGACAAGGAGTGGCAGTGCCCGCCCGCGACCTTTGCCCGCTATCTCGAAGCGGTCCGGCGTGCGGTGGATCTGGTGGACAACATCCAACGCGGAGATCGCTGAATGCGCGGTACCAGTCGTTCAATCATCGCCTTGCTCGCCGTGGTCTCACTGGCCAGCGGCTGCGGCTACAACACGCTCCAGGGTCTCGACGAGAACGTCAACAAGGCCGAGGGGCAGATCAAGGTGCAGCTGCAGCGCCGGGCCGACCTGATCCCGAATCTGGTCGCGGTGGTGCAGGGTGTGGCCAAGCAGGAGTCGACCGTCTACATCGGTGTGGCCGAGGCGCGGTCGAAGCTCGCGACGGCGGTGCAGGGCGGCAATCTCACCGAGATGGCCGCAGCAAACGCCGCGATGAATGCACCGCTCGGTCGGTTGATGGCAGTGGCAGAGGCGTATCCGGAGCTGAAGAGCAACCAGAACTTCACCCAGCTCCAGGATCAGCTCGAGGGGACGGAAAACCGGATCTCGGTGGCCCGAACTGACTACAACACGTCGGTGGAGGCGCTCAACAGCACGGCCCGGAAGTTCCCGACCAACCTCACGGCGAAGCTGTTCGGGTTGGGGAAGCCGAGGCCCTACTTTGATCTGACCACCCCGGGAGCGGCTGAAGCTCCGAAGGTGAAGTTCTAGCACCAAAGTGTGGCGGGGTCGCTACAATCGGTGTACCGGGGCCGCACTTTGAGTGCGGTTCCGGCGTATCGGACCAGCTCCATCGCTGGACTGATTGCGGCTAAGTTATTGCGGTAGCTAGGTTTGGCTTGAATGATCGCAGGGCAGGTCCAGGGCCGATTGGGTGGTATCGCGGCACCGGACTTGCCGTAGTAGAGTGAGACGGTAGTATTTTCTCCCCCGGAGGATTTGTGAGCGCACGCCCCAGCACCGACCCGGCCAACCAGGCCGAGGCCCAGAAGCCCGTGATGGAGCGACCGATTGGTCGCCGCACGATGCTGCGCGCCG
The DNA here is from genome assembly GCA_040388535.1 of Gemmatimonadota bacterium. NCBI lineage: Bacteria > Pseudomonadati > Gemmatimonadota > Gemmatimonadota bacterium. The sequence continues at coordinate 416,822 of JAZKBR010000001.1, read as the reverse complement.
CGATCCTCACAGTGCCGGTGGTGGCCGCGTTCTCGAAGAGCGCGAATGCTCAGACCGGAACGCACCCCTGCCCGGCGGGATCCACATATTGCGCTGTCTGTAACGACTGCCGCGGTCCGGTAACGTCCCACTGCAAATGCAATAATGGCTCGTGCAACAATGCCGAGGCGGGTTGCATTACCAAGACGTTTGCTGGGGTCCGTACTGCGACCGTCAGCAACACCTCTGGCTCGGCCATTACGTCACCCTTCTCGGGTGGTGGCGCGATCAATGACGGTGGCTTCAACTCCAGTCCTTGGCAGTAGCCAGCGCCAACTTGTCGATCGGTGGCGTCTGGGGGCTTCGGCAGGGAAGTGGTATCAGTGCAGAGCCTTGCGGGGATGTAGTCGCAGTTCAGTTAAATGAGACCAATTTCGCGCACCTCGTCGACCCCGTGTCGGCCGAGGTGCTTCTTTTTTTGGCATCATCCCCTCAGCCGATTTCCTCGATCCGGGATTTTGTCAGCAATCGCGTCAGCGACCCGGGGATCTCTGAGTCCGAGGTAACGGAGGGGTTTCTTCGGCCACTCGAAGCCAGTGGCTTGGTGGAGCTGCTCCTGTGAGGGTGGGTGACCTCGCGGTGGGCGATCTTCGATCCCGGCTACGGGCTGGGGACCTACTCGTTCGATTCGGACCGTTGGTCCTCAGACTGCAGGCGGAGCACGGCGAGTTCTCAGGGGACTTTCGACTCCTCTACTCCGAGAGCGAAGTTGTTCCACCTCTTGAGGAGGTCGCCGACCTCACGTATCAGCTCCGGCCTACGGCGCCAGGGCTTTGGACCTGGTTGGTCAACGGCGCCCCGACCCAGCGGAGCCCCTTCCCGGCACCACTCGTCCTGACCCACTTCGAGTGGGCCATTCACGATTCGGTCACATGGGCTCTCGCCCCCGCGATTGGCTTCCACGCCGCGGTGGTCGCGAACTCCACTGGCGCGGCCGTTGCCCTTGTGGCCTCTTCCGGCTCTGGTAAGAGCACTCTGGCTGCAGGGATGGTCGCTGCGGGGTGGTATTTGGTTGCCGATGAGTTTTTCGTCACGAGTCCGGATGGCAGTGTAGTTCCGATGCCGGGGCCGATTACGCTCAAGAACGAATCGATCGAGCTGATTCGCGCCCGCGGGGGCCCGTTGGTCATCGGCCCGACCGTACACGATCCCGCTCGAGGTGCGCTCGCCCACGTCAGACCAGCAGTGCGGCTGCCTTCCGACCTCAGGGTTGATGTGCGGTCACTGGTGTTTCCAACCTTCGGGCTGGATGAGCGACTCCTCTTCGATCGCGTAACACCACCCTACACTTTTCAGCAGCTGACACTTCAGAGCCAGAATAAGCATTTGCTTGGGATTCCTGGTTTCCGGATGCTGAGTCGGGTGGCCCGGATTCCTGCGTGGAAGCTTCAATTCAACGCTCTGAGTCAGGCGATCGAGGCCGTTGCCAGTTCCCTGGATGCGGGCATATGAAACCGCCAATCTTGAGTCTCCTCCGCGACCCATCTGTTGCGCGAGGCTGGACCGCAAGAGAGTGGGCCGACACGATGCCGAGACTCCAGCAGAGTGGCCTTACGGCGCACATTGCCGCGTTGGCGGATCGCGCAGGCATTACCGCTGCCCACATTCCACCCGGAGTCCGACGCCAGTTCTACGCGACATCGATCGACAGTGACGCGCAACTCCGAACACTGCGCTGGGAACTCGGCGAAGTGGTTCGGGCGCTTCGCGGGCTGGAGGTGCGCGTCGTGCCAATTAAGGGTGCTGACTACCTGCTTCGGAACGCCACACCGGCTCTTGGCCGAACTGTCGCCGATCTCGATATTCTCGTGTCGAGGAATCACCTTGCGAAGGCGACGGCCGCGCTAGAGGCAGCGGGGTGGGGAATGGGCGGCGAGGCAGTTCACGAGGGGAATCATCAGTACCCCGGTTTCGTGCATTCCTTGCGTGCCACGCAGCTCGAGTTGCATTTCCAGGTTGTGGCCGAGGGTGGCGCCGTTTCGCTCGATGTCGAATCGGTTATTGCGTCGGCCGTACCTCAGCCAGATGGCGTGCTCGCCCTGCTTCAGCCGACCGATACCGTGCTCGTCCGCGTGGCGCATTTCATCCGCAATTCCCGAACTGTGTCCGCCTTCCGCGACTTGCTCGACCTGCGCGAACTGGTCGAAGGCTTCCGCGAGCAAGATCCGCAGTTTGGGCTGGCGCTGATCGCACGAGCGGAGCTGGTGGGCCTCGGCGCGGCACTCTCGCGCGCGGTGCGCGATTCCACCGAACTCTTCGGCGAGATCGATTCGCCCGACCTCGCTGCCTGGGCCAGGCGCCGCAAGCCGTCGCTCAGTGGCGGCTCCGCGATGGCGCTGGTTCCCGATGGCTGCGCCGTCCCGTCCTTCGGCACTCGCCTGCGCCGCGTCGGGAGGATGTTTGCGCGGATGCGCTCGGCGTATCCTCCAGGGAAGACGCTGCAGGTCGGGCTCAAGGTGTTGCAGGGGAAGTCGGAATGACTCCATCGCGTGATCTGGTTGTTTCGTGGCTCGGGCTCGTCCTGATTCTGCTGGCCTCGGCCGCGGGGAAGCTCTACTACAAGGGTTCCGTGACCACAGCGCTGGCGAAGCTTGGCATGAAATCGGAGTTCTGGAGTCAGGCCATTTCCGTCGGGCTCGCTCCCGCCGAAATGATCATCGCACTCTGGCTCGCGACGGGCTGGCTCTGGCGCTGGAGCACACTGGCCACGTTCGGGCTCGTGACCGTGTTCAACGTGGTGCTGTGGCGCTTGCAGAAGCTCGGCTACGACGGCGGCTGCGGCTGCTTTGGTGGCAAGAGCGCCGGCCCGGTGCGCACGGTGCATCTCATCCGCAACGCTGCAATGTTCGTGGCAGCACTGTTGCTGCTGATGAATGCGTGGGGTGGCGCCACAAGCCCAGCTCCGCTCTGGGCATTGCCCGGGGCGGTGCTGCTGCACGCATCGCTGATATTGGGAGTTCTGCTGGTGCTCTACCTGCTGGCCGGCGCGGCCGAGAAGCTGCTCTTCCGCGCCTACTGGGAGTAACCCGCTACGCGGTGGCGGGCGGCTTGGGGAAGAGATTTTCCGGCTTGTGCGTCACGGCGCCCGCCACCATTGGCACGAGTGCGTCACTCCACGCTGCTTCGGGCAGCCCCGCCTGACCCACCGCATTCCAGAGTTCGGCGGCCTTCGCCGGCATCAGTGGCGAGGCCATCACCGCGAGCCGCACCAGGCAACGTGCGAGTGCGGCGAGTGCCGCATCGAGTTTCGCATCGTCGCCCTGCTTCGCGAGCGCCCACGGGGCTGTGGTCACGATGTAGCCATTGGCTTCGCTCACCAGCCTCCACGCGGCATCCGCGGCCCCCTTGATGTCGATCGCGTCCATCGCAGCGGCATACTCCGCCACCGCAACATCCCCGGCGAAGTCGAGACTCTCCGGGCCGGTGGCAGCCGGCACCACGCCGTCGCGGAATTTCGCCAGCATCGCCGTGGTGCGTGAGGCGAGGTTGCCGAGACCGTCGGCGAGATCGGAGTTGTAGCGGGCGTCGAAGCGCTCGAAGGTGAAATCGCCGTCGTTCTCGAAGCCGACTTCGCGCAGCAGGAAGTAGCGCAGGGCATCGGCGCCGTGCCGGTCGATCGCGTCGTCGAGCGAAACAGTGACCCCTTCCGACTTGCTGACCTTCGCGCCGCCCCACTGCACATAACCGTGTGCCCACACTTCCTTCGGCAACGGCAGCCCCGCGGCCATCAGCATCGCCGGCCAGATCAGGCAGTGGAAACGAGTGATTCCCTTGCCGACAACGTGGATGTCGGCCGGCCAGATCTGGTCCCAGCCGGCATCGGGATAGCCGGTGGCGCTGAGGTAGTTGATCAGCGCGTCGAACCAGACGTAGACGGTTTCGTCGTCGGAGCCGGGGAAGGGAATACCCCACGGCAGCCGCCCGCGCGAAACCGAGATATCCTGCAGGCCTTCGTCGAGCACGCGAAGAATTTCGTTGCGCCGAATGGCGGGCTCGACCCGGAATTCGCCGGAGTCGATCACCGCGCGCACCGCCGCGGTGTAGCGCGACAGCCGGAAGAAGGTGTTGCGCTCCTTCGTGGGCACCAGCTCGCGTGACGGGTGCTCGATGCAGCGGCCGTTGACGATCTGACCTGGCTGCTTGAACTCCTCGCATCCGACGCAGTAGAGCCCTTCGTACTCGCCAACGAAGAGATCGTCGGGGTTGCGCGCCTTGATCTGCTCGAGCAGCGCCGTCACGCCGTGCGCGTGCCGCGCCTGGGTCGTGCGCATCCAGTCGTCGTGCGAGCAGTGCAGCCGGCGCCAGGTGCTCTCGAAGCGCTCGGAGATGGTGTCGACCCACGCGGCCGGCGTCGCACCACCCGCCAGTGCCGACTGATAGACCTTCTGGCCGTGCTCATCCATTCCCATCAGGAAGCGCACCGGCTCGCCGCGGAGGCGATGCCAGCGCGCGATCACGTCGGCGCCGACCTTTTCCAGCGCGTGGCCGAGGTGTGGATCACCGTTCGAATAGTCGATGGCGGTGGTGATGTAGAACGGCTTCACGCAGGCCCTCCGTTCTGCGGGCCGCGAGGGCGGCGTGGGCCACCCGGTGGCCGGGCATTGTCGCGCGGTGCGCGCTCGGAGGCCACTGGCGCGCTCGCTTCCGGTGCCTGCCCCTGGGCCTGCTCGACTTCATCGCGCAGGTCGAGCAGTGTCACGATCCGTGGGCCCTGTTCTTCGCTCTTGAGGAAGACGCGCTCGCGGAAGATGTCGACCGCAACGACCTTCTCCATCCCGCGCAATGTGTAGATCGCCTTCCCCTCCTTGGGGAAGCGCTTCCGCGACGTGACGTAGAACTCGTGCTCATACTTGAGGCAGCAGAGCAGGCGACCGCAACCACCCGAGATCTGTGCCGGATTGAGCGAGAGATGTTGATCCTTCGCGAGCGCGAGGTTGACCGGCCCGGGCTCGGTGAGCCAGGTGCTGCAGCAGTACTCGCGGCCGCAGCGCCCCACTCCGCCCAGACGCGCGGCCTCATCGCGCACGCCGATCTGTCGCAGCTCGATGCGGGTGCGGAACTTCGACGCGAGCTCGCGCACCAGGGCGCGGAAGTCCACCCGGCGATCGGCGGTAAAGTAGATCGAGAGCCGGCCGCGATCCCACTGCCACTCGGTGTCGGAGATCCGCATCGGGAGTTCGTGCGCCTTGGCGCGCTCGATCACCTGGCGACGCACGTCCTCTTCGCCGCGGCGGAGTTCTTCGTGCTGCTTGATGGCGTTGGCGTCGGCGCGGCGGACGACGTTGGGGCGCTCGATTGTGGCTGGCGACGGGTTGTCTCCCTGCCCGGAGGGCGGGGGCTCGGACGTCGCGTCGTCCCCGACCGCAGTCGAAGCGGGTGCAGTTGCCTCCGCCTCATCGCCGGTTCCGCAGGAGGTACAGCCGCCACACTTCGCCAGCGCTGCATCGCCCACGCTGTTGACCCAGCCAAAATCGAGCCCGCGCTCGACATCCACGAGCACGGGCTCATTCAGGCGCAGCAGGTTGCCTTCATCGTGCCACTCGAAAAATGCCCGACGATTTCCCTTGAATCGCACTTCAACAGTTTGCGACATCACGCTTCCGCGTAGGCGCCCATCGCCGCGTACTTGTCGAAGCGGCGCTTCACCAGTTTGTCGGGCCGCACCTTGCGCAGCTCGGTGAGATGACGAATGAGTACCGCGCGCAGCGATTCGCCGGCGGTCTCGGGATCGAAGTGCGCCCCGCCCACCGGCTCGTCGATGATCTCATCGACGAGGCCAAGTCGCAGCAGATCGTTGGCGGTCATCTTGAGTGCCTCGGCCGCGCGCTCGCGCTGCGCCGGATCCTTCCAGAGGATCGCGGCACACCCTTCGGGCGAGATCACCGAATAGACCGAGTTCTCGAACATCAGGATCCGATCGGCCACGCCCAGCGCCAGCGCGCCGCCGGAGCCACCTTCGCCGATCACCACCGAGATGATGGCCGTGGGGAGCGACGACATCTCGAGGATGTTGCGTGCGAGTGCCTCCGACTGGCCCCGCTCTTCGGCTCCAAGCCCGGGGAAGGCGCCGGGGGTGTCGATGAGGGTGATGACCGGCGCGTGGAAGCGCGCGGCGAGGTGCATCAGCCGGAGCGCCTTGCGGTAGCCCTCGGGATGTGGCATCCCGAAGTTGCGCTTGATGTTTTCCTTGGTGTCGCGCCCCTTCTGGTGGCCGATCACCATCACCGACTGCCCCGCGAGACGCGCCCAGCCACCGACAATCGCCGGGTCATCGCGGAAGAGCCGGTCGCCGTGCAGCTCGATGAAGTCGGTGAAGATCGACGAGAGGTAGTCGAGGGTATACGGACGCCGGGGATGACGCGCCACCAGCACCCGCTGGATCGGCGTGAGCCCCTTGTAGATCTCGTCACGCTTCTGGTCGAGCTTGACCTCGAGGGTCGAGAGCTCGCCAGTCACGTCGATATTGCGCTCGTCGCCGACGCGCTTGAGTTCATCGATCTGGCGTTCGAGTTCCGCAAGCGGCTTCTCGAATTCCAGGGTATATGCGGTGGCCATGCCAACTCACCCCGCTCGAATGAAGGACACGGCGTCGCCGCCGAAGAGGTCGCGCAGGGCGCGAAGGGTTTCCTCGTGCGGCTCCAGCCGGAGCCGGCGGGCCTTGAGCCGGACCGCCGTCCCGTTGCCATCGGACCAGTCAATATAGAGCGGGGAAGGCCCCGGATGGGCCGAACAGAGCCGCGCGGCGGCCCGGACGGTCTCGGTGGCCGGGGCCAGCGGGGCGGTCCAGCGGATGGCGATCCCGAGCATCCCGGCCGCCTCGATCTCGGCCAGCGGGCGCGCCCCCTCGACCACGAACGGTGCCGAATCCTCGCCCCGGTCGCGGGCCGAGTAGCCGCCGTTGAGGAGCATCGCGTTGTCGACCTGGATGACCTGGTTGAGCTTGGCCCAGGCCTCGGGGAAGACGATCGCCTCGGCCGTGCCATGGAAGTCCTCGAGGGTGACCCGGGCATACTCCTTCCCGGTCTTCTTCGAGATCTGCCGCTTCACCGCCGTGATGACCGCCGCGATGGCGAGCTGATGCTCGCTCCACTCGCTCAGTGTGGCCGTGGTCCGTGTCCCGAAGAGTTCGACCAGCGGTCGGTAGCGCTCGAGTGGATGTCCCGAGATGAAGAAGCCGAGGATTTCCTTTTCCTTCGCGAGCCGCTCGGCTTCGGTCCACGGCGGCACATCGGGCATCGAGTGCTCGACCTTGGTGGCCGCGACGACATCCCCGAAGAGCGATTCCTGGCCAGCCGCCGCTTCCTGCTGGAGGATCTGCGCTTCGCCGAGCGCCTGATCGAGCGTGGCCTGCAGCTGCGCCCGATGCGCGCCAAAGGAATCGCAGGCGCCGGCCGCGATGAGCGACTCGAAGACCCGCTTGTTGCAGAGGCGGGTGTCGACCCGCTTCACGAAATCGAAGAATGAGGTGAACTGGCCGTCGGCGCGCGCCGCGATGATCGAGTCAATCGCGCCGCCACCGACGTTGCGCACGGCGCCCAGCCCGAAGCGGAGGCGCTTCTCGCCGACCACGGTGAACTTGAAGCCGGACTCGTGCACATCCGGCGGCAGCACTTCGAGGCCGAGTTCGCGGGCTTCATTGATGTACTGGACCACCTTGTCGGTATTGCCGATTTCGGACGAGAGCAGTGCTGCCATGAATTCGGCAGGGTAGTGCGCCTTGAGCCACGCCGTCTGATACGACAGGACCGAGTAGGCCACCGAGTGCGACTTGTTGAAGCCGTAGCGGCCGAAGGTCTCGATCTGGCCGGCGAGTTCGGTCGCGAGCTTTTTCGGATGCCCCAGCGCCATCGCCTTGGTGACGAACTTCTCCAGCTCCTTCTTGATCAGCTCCGCATCTTTCTTGCCGACCGCTTTCCGGAGCACGTCGGCTTCGGCGAGCGAGAAGCCCGCGAGCACGTTGGCGATCCGCATCAGCTGTTCCTGATAGGTGATGACGCCATACGTGGGTGCGAGAATCTGTTCGAGCGACGGATGCGGATAGCTCACCGCCTCCTGGCCGAGCTTGCGGCGGATGAAGACGGTGTGCATCCCCGCATCGAGCGGGCCCGGGCGCAGCAAGGCGTTGGAGGCGACGAGGTCGTCGAAGCGGTCGCACTTCATCTGCCGCAGGGTGTCGGTCGCCAGCGGCGATTCGAACTGGAAAACGCCGGCCGTGCGACCGCGCCGCAGCAGTTCGTACACCGCCGGGTCATCGAGCGCGAGCGTGTCCATATCGAGTTCGATGTTGTTGCGCTGCTTGATCATCTTCACCGCGTCATAGATCACGGTGAGGGTCTTGAGGCCGAGCATGTCCATCTTGAGCATGCCGACCTTTTCGAGCGCGCCCATCTCGTACTGGCAGATGATCGCATCGGCGCCGTCGGCACTCGCACCCGAGCCCTTGGTCGGTGCGGTACAGACCGGCACGTAGTCGGAGAGCGGACCCGGGGCGATCACCACGCCGGCTGCATGGACCGACGCGTGCCGCGACAGCCCCTCGATGCGCGAGGCGTACTGGAAGACCCGGCGGTAGGTCTCGTTTTCCTTGAGGGCGGCCTTGAGTTCGTCGATCTTCTCGGCCGCTTCCGGAATCGTCATCGAGAACGCCGGCCCCGACGGAATCAGCTTGGTGAGCTTGTCGGCCTCGCCGGGCGGCACCTTGAGCACCCGCGCCACATCCTTCACGGCGGCGCGCGCCTTCATCGTCCCGAAGGTGATGATCTGGCCGACCGACTCGCGGCCGTACCGCTCCCGCACGTACTCGATCACCTCGCCACGACGTTCGAAGCAGAAGTCGACGTCGATGTCGGGCATCGACACGCGTTCCGGATTCAGGAAACGCTCGAAGAGGAGATCGAACTCCAGCGGGCAGACGTTGGTGATGCCGAGGGCGTATGCGACGATGGAGCCAGCGGCTGAGCCACGGCCCGGTCCCACCGGAATGTCTCGCGCCCGCGCAGCATCGATGAAGTCGGCGACGATGAGGAAGTAGCCCGCGTAGCCGGCGGTGTTGATGACCGACAGCTCGAAGTCGAGCCGAGTGCGGACATCGTCTCGCAGCGGCGCGCCATAGCGCCGCACCGCGCCTGCTTCGGCGAGATCGCGCAGCAGTTCGGCCTCGCTGCTGTATTCCGACGGCATCGGGAAGGCCGGCACGAAGTAGCGCTTCTCGAAATCGAATTCGCAGGTATTCGCGACGATCTGCGTCAGCTCGAGCGCGTCGATGTTGTCGGGGAAGAGCTGCTTCATCTCGACTTCGCTCTTCACGTATGACTCGTTGCCCGTGAAGCGGAACCGCTTGGGGTCATCGAGGTCGGCCCCGGTCCCGATCGCCAGCAGCACGTCGTGCGCTTCGGCATCGTCGCGCTTGAGGTAGTGCGCGTCGTTGGTGGCGACCACGCCTAACCCGAGTTCCTTGCCCAGTTCGAGCATCCCCTTGGTCACGATCGCTTCTTCGGGGATGCCGTGATCCTGGATCTCGAGATAGAAGGCATCGCGACCATAGAGCGACGCGAAATACTCGGCCGACTCCTTCGCCTTGTCGTAGCGGCCCTGCCGCAGCCAGAGTGCCACTTCGCCCGACATGCAGGCGGCGAGGCAGACGATCCCTTCCTTGTGACGTTCGAGGACTTCGCGATCGATGCGCGGCCGACGATAGAAACCCTCGACGTAGCCGATACTGCTCAGCTTGATGAGGTTCTTGTAGCCGGTGGCGTTACGGGCAAGAAGCACCAGGTGGGAATACTGCGCCGGGGCCCACGCTGGCTTGGCCTGCACCGTCCGCGGCCCGAAGGCGAGGTAGGCCTCGAAGCCGAGGATCGGACGAATCCCCTGCTTGCGGGCTTCGTCGTAAAAGGAGCGGGCCGCGTGCAGGTTGCCGTGGTCGGTCACCGCGAGCGAATCCATCCCGAGCGACTTGACGTGCTTCACCAGCTCGGGGAGCCGGTTGGCGCCGTCGAGCAGCGAGTATTCGCTATGGGTGTGCAGGTGCGCGAACGCCATGGCTTAGCGCTCCCGCTTGGCCAGCTCGGCGAGCACGGCGTCGAATGACACTTCCCGTACCTCAAGGAGGACGAGAAGGTGGTAGAGTAGATCGGCTGCTTCACTGGCGAGTCGCTCATCGGACTCGGCGTGCGCTGCGACGATTACCTCGATGGCTTCTTCGCCGACCTTCTGCGAAATCTTCGGCAAGCCGCGTTCGAAGAGGGTGGTCGTGTACGATCCGGCCGGGCGATCTTCCTGCCGGAGGGCGATGGTTCTCGCCAGGCGGGTGAGGAGGTGTCCCCCCGGATCGTTCCCCGGTGTGACGCTGCCGTCGGGGGCCACCTGGCGGGCGAAGCAGGTCGGGGCGCCGGTGTGGCAGGCGGGGCCCTCCTGGACGACGCGGTAGAGGACGGTATCGCCGTCACAGTCGATCCGGAGCTGGGTGACCCGCTGGGTATGTCCGCTGGTCTCACCTTTGCGCCAGATGGCCTCCCGCGAGCGGCTCCAGTAGTGGGCCTCTCCGGTGGCGGCGGTTCGGGCGAGTGCTTCGCGGTTGGCCCAGGCGACCATCAGGAGGTCGCCGGTATGGGCATCCTGAGCCACCACGGGGAGGAGTCCGGAGGCGTCGAAGGAGAGCGAGTCCAGCCAAGCAGCAGGTGTCACCGGAGAATCGTATCCCGATCGGTTGAGATTGTCAAAAGTCGTTGCCCTGCTTAGGCTTACGTCGCTTCCTCATCGCCCCGCCGGAGTCCGCTGAATGCGCGCTGCGTCCCCGCTTTTCCTCGCCCTCCCGGTGGTGTGGCTCGCTGCGTGTGGCAGCTCGCCGACCGGCCCGGGCACGGTTGAGCCGCTCTGCTCCGTCCCGACGCCAATCACGCTCAATGTGGGCGAATACCGGATCCTCAATGTCTCCAATGAGACGGCGTGCATCCGGCTGCCAGGGAGCGCGGCGGCCAGCGAGTATCTGCTGGTGGCATATGCCGGGAACGGCACCGAGTCGAACAGCGGTTCGGCGGCAACGTACGCGCTCCAGTCGGATCCTGCGGCACTTACCGCGGCGGCCGTCTCGGAACTCCCGTCGCTCGCAGAACTCCCCGGCACCGCCCCATTTGTCCACGGCGGCGCCGATGCCTTCCATCAGAACCTCCGCAGCATCGAGCATCGCCTCGCGACCAGCGGCGCCGCACAGCTGCTGAATGCCTGGGCCCCGCCCGCGGCGCTCACGATTCCGATCTTCGGTGATCGCGACTCGTTCTCGGTCTGCAAGGTGGTCGCCTGCAATTCGTTCGCACGGGTCGGGGCCACGGTCCGGTATGTCGGCCGCGCGGGGGTTATCTACCTCGATGACCAGTTGCCGGCTGGCGCCGACGCGCTCACGCAGGCGGACTTCGATCAGCTCGGCACCGTCTTCGACGACTATCTCTATCCCGCCGATACCACGGCCTTCGGACGTGAATCCGACATCAATGGTGATGCTCGCGTCGCGATCCTGATCACCGACGCCGTCAATGACCTCACCCCCGATTGCAGCAGCGGGCGCGTCATCGGCTACTTCTTCGGCAACGATCTCCTCGCCGGTGCGCCTGGGTCGAATCGTCGCGAAGTGTTCTACGCCTTTGCGCCGAAGCCAGCCACGGCCGGCTGCAGCGCGGTCACGCGGACCCGCGAGCTCACGTCACTGCCGCCGACGTTGATCCACGAATTCCAGCACATGATCTCGTACAACCAGCACGTGCTGATCCGCGGCGGTTCCGACGAGGACCTCTGGCTCAATGAAGGGCTGTCGCACTTCGCCGAAGAACTTGGCTTCCGGGTGACGCCGGATGCGTCGTGCCCCGCGGCGCCGACTTGTTTCTCGCAATTCGCCGGTGGCAATCTCAGCAACGCGTACGATTACCTGAACGACCCCGAGGCGACCTTCCTGATCGCGCCGCGCAGCGGCACCGGCTCCCTCGCGGAGCGGGGCGCGGCCTGGCTCTTCGTGCGCTGGAACGCCGATCATTTCGCGAGCGACTCCCTCCTCGGCACTTCGCTCACGCGGGCGCTCGAGATGACGACGCTGACCGGCTCGGAGAACATCGCGGCTGCGACCGGGCAGATCTTCTCGAATCTCGTCGGTGAGTGGCAGCTGGCGAACTATACCGAGAACCTCCCGGGGTTCCCGCAGACCGGCCGGCTCCGCTATCGCACCTGGGACTTCCGGGGCACGTTCTCCCGCAACTCCCCGGCAATCTTCGCGAAGCCGTATCCGCTGACCCCCGACAGTACCAGCGGTGCCTACTCCAGGAATGGCACACTGCGCGGCGGCAGCGGCAGGCACGTGCGCTTCAAGCTACCCGCAGGCGCGGCGGGCGAGACCGTGCGCCTCGCGGGTTCCACGGTGGGGACTCGCGTGAATGATGCGGTGCTGCCGCGCATGGCGGTGGTGCGCATCCAGTGAAGTGGCTCGCGGGCCCCGGCCTCCTCGTGTTCCTTGCGGGAGGAGCCACGGCGCAGGCCGCGGCGCCGGTGCCCGCACTGCCGTATCTCCCGGCGTCGGTACGCGTCGCGGGATTTGCGGGTGCTGGGGTCGCGGTGCCGGGATACGCCGCTGCGGTTTTCGACAATCCCTCGGCGATCGGTCCGATTCGCAGGCTCTCGCTCGAGGCCGCGTACGCGCGGCTGCCGGATGACTCCTGGTACACCAGCGGCGCTGCGGCGATGCGCGCGGGTCCGTTCAACCTCGGTGGCGGGATTCGCTACCTGAATTTTGCGGGCGATCCACCGGTGCGTGACAATCTTTCGTGGGTCGCGGCGGGGGTGTATCGTCTCCAGGGTGTCGCCGTCGGTGGATCGGCCAAGTATGTCGCGCTGCGGGACTCGCTCGGCGATGTCTACCGCACCCTCACCTCCGACGCCGGGATCACCCTCGCCTTCTTCGACATTGCGGCGATTGGCCTCGCGTTCCAGAACCTCGGGCGGTACTCGCTGACCGGTCCACGACTCTCGCTCCCTTCGAGCACGCATCTCGGTTTTTCGTTCAACCTGATCGACACCTATTCCAATGGTCGGCTGCTCGCCACGATGGAAACGGTGTGGACCGACGGACAATCGCGTCGCACCATTGTCGGGCTCGAGGGTGGAGTGGTCCTGCACGGGGTAGGCATTGTCGGCCGGGTCGGCACCGGTGCGCAACCGATCGAGAGCGGGGTGGGGAAGACCTCGTACGGCGCATCGCTGGTGCTGCCCCGGTCGCGGATTGATTACGCCTTCCAGCATCGCAGTGCCCTGGGGCGAAGCGTGCACCTCGTCGGGCTGAGCTGGACACCGTGAAGAAACCAAGGAGTCGCCTGAAGATGGGACTGCTGATTTCCGCCATTGCCCTGCTGCTGGGTTACGGCGGCGCGTATGTCGCCTCCTCGGAGGTGCGCTATCTGTCGCGCGCCGGCATCGAGGAAACCCGCATCCTGATGGGCCGCACGCCAATTACCCGCGTGGCGACCGACACCACCCAGTCCGATTCGGTGCGGGCGATGGCGAAGCTGGTGATTGAAGTGCGCGGCTACGCGGCGCGACTGGGGCTCAAGGCGGGCGAGACCTACACCAGTTACAGTGACGTCGGCCGTGACACCCTGCTGCTGGTGCTCACTGCGTCGCCAAAGACCTGTCTCTGCCCGGTCACCTGGCGCTATCCCATCGCCGGACGAGTGCCCTACAAGGGCTTCTTCAATTTCGACGAAGGGAAGCGCGCCGCGGCCAGCTATGCCGACAAGGGTTACGACATCAATCTGCGCCCGTCGGCGGCCTTCTCGACACTCGGCTGGTTCAACGATCCGTTGCTCTCGACCGCACTCACTCGTGATTCGGTCGAACTTGCGGCACTGGTCTTTCACGAAATCGCGCACAATACCATCTGGGTGAAGGGTGCCACCGATTTCAACGAGAGCTTTGCGCAGTGGGTGGGCTATCGGGCCGCCGAGAAATTCTTTCTCGCCCGCGGCGACACCGCCCTCTCGTTCCGTGCCGCCGATCGCTGGCACGATGAACAGCTCCTCGCGAGCTACTACGAACGACTCCTCGGCCAGCTCGATTCGCTCTACGCGCGCAAGCTGCCGCCGGCGCAGAACGACAGTGGCCGCGCGGCGGTCGCCCGCTGGAGCGTCGACACGCTCAACGGTCCGCTCGGGCAATCCTTGCGCACCATCCGGACGGCCCGCTTCACGGAGCGTCCGATCAACAACGCGGCACTGCTCGGCGTCCGGCTCTACCGGACCCAGCTCGCGCTCTTCGATAGCTGGGACGCCGCCTACCGCGGTGATCTCACCCGCGCGCTCTACACCCTCGGTGCACTGCTCGAGGACGCCAAGGGGAGCGAGGCCTTCGAACGGATGCGCGGGATGGTGAAGACCATCCGCCCGATTGTCACAACTCCCCCCGCGTTGCAGCCGCCGCAGTAACTTTCCCGATCCTTACGTGTGCCGGAGCAGTGAACAATGGACAATGAATTCGTCAATCGCGAAGAACCCCGCCTGTTGGCGGAGCTCTTCGAGTTTCTCGCGATCCCGAGCATCAGCACCCTGCCGGCCCACGCCGACGACTGTCGTCGCGCGGCGCAGTGGCTGGTTGACCAGCTCTTCAGGCTCGGCTGCCCCACCGTCCAGCTGATCGAGGGAGCCGGCCACCCGGTGGTGTGGGGCGAGAGTCCGCACGTTCCCGGCGCGCCGACGCTGCTCATTTACGGCCACTACGATGTCCAGCCGCCCGATCCGCTCGACGAGTGGCACACGCCACCGTTCGTGCCATCGATTCGCGACGGTCAGCTCTTCGCGCGGGGCGCGATCGACGACAAGGGCCAGGTGTTCTGCCTGCTCAAGGCGTATGAGGCGACACTCACTGGCGAGAAGCAGCCGCCGATCAACGTGCGCTTTCTCTTCGAAGGCGAAGAGGAATGCGGTGGCCGGGTGATCTTCGACCTGCTCGCGGCCGAACCGCAGCGGACCGCGGTGGATGCGGTGCTGGTGGCCGACATGTCGTACTATGCCAAGGGATGGCCGGCGGTCTACACTGCGTTGCGCGGCATGTGCTACGCCGAACTGCACGTGCGCACGCTGCAGCGCGACCTCCACTCCGGCAGCTACGGCGGCGTGGCGCCGAACGCCATCGAGACGCTTTGCCGGATGCTCACCGACCTCAAGGGCCCCGGCGGCAAGATCCACGTGCCGAAGCTCTACAAGAACATCGAGGCGCCGAGCAAGGCCGAGCGGAAGGGATGGAATTCGCTGCCGTTCGACGAGGAGAAGTTCCTGCACGACGAAGTCACCGGCAAGGCACTCACCGGTCTCACGCGGTTCACGGTTTTCGAGCGGACCTGGGCACTGCCGACGTTCGAGATTCACGGCATTCGCGGTGGCTTCACCGGCGAAGGGGCCAAGACGGTGATTCCCGCCGCCGGCGTCGCCAAGATCTCGATGCGACTGGTGCCGGGACTGTCGCTCGAGTTCGCGAAGGCACAACTGCAGAAGGCGGTGGCGAAAGTCGCCCCCGACTACGCCGATTGGGAACTCAAGTTCCTCCACGGCGGCGATCCGGTGCAGGTCGACGTCACGCATCCGGTATTCGGCGTCCTCGACCGCGCCTTCGAGGAAGTGGTCGGGCGTCCCACAGTCGCCGTGCGCGCTGGTGGTTCCATTCCGATCGTCCCCGAACTCGGCCGCAGCGGTGCGCCAGTCTTGCTCACCGGCATCGGCCTTCCGGATGACGGACTCCACTCACCGAACGAGAAGGTCGACCTGAGCCAGCTCTGGGATGGGATTCGGGTGTTTGGACGGTTCTTTGAGTTGATGGCCGAAGGATGACAGATGACAGATGACAGATGACAGATGACAGATGACGGATGATGGGCCCCGGAGTTGTCATCCTGAGCGTAGCCCGCGTAGCGGGCGAAGTCGAGGGAGCACCCTCTCCCCGGTGAGACCACCTCCTTCGACTGCGCTCGCCTCCGGCTCGCTTCGCTCAGGATGACATTCAGCCCATCCGTCATCCGTCATCCATCATCTGTCATCCCCTTTTCCTGTATCCGTAGTTCTACGGACTCACCACACCACTTTTGGCGGCCGAGACCGTAGGTTTGGGTAGTGCTGGAAGTCATTCCGCGTCCTGGAGACCCCCCTTCAGGTTGTAAATGATCCAGACGCTCAGAGGCTCCCCCGATGCTACGTGCCTTTTCCCGGCTTTCAATTCAATGGAAGCTGCCGCTGCTCGTCGCAGCGGTCATGCTGGTGGTGACCGGAGCGTTGCTCTACACCGCCTACCGCGAGGTGCGCCAGACAGCGGTCCTGGCTGCCGAGGAGCGGGTCCAGAACATCGTCGGCCAGATGGCCACCTCGCTCGCTGCCTCGAGTCGCAGCAGTGAACAGGAAGCGCATCGACTGGCCTCACTTCCCCAGGCGCGAGCGTACTTTCGCTCGCCCAGCCCCGCGACTCATGCAAAGCTGATGTCCGCCATCGATTCCATGGTCGGTGTTGATACCAGCGTGTCGGCGATCGGGCTGCGCGACACGCTGGGGCAGGTCATTCAACTCGATGGGCGCCATGTCGCCTCGGTGCGCGCGCTCCACCTGATGGAACTCGGTCAGATCGCTCACTCCGCTGATTCATCGCTCGTTGGTCCGCTCCAGACAGTTGGCGATACTCTCTTCTATCCCACCGTGGCCGTCGTCGCCGATCCGGGCCACATCCTGGGGTACCTGGTGCGCTGGCGCGCCGTGCCGCCGCGCGCAGGAGCGCGTGAGCGAATCGCTGTGCTGCTGGGGACGGGGAGTACGCTGATTTTCGGCAGCAAGGGTGATGGCTGGAACGACCAGGCCGGGCCGACCAGGCAACCGACGCTCGCACTCGAGCCCACGAGCAAAGCGATCCGTTACCGCGACTCGCTTGATGGTACGCCGTACGTGGCGGCCGTGGGCCGCGATCCGGTCTCGGGGTGGTATGCCGTACTCCAGGTGCCCGATTCGATCGTGAGCGCACCGGCGCAACGATTCGTGACCGACGTCGGCCTGGTCGCACTCGGAATCATTGCGCTGGGGCTGTTGCTCGTATGGGGGCTCGGCCATCGGATCACGGTCCCACTTCGTCGCCTCACGACCGCGGCCGAAGTGATGGGAACGGGAGAGTTCCCGACCCGGCTGACGCCGGGGTCGGAAGATGAAATGGGCCGACTCGCGCTCGCGTTCAATCAGATGGCCGATCAGGTCGAGCACGAGGTCCACGCGCGCTCCGCCTCGGAGACGCAGTGGCGCCTGCTGTTCAAGAATCACCCGCACCCGATGTGGGTCTACGACCCGACCACCCTGCAGTTTCTCGCCGTCAACGACGCGGCGATCGCCGGGTACGGCTACTCGCGGGAAGCCTTCCTCGAAATGACGATCGATCAGATCCGTCCGCCCGAACAGGTCGCTCTGATGCTCAAGCATGTCGCCGGGGCGGCGCAGGAAAACCTGGTGACCGGCGAATTCCGCCATCGTCGCAAGGACGGCAAGTATTTCGATGTCGAGGTCACTGGCAACGCGGTCGAGTTCAATGGCAAGATCGCGCGCCTGGTCCTCGCGCAGGATGTCTCCTCACGGAAGGTGCTCGAATCGCAGCTGCGGCAGGCGCAGAAAATGGAAGCAGTCGGCCGCCTCGCCGGCGGCGTGGCGCACGACTTCAACAACATGCTTGCTGTGATCATGACCTACACCGAGCTGGTGCGCCTCGACACGCCAGACAGTGATGCGCATGCGAGCGACCTCGATGAGGTGAAGGCCGCGGCCGAGCGGGCGCACTCCCTCACCAAGCAGCTGCTGATGTTCTCGCGACAGAGCGTACTGCAGCCCGCGGTCATTGATCCGAACAAGACGATCGCCGGGATCGACCAGATGCTGCGACGGCTCATCGGCGAGGACATCGAAGTCATGACGCGTCTTTCCCCCGACGCAGGCGCCGTTCGTGCCGATCCGGGGCAGTTCGAGCAGATCCTGATGAACCTCGCCGTTAACGCGCGTGATGCGATGCCCACCGGCGGTGCCCTCACCATCCGCACCGAAGGGATCGCGATCGACGAGGCGAGTCGGCAACTGCACGGCCTGCCGCAGCCGGGCCGGTATGTCGTGATCTCGATCAGTGATTCCGGAACTGGGATGTCACCCGAGACGCGCGCCCGGATTTTCGAGCCGTTCTTCACGACCAAGGAAGTCGGCAAGGGCACCGGGCTCGGGCTCGCCACGGTCTATGCCATCGTGACCCAGAGCGGTGGCAGTGTCAGCGTCTATTCCGAACTCGGCTTCGGCACAACCTTCCGGCTCTACTTCCCGTCGGAGACGACCAGCGGAGTCGCGCCGTCCCGACTCACATCGACGTCGGCCACGGTGGGCGGCAACGAAACCATTTTGCTGGTCGAGGATGACGCTGCCGTGCGTGGCGCCGCGACCGATGTCCTCCAGCGCCTCGGCTACACTGTGATCGCGGCGCACGGCGCCGCGGATGCGCTTGAGCGGATGCAGGGCCACCCCGACCGGATCCATCTGGTCCTCTCCGACGTGGTCATGCCCGGCGCCGACGGGCCGACGCTGATCGCGCAGATTCGCGAGCATCGACCGGAGATCAAGGCATTGCTGATGTCTGGGTACCTCGGCGACGCGATTTCCACGCGCGGCGTCCTCAACTCCGGCATCCCGTTTCTCGAGAAGCCGTTCACGGTAGACAGACTCGGCCGGAAGGTGAGGGAGGTGCTGGATGATGGATGACGGATGACGGATGACCGATGACAACCTGAAGATCCACCATCTGTCATCCATCATCTGTCATCTGTCATCTGTGATCTGTCATCTGTCATCACGCTCCGATCCGAATCACCCTTACCCCCTCGCTCCCGCCTGCGGGCGGGCCGTTGGGCGCCGGGGCGCGCATCGGCGGGGTACCGCCGGGGCCGGGGGCCGGAATCTTCTTGCGCTGCTCGGGGGTGAGGGCGTCCATCGCCGTCTTGAGCGTGGCGGTCGACAGCTTCGCGATCGCTGGCTGCGCCTTGCCCAGCCGCGAGCTGAGCTGCTGGTCGACCACCTTGCGTCCCTTCTTCACGACGTAGTCCACCACCGGCTCGAGCAGTGAGTCGGCCTGGCGTCGGAAGGTCTTGCTCAACCCCTCGAGCGTGGCGAGCTGTTCGGCACTGAGCGCGAGCGAATCCTTGTGTGAGAGAATGTTCGCAATCGGATCGCGGCCGACCTGCGCCAGCTTGGCGCGCACCTGCTCGGTCGTGAGCAGCGGATCCTTGGCGCCGGGCAGCAGCCCCATGCCGCGCGCCATCGGTGAGGTCGGCGGACCGCCGATCTTGTATTCGAGCCCCATCTGCACCTGGAACGGCGGGAAGCGGCGACGGCTGGTGCCGTAGTCGAGCGGCTCGCCGAAGAGCTGATTGACCCGGTACGAATAGCGTTGCGTCGCCGGGTCGAAGCCGGTCACGTAGAGCAGCCGGCCGTCGGTCTGCGTGCTGCTGGACGAGCGGCCGAGTGGCGTGTCCTGCAGGCCGAAGAGCCGCACCAGTGCACCGCTCGCGTTGAGCATCGTCGTGGTGACGCGCAGGCGGTCGCCGAACCCGAAATTCTGCGGCGGCTGGAAGTTCAGGTTGAGATCGATACGCGCCTGCCACGGGGTACGGCAGCTGTTGGCGCCGGCCACCGAGCCGAACTGGCGCGTGAGGCAGTCACGTGCACCTGCGGGTGTTGCTGCGAGCAGGTCACGCATCTGCGACGCGAGGGCCGCATCCGCCGTGGCGTCAGGGTTGGCGATGAAGGCGCGGTCATTCGACAGGCCATCGCCGTTGATGTCGCCGACCACGGTGGGCGTGTACGGGTAGCCCGACGTGACATTGGTGCGGACATTGAGGCCGAACCACCAGATGCGCGCATTTGCCGTCATCACGATCTGATGGGTCGGTGCCCGGCCGATCGCCCACTCCTTCACGGCCGGATCGCCCGCGGTGCTCCCGCCACCGAAGCCACCGAACGAGACCGCGAAGCCACCGCCCGAGAACGATTCGAACGACGAGCCGCCGCCACCGAAGCCACGCTGCTCGGCCCGGGTGCGGGTGTAGATGTAGTTGAACGAGTAGCTCAGATGATTGTTGAAGAGCCCCTTCGGCGGCGTGACGGTGACATTCACTTGCGCCGTCTTGCTCTTGAGGTCGGAGATCGTCGTGTTGACGCGGCTGTAGTCGGGCGCGATGCGTGATGCCCCCGGGGCGATGGCGCCGGTTTCCGGGACGATATCGCTCGGCGAAACGTAGACTGGCCGATTCCCTTCGCCGGCGAGCGTGAAGCCGCCGTTGCGACGCAAGTTGTAGTCGAGCGAACTCTCGCCATTCACGCCATACGAGTAGAGCGCGTTGACACCGATGTTCCACTTGTGGAGTCGCATGCCATCGATGCCGAGTGAGGCGCGCCAGCTCACCGGCGCCCGGAACGACGGGTCGAACACGGTGACGGTCGGCTGGTTCACCGAGAACGAGGACGACCCGGTGCCGTCGAGGCAGTTCTCCACCAGTGCACTTCCCACGGTCCAGTCGGGAAGCGGCGTCGCATCGCCAACGCAGGTGAGGGTGCGCCGCGTGTTAGGGAGGCCGGTGGCATCGACGAGTCCGGCAATCCGACCCGGGTCGGTGACGCCACGATAGCCACCGATCGACCCGGAAATGGTGTAACCGGGGTTCATGTTGGGCCGGTTCCGATTCAGGAAGAACTGCAGCAGCTCCGGCGGGATCTGGCTGATGTTGACGCCCTGCGGCAGGCCATCAGCGTTGCCGGTCATCGGGCCGCTGCGCCGGGCCTTCGAGACCCACGAGAAGCCGAGCCGCGGCACGAATCCAACATCACGCGGCACCCGGTCAGTGCGCAGGCCGAAAATCGAGTCGATCACCGGATTGTACTGCGGTACCGTGCCAGGATGGGCGGCGTCGAGGCGGAGCCCGAACTGCATCTGCACCGCGGGCGAGACTCGCCACTCGTCACCGACCCAGAGCGAAGAGGTGCTCCCCTTGCTGGTGCGCTCGAACGATGACAGGGTCCGGTTGAACGACGCGGGGCGATTGGCCTCGAGGTCGCTGAGTGACTGATAGGAGTAGCTGCCGTACTGGTTGCCGGTGGAGAAGTTCTTGCCCCAGTTCAGGTCGAGCTCCTGACCGAACTTGTAGCGGTGCTTGCTGTCCTTGGTGATCAGCGACAACTCGTTGGTGAGTTGCAGTCCGGCGTTCTGGTTGCGTGATACGCCCGAGCCGCCACCGAAGCGCACCGAGGTCAGGCCGGTGCGGCCATCCTCGTACTGGGTGCCGACGCGCACGCTGGCACTCGGCAGCTGCAGGTACGGTGCGTTGCTGAACCGGTTGTAGTTGAGCGAGGCGCTCAGTTCGTCGAGGAACCCGCGCACATAGCCCGAGAGCCGCGCCGACATGAAGTGGAATTGCGAGCTCCCCTCGCTCCCGATCGATGGGTACGAAAGCGGCGAGCCGCCACCGCCGTTGCGCAGCCAGTTGCCCGAGTGGGTGAAGCGCAGCGACGTGGTGGACTTCGGCTGGAAGTCGAGCGTCAGTGAGGTGCTGTACCGGCTGTTCCTCCGGTCGATCGGCACGCCGTTGCCGACAAGTGGAATGCCGAGGCTGTTGAGTGTGCTCGAGATCGCGGTGATGGTATCAGGGAGCATTCCGTACTGCGACATGATGGCGTCACGCGGGGCGTAGAGCGAGAAGGTCTCCGAGCGATTGCCACTGGCGTCCCACGCGAGGAAATAGTGGGACTTCTGCTTCTTGATCGGCCCGGACACACTGCCGCTGATGCCGCCGACACGGGGAATCGAAATGTTCGAGGTCGGGTCGGTCCAGGCCAGATGGCTGTCGCTGAAACGGCCGCGGATATTGGCCGCGAAGATGTCACTGCCGCCGCGCAGTGTCGTGGTGGTGGTGCCGCCGGCGAACGAACCCTTCGACGGGTCGGCCGAGGTCGTCACCAGCTTGGCGCTGCCGATCGCGTCCTGCGGAATGTTGCCGCCGGCGAAGCGTGCGCCGTCGACCGTGGTGTTGTTCTGGTCGGCTGCCGCACCCAGCACCGAGAAGCCGGAGTCGCCGGCCGCAATCACGCCAGGGGTGTTGAGGGCGAGGGCGAGCAGGTCACTCGGGTCGAGCATGAAGAGTCCGGCGGCGAGCAGGCTCTGCTCGAGCCCGCCGATCGAGCCGCGGTCGACCCCCAGCAGCGGCGTCCGGTTCGCCCGCACCACCATCGTGTCAAGCAGGAAAGGCGCGGCTTCCATCGTCACGTCGACGGCAAGCACACTCGCGATGCCGGTCCGGGTCAGTCGCAGCGAGACCGGCTTGTAGCCGATCTTGCGAATGGTGACGACGTAATCGCCTTCCGGATTGGTGAAGAGGGCCGTGAAGCTGCCGCGGCCGTCGGTGGTCGCGTTGATGACCGCCTGCGTCGCGATGCCGGTGATCTTGACCTGGGCCTGGGTGACCGGATGCTTGTCGGCATCCACGACACGGCCGCGGACGATCTCGGTGCCGTTCTGGGCCTGCAGCTGGTGGGGAAGGCCGATCGCCGCAATGAGGAGGGCGAGGGCGGCGAGGGAGCGTGGAAGGTGCCGTACGATCGGCGCCCGCGATGCAGCCATGGTGAGTTCCCGTCGGTCAGGGGGAGACGACGTCTGGTTGACGCTACTGCGTTGGACACCGGCTTTCGCCACTTCGTTGTATCAATCGTCTTCGCGCACCACCCGCGGCCTGCCGCCGCCAGCATATTGCGCTTCAATCCGTGAATAGAGGTCGTCGGCACCGATGACCCCCTTGATCGAGGCGATCACCCCACCCACCACGTCCTCTGCCCAGTACTCATCGGGCCGGGTCGCTTCGGGAACCAGGACCCGCTTCTTCTGCAGGTAGTCGATGGCGGTCTGTTGCCATTCGGCCTGCGCGCTGGCGACCACGGACCACGAACCGGTTGCCCGCAATTCCATCTCGGCCAGGGCCTCGAGGTGCTCCTTCAGTTCCTTCGCGATCGGGCCAGTACGCAGCCGGTCGGCCACGAGTGTCATAACGGCACGTCGTTCCGACTCCATCGGCTCCGGCAACGGCGCCAGGTAATGCCGCTGGTCGGCCACCATCTCGGCGAGCCGGACACAGACCGCCCGGATCGCCGGCGTGAGCTCGGGCGGCGCCTCGGCGGCCCACGACCCGGCCGCCCGGAGGATGGCCGCAATTCGCTCGTCGGCGGCGGTCGAAATCTTCTGCTGGTCCATAGCGTCAGCCATGGAGAGAAGGGTGTCCGCGCCCGGTCCGAATGGCAAGGGAGCCATCAGCCATTTACCGGCGCCAGCGAAAAGGCTACGCCGAAGGCCGCCACGGTTGCGGCTCGCGTCTCGGCCCACACGGAGGCATTGCTGCGACTGGTGTTGAGCTCGCGCACTACGGAGGTCATTGTGACCCCGTCGAGCCCGCAGGGAACGATCTGATCGAACCACCGAAGATCGGGGTGGACGTTCAGCGCGAAGCCGTGCAGGGTGACCCACTGTTTCACATGGATTCCCAGCGACGCAATCTTACCGCCAGCTGTCCAGACCCCGGTCTTCCCCTCCACCCGGCCGCCCGCGATGCCGAGGCTGCCTAGTGCGTCGATGAGGGCCTGCTCGAGGGTGCGCAGGTACCAGTGCAGGTCCTCACGGTGCCGGGAGAGGTGCAGGATCGGGTAGCCGACGAGCTGCCCCGGGCCGTGCCAGGTCACGTCGCCGCCGCGTTCGATCTCGACCACCTCGGCGCCCTGTTGCCGCAGGAGTTCGACCGGGATCGGCAACGACGTCGCCTTGGTGCCGCGGCCAAGCGTGTAGACCGGTGGCGCGTGTTCGACGAGGAGCAGGACGTCGTGAGGGAGCGAACCATCAATGCGCGCGAGACGAAGGGCGCGCTGCTGGTCGAGCACATCCTGGTAGGAGCGGCGACCGAGGTCGATGACCTCGAGCGGCGGCAGCATCAGACTGCCGCGCGCGCGCGCCGGATGAAGAAGGTCGCCACCAGTGCTGCGATGCCGGCCAGAACAGGGAGTGCCGCCACGCCGAGCAAACCGCGCACCAGCATTGTGAGCAGGACGCTCAGCAGGAAACCTGCGAACGCGCTCACCATCGACAGGCCGCCGCGACGATAGTTGGAATCCACCGTCGCCATCAGCCCCCAGGCAACCACGCCAGCGAGGAAGATCGAGCCGAGGGTCCCGTAGATCACCAGATTCACGGCGAAGCCGTCGGTGATCGTCTCCTTCGAGGTGATGCCGCTGTTCGCGGCGGCGCGCGTCGTTCCCCACGCCACCAGCGCGATCGATGCAACCGCGATCGCCATGCCGGAAGCCATCGCGTTGGCCGCGAGGCCGACGCGATCTTCCTTGGGCGCGGCATCGCCGAAGGGGTTAGGCGAAACGTGAGGAGAGTCTGTCATAGAGACTAGAGACTAGAGACTAGAGACTAGAGACTAGAGACTAGAGACTAGAGA
>JAZKBR010000001.1:0-21663 GCA_040388535.1 Gemmatimonadota bacterium | reverse complement strand
CACTTCGTTCAGGGCGACACAACCGAAGAGAGCTGCTGGATTGTCACCCTGAGCGCAGCGAGGGGGCGATACTTCGTGGTGAGACGGAGCCTTGCCCCCTCACTTCGTTCAGGGCGACACAACCGAAGAGAGCTGCTGGATTGTCACCCTGAGCGCAGCGAGGGGGCGATACTTCGTGGTGAGACGGAGCCTTGCCCCCTCACTTCGTTCAGGGCGACACAACTGAGAGGCACACCTATGCGCCTGATCGCTTTCGTTCTGCTCCTCACCGCC
Organism: Gemmatimonadota bacterium; assembly: GCA_040388535.1. Lineage (NCBI taxonomy): Bacteria > Pseudomonadati > Gemmatimonadota > Gemmatimonadota bacterium. The sequence goes on along the minus strand of JAZKBR010000001.1, from coordinate 21,390 downwards.
CCCCTCGCCGCCCAGGCGCCGACCCCACCACAAATCACCGCCCTCCGCGCCGCCCGGATGCTCGATGTCCGGAGCGGCGCGATCGTAGCGAACCCGGTGGTGCTCATCAGCGGCGAGCGGATCACCGATGTCGGCGGTGCGCTGCCGATCCCGGCGGGTGCCAAGGTCATCGACCTCGGCAACGTGACGCTGATGCCCGGGCTCATCGACGTGCATACCCACTTGCTGCAGAACTACGACGGCAAGCTCGACGGCGATGATCCCAACATGTTGCTCACCGTCGCCAGCATTGGTAACACCAGGCGGGCACTGCTCGGCGCGGCGATGGGGCGCGAGGATCTCGAGGCCGGGATCACGACGGTGCGCGATCTAGGCAACTCCGGTCTCGGCGGCGATGTCGCCCTCCGTGACGCGATCGGCGCTGGCTGGGTCACCGGGCCGCGGATCGTCGCCTCGACGCGGGCGCTTTCGGCGGCGGGTGGCCAGTTCGGACAGGTCGCGCCCGAGGCGCAATCACTGATCGCGAATGAATACGCGGTGATCAGCGGAGTTGAAGATGCACGACGCGCCGTACGCCAGGCGCTGTACGATGGCGCCGACGTCATCAAGGTGATCGTCAACACCGGCCCCCGCGTGGTCGCGCTCGAGGAGTTGAAGGTCATCGTCGACGAAGCCGCGCGGGAAGGGCGCAAGGTCGCCGCGCACGCCATCGGCGCGCAGGCGACGGCGATTGCGGCGCAGGCCGGCGTTGCATCGATCGAGCACGCCTACACCATTCCCGACTCCGTCCTCCAGATGATGAAGGAGAAGGGAATCTTCCTGGTGCCGACCGATTACATGCCCGATTTCTACCTCAATGTCGGCAGCCCTGCGGCCACACCGGCCGAGCAGAAGCAGCGCGAGGCGGGCGTGAAGGGATTCACGTCGGGGAGCCGTGAACGGCTGCGCCGGGCGATGAAGATGGGGGTTCGCGTCGCCTTCGGCTCCGACGAGTACTACCAGATGCCGGGGTTCACGCGCGGCGAAGCGACGCTGCGCTCCTTGCGCGCCTACAGTGACGCGGGACTGACACCGATCCAGGTGATCCGCGCCGCCACCGTCGACGCCGCCGACCTCCTCGGCTGGAGTGGCCGGGTCGGGGCCCTCGAGCGGCTGAAGTATGCCGATATCATCGCCGTGCCGGGGAATCCGCTGGAGGATATCCTGGCGCTCGAGAAGGTGAGCTTTGTGATGAAGGGGGGGAAGGTGGTGAAGCAGTAGGAGAGGGGAAGGGGTGTCATCCTGAGCGAAGCCCGCGCAGCGGGCGAAGTCGAAGGAGCTGGTCTCGATGGTGAGAGGGTGCTCCCTCGACTGCGCGGCCTGCGGCCGCTCCGCTCAGGATGACACGCTTCCGGCCCCTCCGCCCTCCGCCCTCCTCCCTCCTCCCCCCTCCCCTTATTCTTCCCCCATGCCCGAAAAGATCCCCATCGGCGCCGACCACGCCGGCTTCGAAATGAAAGAGATGCTCGCGGATGAGCTCCGGACCCTCGGCTATGACGTCGAGGATCTCGGCACCCACTCCACCGAATCCACCGATTACGCCGACTACGCCCATCCTGTCGCCCAGGAAATCGAGGACGGCAAGGCCAAGCGCGGCATCCTGCTCTGCGGTACCGGGCTCGGGATGTCGTATGCTGCGAACCGGCATCACGGCGTCCGGGCGGCGGTGGTCTGGAATCCCGAGGTCGCCAAGCTCTCGCGGCAGCACAACGATTCCAACATCCTGGTCTTGCCGGCGCGCTGCCTCGATGAAGGCACCGCCCGCGAGATCCTGCGGACCTGGCTGACGACGCCGTTCGACGGTGGCCGCCACCTGCGTCGCATCGAAAAGATCGAGGAGGAGTAGATGGCCCTGAATCACGACGCCCCGCTGGCCCAGGTCGATGCCGGGATCGCTGCCCTCATCAAGGAGGAGCTGGTCCGGCAGCAGGACGGGCTCGAGCTGATCGCCAGCGAGAACTTCACGTCGCGCGCCGTGCTCGAGGCGATGGGGTCGTGTCTCACCAACAAGTACGCCGAAGGGTATCCCGGCAAGCGCTATTACGGCGGCTGCGAAGTCGTCGACAAGGTCGAGCAGATCGCGATCGATCGTGCCAAGCAGATCTTCGGCGCCGATCACGCCAACGTGCAGCCGCACTCGGGCGCGCAGGCGAACTTCGAAGCGTACATGGGGCTCATCAAGCCGGGCGAGAAGCTGATGGGTCTCGCGCTGCCGCACGGTGGTCACCTCACGCACGGCGCCTCGGTAAACCACACTGGCCAGGTCTGGCAGGCGGTGCAGTACGGCGTCCGCTCCGACACCGGCCGGATCGATTACGATGCCGTGCGCACGATGGCCAAGGCCGAGCTCCCCAAGCTGATCATCGCCGGCGGCTCGGCCTACGCGCGCATCATCGACTTCGAGGCGTTCCGCAGCATTGCCGACGAAGTCGGCGCGATCTTCCTGGTCGACATGGCGCACTTCGCCGGTCTCGTCGCGGGTGGCGTCCATCCGTCGCCCGTGCCCCACGCGCACGTCGTCACCAGCACCACGCACAAGACACTGCGTGGTCCGCGCGGCGGGTTGATTCTCTGCACGGCTGAGTATGCCAAGGCGATCGACAAGTCGGTCTTCCCGGGCGGGCAGGGTGGGCCCCTTGAGCACGTCATCGCGGGCAAGGCAGTCGCATTCGGCGAAGCGCTGACGCCCGATTTCAAGGTGTATGCCCAGCAGGTCGTCGATAACGCTCGCGTACTGGCCGAGTCGATGATGGAGCGCGGCTTCGATATCGTCTCGGGCGGAACCGATACTCACCTGATGCTCGTCGATCTGCGCCCCAAGGGACTCACCGGCAAGGAAGCCGAGAAGCTGCTCGGCGCCGCCGCGATCACCGTGAACAAGAACACCGTGCCGGATGATCCCCAGTCGCCGTTCGTGACCTCGGGCATTCGCATCGGCACCCCGGCGATGACGACGCGCGGTTTCGGCACGGCCGAGATGGTACGCGTGGCGGAGCTCATCGACCAGGCGCTCACGGGTCGCGACGAAGCGACGCTCGCGCGCGTGAAGCACGATGTCGAAGAGCTCGCGGGGAAGTTCCCGCTCTATCCCGCTGGCGTGGTCGCGGGCTGAGGCGACGTGCAGGAACTGCAGTTCGCCGACGGGGTCCTGGCCCGCATCCGGGCCAGTGGTGGTCAGCGCTACGATGAGCGCGCCTACCTCTTCGTCCTCTCGGCGATCGAATTTCTCCAGACCAGGCTCGATGTGCGTCGGCACGTCAGCGGCGCCGAACTCGCGTGGGGTTGCCGCGACCTCGCCCTCGAACGCTTCGGACTCCTCTCGCGCACCGTCCTCGACTGCTGGGGCGTGACCGCCACCGCGGACTTCGGCCGCATCGTCTACACCCTCGTCGAGATCGGGCTGCTCTCCACACAGCCGGGGGATCGCGAGGAGGATTTCCATGGGATCTATGATTTCGTGGCGGCGATGGATGAGGGGTACCAGATCAAGGCGGTGGAGTAGGGGCGTCGATCGTCGATCGATTATCGTCGGTCGATGGGGCAAGTCGCCCTGAGCGCAGCCAGGGGGCGGTACCATCCCTTGGAACGACGCTCCGCCCCCTCACTTCGTTCAGGGCGACAGATTATCGCCCATCGATCGACGACCGACAATCGCCGCTAGATTCCAGCCATGCACTTGACCCCCGTCCTCACCCCACTCCAGGCCGCCGAATGGGACGCCGCTGCGGCGGCGAGCGGACGCGCGCTCGAGACGCTGATGGATGCGGCCGGGCGGGCAGTGGCGCAGGTGGTGATCGAGCGGTTCGCGCGGCCTGCAGGTCAGGGAGTGCTGGTCGCCTGCGGTAGTGGCAACAACGGCGGTGATGGCTGGGTCGCCGCACGCGCACTCCACGCGCTCGGCGTGTCGGTCTGGGTGACGGAGACCGCTGCGCCACACGCCGGCATCGCGGCGACCGCGCGCGATCAGGCACTCGCCGATGGCGTGCGGACGGTGCCGCACGATGGTCCGTGGCCCACCGTGGCACTCGTCATCGATGCGATTCTCGGCACTGGTGCCCGCGGCCCGCTGCGCGAGCCGATCCCCGAGTTGCTCGCCCGGCTCATCGATCTCGAACTCCCCATCGTCGCGATCGACGGCCCGACCGGACTCGATCTCGAAACCGGCCTGCCGCACGGTCCCATCCTCGCCACGCTCACGATCACCTTCGGCGGCGTGCGGCGCGGGCACTTGCTCGCGCGCGATGAGAGCGGCGAGATCGTCGTCGTCGATATCGGTCTCGGCCACGCCGATGCATCGCTGCCGCGACTGGTCGATCGTGGCTGGGCCGCCGATCGGCTGGTCGGTCTCGCAGCGCGGAGTCACAAGGGGATTCGCGGGCGCGTTGTGATTGTGGGCGGCGACACGACCATGACCGGCGCCGCGCGACTCGTCGCGCGCGCTGCCTTCGGCGCTGGTGCCGGACTCGTGCACGTGATCGCGCCAGCCGAGAGCATCGCCGTGCTGCGTACGGCCGAGCCCGATGTGCAGACCCTCGAACAGGAATTCACCGGTTCGCTCTCGACCGACGCGATCGAGCGGATCAACGCTGCCGATGTCGTGATCATCGGCCCGGGGCTCGGCCGCGCCGATGGCCGCACTGCCTTCGTGCTCCAGGTGCTCACCCACGCGCGCGCTGCCGTGATTGATGCCGACGCACTCTTCGCCCTCAAGGGATCGGTTGCGGCACTCGCCGAGTTGGCGGGGAGCCGAGCGTTCGTCTGCACGCCACATCTGGGGGAGTTCCGCACCCTCTTTCCGGAATTCGCCGACGACCTCGAGACGGCGCCCTGGGAAGCGGCCCAGAACGCGACGCTCGCGAGTCATTGCGCCGTGCTACTGAAGGGTGTGCCCACGGTAGTGGCCTGCGAGAGCCATCCGCTGCTTACGGTGGCCGCCGGGAACCCGGGGCTCGCGACTGGTGGCAGCGGTGACGTCCTGTCGGGGATCATTGGTGCATTGCTGGGGCAGGGGATCGTCCTTCCCGATGCAGCAGCGATGGCGGCGCAGGCGCTCGGTGAGGCCGCCGATATTGCTGCCCGTCGCGTCACCGCTCGTGCAATGCGACCGATGGATGTGGTCGCCGCACTTCCCGATATCTGGCGTGCCTGGGCGCGCCATCGTGAGAGCCAGATGCCGCACGCTCCCGTCCTCCTCAGTCTCGCCGCTCCACAATCGACGTGAAGCGATTGCTGCTGCTGAGCGCGCTGCTCTTCACCGTGGCCTGTGGTGCCGGCACGAGTGTCGGCGGCGTCGGCGTGCCACTGCGGCCGATCCGCCCGGAAGATCGCGTCCTGCTCGGTGACTTCTCTCGCGTCAACGCCGTCGCTGCGGTGTTCGACCGCGTTTACGTGGCCTACCCAACCTCACTCGGTATCTATCGTTCGCTCACGCACCGCTGGGAGGTGCCACGGGCGCCGGCCGAGCCGCGTTTGCTGAATGCCGTTTTCGCCGCGATCGTCGATGGTGTCGATCAGTCGGTGTGGCTCGCGATCCCCGATGGCTGGCTGCACTATCGCGCGGAGATGGATCTCTGGGAGCGCGGATCGATTCCCGGGCGAGTGCAGAATGTCGCCATCGACGCGGCCGACCCGACCCGCGGTGTTTGGTTCCAGAGCGCCACGGGATGGTATCTGCAGCCTCGCGGGGGTGGTGTGGCGATGGCGGCGTCACCGCCGAAGTCGCTCCGCTTTCCGCCGTCACTCGAAGACGCGATGCGCGACCTGCCGCAGCTGCGCTCGCTCGCTCCCACGCTTGCTCAGGGCCCGCGACTTACGCCGGGCCGGATCACTACCGTGGCGCCCGCGGTCGACGGCAGCGGCTGGTATCTCGGCACCACGACCCGCGGCCTGCTCTACTTCGACCGGATGGGCGCGCAGGGGCAGAGCTTTCGGGTCGGGCTGCCGTCCGAACGCGTCGGCGCCCTCGCTACTACCGATGATGGTCTCTGGGTCGCGACCGATGAGTCGCCCGATGTCGGCGCGCAACTCACCTTTCTCTGCGCCGACCTCTCCTGTTCGAAGAGCATCACCGGTTCGGCCTCCTTCGGGCTCGGATTCAGCGCCGCGCGGCAACTCCTCTTCGCGAGTCAGCACATCTGGATCGGCACCGATCGCGGACTCCTTCGTCAGGCGCTGCCATCGGGCGACCTGAAGCGTTTCGACGAAAGCAGCGGCCTCACTGACCAGCGAGTCACTGCGCTGGTCGCACGACGCGGGAAAGTCGTGAGTGGTGGTCCGCGCGGACTCGCGGCCGAGAATGATGCGGGGGCAATGGAGCGGGTGGCGCCGAACTTCACCGGGATGGTCTATGCCCTCGCGGCGAGCGGCGACACCGTCTGGGCAGCCACCATCTCCGGCCTGCTGCAGTACCTCCCCGGCGCGGCCGACCTCACGCGTCCGGAGGGACTGCGCCAGATCGGCGGGGGCAACGCCTCAACGTATGGCGTGGGCTATGTGTCAGACACTCTGGTCGCGATGACTGCGGATCATCTGCTCTGGCGTGATCCCGTGAGCGGCACCTGGGCCATCGGTCCGGAGTTGTCGTCACGGCTTGGCCGTCTCATGCTGATGTTCACCGACAACGACGGCGCCTGGGTCGCGGGGGATCGCGGCGTGGCGCTCGTTCGCCCTGGTGTGGGAGCGTTGAGTGTGCTCGAGATTCCCGTTGACATTCCCGATCAGGTCACGTCGATCGTGCGGCGCGGGCGCTACCTCTGGATTGGCACCCCGAGCGGACTCGTGCGTTACCTCCTGGATCTCCAATGACCCAGATCCCGATGGGTGGCCACGGCGAGTTCGATCGCATTCGCGCCATCGCCAATGCGCTGGGCGATGACGCCGGGACGCTCGGCGACGATACCGCCGCGATTCCGGCGGGGAAGGGCACGCTGGTGGTGAGCACCGATGTCTCGGTCGAGAATGTCCACTTCCGCCGATCGTGGCTCTCGTTCACCGAGATCGGCTGGCGCGCGACGGCGAGCGCGCTCTCCGACCTCGCCGCTGCGGCTTCGTTGCCGGTGGGGATCACTACCGCCGTCACCCTGCCGGCCGATATGGCCGAGGCCGAGCTGGTGCAGCTGATGCTCGGCGTGGGCGATGCCGCGCGATTCGCTGGCTGCCGTGTACTTGGAGGCGATCTGTCGAGCGGTGAGACGCTCGCGATCACCGTCACTGTGTTCGGTTACGCCGAGAAGCCGATGTCGCGGCAGGGCGCGTCGGCAGGCGACGGTGTGTGGGTCACCGGATCGCTCGGCGGTGCGCGCGCGGCGTTGCTCGCCTGGCTCGAAGGCAGGCCGCCTGAGGATTCTGCTCGCGCTGCCTTCGCGCATCCCGAGCCGCGGCTCGGCGTGGCCCGCTGGCTCGCGGCCAACGGCGCCACCGCAATGATGGATATCTCCGACGGGCTCGGCGGCGACGCGCAGCATCTCGCGGCCGCCTCAACCGTGGGCCTCCGGCTAGAACTCGAGCGGATCCCGCTGCACCCGAGCGTAACCGTGGCGGCTGGATTCGTGGTCGAGGACCCGGCGCTCTTCGCTGCGGTGGGTGGCGAAGACTACGAATTGCTGGTGACGCTGCCGCGCGAGTTTGCCGGGGCGGAAGAGTGCCTTGCCGCGACCGGCATCCCGCTCACGCGTATCGGTTCGGTGCGACGCGACCCGGGCGTGGTGTCGACCTTGATGGGAGCGATGATTACGGTGCCGGGGTTCGAGCACCGTCTGTAGCACCGCCGCTATCCCGTACCGAGAGAATCCGATGCGCCTCCGCTGGCTCACGCTGATCGCCATTTTGCTCGCAACACCACTCACCGCCCAGCAGGGCTTCACCGATGCCTTCTCGCCGGCCGAGTTTGCGGCGCGGCGTGCGGCGCTGATGACGCGGCTGGGCGACGGCGTGGCAGTGATGCAGGGAACTCCGGAGCGGCCAGGGGAGTCGCCGCTCCGGCAGAGCAATCAGTTCTTCTACCTTACCGGCGTTGTCGAGCCGCGGGCGATGCTGATCGTCGATGGCCGCACCCATCGCTCCACCCTCTTCCTTTTCCCCAAGACAGCGGCTCGTGAGGGAATGATCGGCCCGTACCTCGGCACCGACAGCGCTGCCGTGGCAACGACCGGCCTCGACTTCATCCTGCCGCGCGACTCGTTCGCGGTCGCCGTGAAGGCGCTCGGCGATGCTGGTCGACAGATCTACACCCCGTTCGGCCCTGAGGTGCTGGGGAGCGAGTCGTTCTCCGATGTCCGCCGCTTCGTCACCGCCAACAAGCGCGATCCGTGGGATGGCCGCGTCTCGCGTGAGGAGGCATTCATTGCGCACCTCAAGGAGGCGGCGCCGAAGTCGGAGGTGAAGGATCTCGACCCGTTGCTCAACGTGATGCGCGCCACGAAGAGCCCGGCCGAGATCGCGGTGATCCGCGAGGCGACACGGCTCGGTGGCCTCGCAATCATGGAAGTGATGCGCGATGCCGAACCGGGGATGTACGAGTACGAACTCCAGGCCGCGGCAGAATATGTCTACAAGCGCGGCGGGGCATTCGGGGAGTCGTACTTCCCGCTCATTGCCGATGGCCGGAATATGCCCTACGGCTGGTATCACAAGGATCGCGCAAAGCTGGTGAGTGGCGACCTGGTGCAGTTCGACTGGGCACCCGACCTCGCGCACTACACCACCGACGTGACGCGGGTCTTTCCCGCCAATGGCAAGTTCACGCCATTGCAGCGGGAGTACTACACCATCTACCTGCGGCTCTATCAGGCGCTGATGACCTCGATCCGCGTGCACGTGACCGGGCGCGAGATCATGGACAGCGCGGTGGTGAAGATGGACCGGATCGTGTCGACGTATCACTTCACCGACCCGCGCATCAAGTCGGCGGCCGAGGCATTCGTGAAGCGCTATCGCCGGAATCCCGATGGCACCGGCCTGCGTGCCGTACTCGGCCACAGTGTCGGGATGGAAGTGCACGATGTCGCGAATCCCACCGTGACCCTGGAACCGGGCTACATCTTCACGATCGAACCGCAGATGACCACCGACGATGGCGCGCTCTCGGTCCGGCTCGAGGATATGATCCTGATGACCGACACGGGCTACGAAAACCTCTCGGCCTTCATCCCGGTCGAGATCGCCGACATCGAGCGGCTGATGCTGCAGCCGGGGCTGGGGAGCCGGGCACTCAAGCTGCCCACGACCCGGCCGACGCGTCCCCGTGCCAAGCCGTAGCGAACCGGCTATTTTCGGGCCTCCACCACTTCCTTCCCGCCGAGAGCGCTGATGAGCACCATCATCGAAGTCATGGCCCGCGAAATCCTCGATTCCCGTGGCAATCCGACCGTCGAGGCCGAGCTGGTGACGGCGTCCGGGGCACGCGGCCGGGCGGCGGTGCCGAGCGGGGCGTCCACGGGCGAAAAGGAAGCGGCCGAGCTTCGAGACAACGACCCCAAGCGCTACGGCGGCAAGGGCGTCCTCCAGGCGGTCAAGAACGTCAACGAGATCCTCGGCCCCCGGCTCGAGGGGATGAACGTCCTCGATCAGATCGCGATCGACGCCGAGATGACCGATGCCGATGGCACGCCGAACAAGTCGAAGCTCGGTGCCAATGCGATTCTCGCCGTCTCGATGGCGGCGGCGCGTGCAGCGGCGGAAGAGACCGACCTGCCGCTCTATCGCTACCTCGGCGGGCCGATGGCGCGGGTGATGCCAGTCCCGATGATGAACATCCTGAACGGTGGCGCGCACGCGAGCAACAATGTCGACGCGCAGGAGTTCATGATTGTCCCGGTGGGCGCCGACAACTTCAACGACGGCTTCCGGATGGGCGTCGAGGTCTTCCACGCGCTCAAGAAGGTGCTGACGTCCAAGAAGCTTTCGACGGGGGTGGGTGATGAGGGCGGCTTCGCACCGATGTTGCCGAGCAATGAGGCGGCGCTCGACGCGGTGATGGAGGCGATTGAGAAGGCGGGATTCAAGCCGGGTGAAGATCTCGCGATTGCACTCGACGTCGCCGCGAGCGAACTCTACGCCGACGGCGTCTACACCTTCAAGAAGGGCGACGGCTCGAAGAAGAGCTCCGACGAGATGGTCGCGCTCTACTCATCGTGGTGCGACAAGTATCCGATCGTGTCGATTGAAGATGGTCTTGCCGAAGGCGACTGGAAGGGATGGAAGACGCTCACCGAGGCACTGGGCGACCGCTGTCAGCTCGTCGGCGACGACCTCTTCTGCACCAATGTCGATTTGCTGGGGCAGGGGATCGACGAAGGATGCGCCAACGCGATCCTGATCAAGGTCAACCAGATCGGGACGCTGACCGAGACGCTGCAGGCCGTCGAACTCGCGAAGTCGAGCGGTTACGGCGTGATCATCTCGCATCGTTCCGGCGAGACGGAAGACACCTTCATCGCCGATCTCGCGGTCGCCACCAGCGCGGGCCAGATCAAGACCGGCTCGGCGTCGCGCACTGACCGGATCGCCAAATACAACCAGCTGCTCCGCATCGCCGAAGAACTCGGCCCGATCGCCCATTATCCGGGCGGGGACCTCTACCCCCGGTGACCAGGGCGCGGTGGCTGGCACTCGCGGTGCTGGTGCTGGCCGCCGTCTTCGCCTATCACGGCGGCTTCATCTCGACCGCGGGCTATCGCGCCTTGCAGGCGGATGAAGCCGCAAGCACCATCAAGGCCGTGCGCTTGCAGCGCGAGGTCGATTCCCTCAAGGCCTTCGCCGATTCGCTCGAGCACGATCCTGCCGTGCAGGAACGGGTCGCGCGCGATCAGTTCGGGATGCTGCGTCCTGGTGAGATCAGCTTCATGATCGTGCCGGTGAAGCCACCCAAGCCCGACTCTGCCTCCAAGTCGCCCTGAGCGAAGCGAGGGGGCAGGGCTCACCGACGGAGTTGTCACCCTGAGCGCAGCGAGGGGGCAACGCATCGCTGCGGTTCCATTACCAGCCCCCTCACTTCGTTCAGGGCGACAGGGAGCGTTGTCGCCCTGAGCGAAGCGAGGGGGACATTCATCGTTGCGGTTCCATTTCCAGCCCCCCACTTCGTTCAGGGCGACAGGGAGCGTTGTCACCCTGAGCGCAGCGAGGGGGCAATTCATCGTTGCGGTTCCATTACCACCCCCCTCGCTGCGCTCAGGGTGACAACATGAAAGCAAAACCCACCGCATTCACCGTCGCGCACCGACGACTCCATCATCAACGCATCGGCCACGCCGCCGCCACCACGCCACTCGACGTCGTGCGCACGCTCGGCGCGGTGCAGGCGCAGGACTACGGCCAGGCGCTCTGGGGCATTGGTGCGCGCGTCCCCGGCTCGACGCAGGCGTCGATCGAGGCGAGCATCGCCAAGGGTGAGATTCTCCGCACCTGGCCGATGCGCGGCACCATCCACTTCGTGCCCGCGGTCGATGCGCACTGGATGCTCGCGATTTCGGCCGAGCGGACAATGGGGCAGGTCGCGAAGCGGATGGCGGAGCTCAAACTGACGCCGATGATGATCGAGCGAAACAACGAGATCTTCCGGAAAGGGCTCGCTGATGGCCAGCGGTTGCAGCGCGAGGAGATGTTCGCGTTGCTCACGCGCGCCGGAGTGAAGCTGGTGCCTGAGCACCACTACTCGATCATCTGGCACGCGGCATTGCACGGCGTGATTGGGCACGGACCGATGGACGGCAAGCAGCCGACCTTCGTGCTGCTCGACGGATGGGTGAAGAAGCCGAAGAAGTTGTCGGGGGATGCGGCGCTTGTCGAGCTCGCCCGGCGCTACTTCACGAGTCACGGGCCGAGCACGGTACAGGACTTTGGCTGGTGGGCGGGGCTCGCGATGGGGCGGGCGCGGGAGGGGCTCGAGGGGGCCAAGGCTTCGCTTGCCTCCGAGACATTCCGCGGCAAGGAGTATTGGGGCCCGACCGACGGCGGCACCCCGGACGCCTCCCTCGCCGAGGGGGTCCATCTCCTCGCCGGCTTCGACGAATTCTTCCTCGGCTATCAGGGGCGGGAGGATGTGATCGACCTGGCCCACGCGCCCAAGGTGATCCCCGGTTCCAACGGGATCTTCCGGCCGATGATCGTGGTCGATGGCCAGGTGGTGGGGACCTGGAAGAAGGTGATGAAGGCCAAGTCGGTGGCGATCGAGCTGGCGCCGTTCGGGAAGCTCAGGGCCACCAAGGGGGAGATCACCGCGGCGGCGCAGCGGGTGGCCGATTTCGTGGGACTCCCGGTGTCGGGCGTGGTCCAGGGGTAAGCAGAAACGCCCCGACGGCGTGAACCCGTCGAGGCGCGTTTTTCCACAAATAGCTGGGGCGGGACTCGAGCCGAAGGCGAGCGAGGCGGCGCAGCCGCCGTAGCTCCACCCGCGACCGGGCGCGGTTTTCGGTGGAATAGCAGGGGCGGGACTCGAACCCGCGACCCCGGCATTATGAGTGCCGTGCTCTAACCAGCTGAGCTACCCTGCCGTGCGGGAGACAAGCTAGCCAAATGCCCCCCGGATCGGGAGCCTCTGGCCATGTTCTCTCGCCCCGGGCCTCACGCCGTGGGCTGCCTCTCCGCAGCTGTGGAGTCCCGACGGCGGTTCGAGCTGGCGACAGTAGAGCTGGTGTGCGGCGCCTCCAAGGCTGCTCCGAGGCACCCACGACGCGACGCCCGCGAGCATCTATGGCCTCGAGAGGATCGCCGCGACGAGATCTGTCGCCCCGGGCCGTCGACTTGGCGGGTGCATTGCGCCGCGACGCCTGGGGCCTCCGAAGTCGTATGGGCAGGACCTCTGAGGGAACGAAAACCTGAAACTCCCCCCACCTGCATTCCGAACGCTACCGAATGATTCCTCCACGCGGGTCTTCGCTCGCCCTGCTGTTACTCGCCACGGCGAGCTGCTCCCGCGCACCGGACTCGCCCTCGCTCATCATCCGCCACGCGACCCTCTTCGCCGGCGACTCGACCGATCTCCGTCTCAACCGCACCATTATGGTGCAAGCCGATCGCATCAGCGCCGTCGTGCCGGACTCCGTCGGTGTGACCGTACACGGGGCGCAGGAAATCGACGCCCACGGCCGCCTGGTCACCCCCGGCTTCATCGATGTGCACCATCATCTCGACTACGTCTTTCCTGATTCGATTTCAGCGGGCGGCGGTGCGATCGCGAAGTTCCGCACCGATTCGGCTTCGGTAACCGGCTATCGCCACCGCTGGGCGGATGCTTACCTGCCGTTCGGCGTGACCACCGTGCGCGAGGTCGGCGGGAACGAGGCGTATCTCGCGATGCGGCTCGCGTGGCAGAAGCGCGTGCCGTGGGCGCCTGACTTCATCACCTCCGGCGGCGGGCTGGTGACGCACGAAGCTGGGCGCGTGCCGTTCGCGGGGCACACCGAGGTGATGGACTCACTCGACGCTGTGCGCCACATTCGCCAGGACTACGCCGCTGGCGTCCGTGACGTGAAGCTCTACTGGCGGCTGCGCTGGCCTGAGTACGTCGCGGCATTCCACGAGGCGACGCGGCTCAAGATGCACATCACCACGCACATCGACTTTGGCGTCACCCGCATTCCCGATGCTCTCACCCTCGGCGTTCGCCACTTCGAGCACGCCTACACGCTCGCGGGCGCGGTGCTGCCCGATGGCACCATCGCGGCCGGATGGGCTGAGGCGCGCGCGACGCTCGGGCCAGCGCAGCCGGGAGCGTTCTACTTCGGTGTGTTGGCGTACTTGCGCCGGTTGCCGGAGCACGATGCCGCGCTCGATTCGCTCGTGGCACGCTTCGCCGCAACGGGCGCGACCGTGACACCGACAATCCACCTCTTCGGGCAGCACGTTGAGGCGACCTGGTTCCGGTCGGCGTCGCTTGGTGCATTCGACGACTCGCGTCAGTGGACGCCGGCTCAGCGTGCGGCAGCATTGCATGGATATCGACGCCTGCAGCGGCTGGTGTTGCAGCTGCACCGCGCCGGCGTCGGGCTCGCGGTGGGCACCGACTGGACCGACCCGGGGAAGGCGGTGCTCTCGGAAATGTTGGCCCTTCACGACGCCGGGATCTCGATGCCTGATGTGCTTCGCATCGCGACCTGGGGCGGGGCGAGGGCGATCGAACGGAGCGAAGAGGTAGGGAAGATCGCAGCCGGTTACCGCGCCAACCTGATCATCTTCGACGACAATCCGATCGACAATCCGCGCGCATTGCTGGGCCGAAAGCAGGTCATCAAGGACGGGGTCATGCGGCCGGAATAGTGCGAGGTCGCGCTCGCTATGCGTCTCCACGGGATCATGCCATCCATCGCTCGACTCTCTGCCGCTGCGCTTCCCGCGCTCCTCCTCCTCGGCTGCAGCTATGGCGCGCCGAAGCTCGAGCTTCGCATCGCCAATCACGCCAACGCCTATACCGGCCCGGTGAGCGCCTTCGCAGTCTACTCGGCGTGGGTGCGTCCGCCTACTGGGCTGTCGACCTTTCCTGATGGCGGCAAGCCGATGGTGCTGGCCGAGGCGGCGGCGGTCTATCTCTGTGACACAGTGACGGTGGAAGTGCATCGACTCTGGCGCGTGGACAAGCCGGCGCAGGTGCGCTCGGGGTTCACGCCGTGGCTGGGGCCGTGGGATCGCGACGGGATCCATGTGAGTCTGCGCGGCTATCGATCGCTGACGACCGACCCCGTCGCCGCGTACCGGGTGAACTACCGGCTCGACTCGGTTGGCGTCGCTTCGGTGATCATCGATGAACCGCCATTCGACGCCGCGACGTCGGAGCATGTCGCCTGCGCCGAGGCGGTGATAGCGGCGGCCGAACGTGCGCCGCCGTCGTCTCAGCCGAAGTAGCGCGGGCTACGCGCCGGGGTACTTGCTCGCGTAGTGTGCCATCGCATTGGTGACCAGCTTGCGCGCTTCGGCGGCATCACCGAAGCCGCGGCTTTCGGTGCGGGTGCCTTCGAGGTCCTTGTAGACCTGAAAGAAGTGTTCGATCTCGCGCAGGGTGTGCGGGCGGAGATCGTCGAGGTCGTTGATCGAGGTCGCGAAGGGGTCTTTTGTCGGCACTGCAATGATTTTCTCGTCGCCTTCGCCGCGGTCGATGAGCTTGAAGACTCCCACCACTCGCACTTCCACCAGACAACCGGTGAAGACCGGCTCGGTCATCAGCACGAGGGCGTCGAGCGGGTCGTGGTCATCGCCGAGCGTCCGCGGGATGAAGCCGTAGTTGCCGGGGTAGTGCATCGCGCTGTGCAAGACGCGATCGAGCTTGTAGACGCCGAGCTCCTTGTCGAGCTCGTACTTGTTGCGTTGACCGGCGGGGATTTCGATGACCGCGGTGACGATATCCGGCGGCTGCGGGCCGGCGGGGATGTCGTGCCACGGGTGAAAGGCAGCGGTCGATCGGGTCACGCGGATGCTCCAGGGCGTAAGTCAGGGGGAAAGGTGGCGGGTCCCCACCGAGATGTCACCCCGCGATAACCCGGTGGTGCCGCGCTCGCGCGGCACCGGTCTCCGATTCGCGGGGAGTCTGCTCGCGCCGTACCTCGTGCGGTGCAGATCCTCGCGTGTCATCCTGAGCGTAGCGGCCGAAGGCCGCGAAGTCGAAGGACCTGGTCACCGGGCGTCGCCTCGTGGGCCGCCTCTCCGCAGCTGTGGAGTCCCGACGGCGGTTCGAGCTGGCGCCGGTAGAGTTGGTGCGCGGCGCCTCCAAGGCTGCTACGAGGCACCCACGACGCGACGCCCTCGAGGATCTGTCGTGACGAGATGTGTCGCCCCGGGTCATCGGGCGATCGAAAAGAACCAGGTGCAGAGCCTGGCCCGCGCATCCTGGCCGGCGCGTGATAGCAGGACATCGTCGCGGGCCCTGGGGCCTCCGAAGTCGCGTAGTCCGCGACACCCGCGTCGCGCACCTCGCTGGTCAGGCCTCACGCCGTGGGCTGCCTCTCCGCAGCTGTGGACCCGACGGCGGTTCGAGCTGGCGCCGGTAGAGTTGGTGCGCGGCGCCTCCAAGGCTGCTACGAGGCACCCACGACGCAACGCCCGCGAAACTCCGTCGCCCCGGGCCGTCGACTTGGCGAGTGCATGGTGACGCGACGCCCGCGGCCAGCTCACTCCGACCGATCCCCGTCCCATCCGTGGAACGTCGCCTTCCTCTGGCGCAGAATGAAACTCCCCACTCCGCCTCCCCGTCCCGGCCACTGCATCAGTTCTCTAACCCGGGTCTATCGATGCTCGAACTCGAAGGCGTCACCAAACGCTTTCCGAATGGTGTGGTCGCCGTCGCCGACTTCTCGCTTTCCCTGACGAGTGGCGTCGTCGGCCTGCTCGGCCCCAACGGAGCAGGGAAGACGTCGCTGATGCAGATGATCGCGACGATCACTCGGCCCAGCTCGGGGGTGATCCGCTTCGACGGGGTCGATCTCGCTCGCGACCCTGACCATCTCCGCCGTCGCCTAGGGTACTTGCCGCAGGACTTCGGTGTCTACGACAATCTCACCGCCTTCGAGTTCCTGACCTACTTCGCGGCGCTCAAGGGTGTGCGAAGCAAGGCCAGGGTGATGGAGTTGCTCGAGCTCGTTAACCTGCACAGCGTGGCGCATCGTGCCGCTGGCGGGTTCTCGGGCGGGATGAAGCAGCGACTCGGCATCGCGCAGGCGCTCGTCAACGACCCCGAGATCGTGATCGTCGATGAACCGACCGCCGGCCTCGATCCGGAAGAGCGAGTCCGCTTCCGCAACATCCTCTCCGACGTCGGCTTCGGCAAGCTGGTGATCCTGTCGACACACATCGTGACCGACATCGAGAGCGTAGCGACATCGATCGCAGTGATGAAGGAAGGGCGACTGATCACCTGCGCTACGCCGGAGCGGCTGATCTCGGCCGCCGAAGGAAGTGTCTGGGAGGTCGTAATCTCGTCGGAGCAGTTCGAGGTCGAGCGGAAGCGGCTCCGGATTTCGCACGCGGTGCGCCGAGCCGACGGGGTGCATACCCGAGTGGTCGGGGCGGCGCCGCTGCTGCCGGCAGTGGTCGCGGCAGATCCGACGCTCGAAGACGCCTTCCTCTATGCGCTCGGTGCCGCGGGCGTGTCAGCGTGAGCATGCTGAGTCGCATCGGCGCCGTGGTGCAGGCTGACCTGCGTGTCCGGCTCAGGCGCACGTCGACGCTGGTGATCTTCCTGGTACTCTGCGCCCTCGCCTACAAGTTCGTCCCCGATCTCGCGACCGGCAGGGCGATGATCCAGATCGACGGCCATCGTTCGCGCTACGACTCGGCGACGATCGCCATCGTCACCGCCGCGCTCTGCTCCGTCGTGCTCGGGATGCTTGGCTTCTATATGGTGAGCAGTGCGATCCGCCGGGACGTGGTGAGTCGGACCGGATACGTCATCGCGGCGATGCCGGTGCGGAGTGCGGAGTATCTGTCCGGGAAGCTGCTCGGCAGCGTCCTCTTCCTTTCGCTGGTCGTGTGTGGATACATCCTCAACGTGATGGGGATGCAGCTGTTGCGAGGTGAGGCACCGGTCGAACCGCTGGTGTATCTGGGGACGTTCATCGTGATGACGGGCCCGGTGATCCTGGTGGTGTCGGCGCTTGCACTGCTGTTCGAATGCGTGCCGCTGCTTTCGGGACGGCTGGGCGATCTGGTCTACTTCTTCGTCTGGATCGCGATCGTTGCGCTGGCGTCCGGAGCCCAGCGTCAGCCTGCGGGAAACTGGCGGCACTACATCGACATCTTCGGGATGGGATTCCTGACGCAGCAGGTCAGTGGCGGGCTGCCACACGCGAGCATGTCGATCGGCTCCACGAACTTCGATCCGGCGAAGTCAGTATTCATCTTCGCCGGCATCGACTGGAGTTGGCGGTCGCTCGCGCCGCGCGTGGCAGTGAGCCTGCTGGTGCTGCCGCTCTTCGTGTTGGCGTGGCCAACGTTTCATCGCTTCGACCCTGCGCGGATCAGGGCGGCCGCGGCGCGTGGCCGGTTCAACCCGTTGGCGCGAGTGAATCTCTGGCTGAAGCCTGCGACCCGTTTCCTGGTTTCGTTCGCCGGCAGTGGCGGTGGCGTGGTGCGGCTGGTGATTGCCGAGATGCTGCTGGGCTTCCTGCTGGCACCGGCGACGCTACTGATCCTCGTGGCCGCAATGGTGGCCGGCACGGTGTTGCCGCTACCACTCGTGCTGAGCACTGTATTGCCGTTCACGTTCCTCGGCCTCGCGATTGCGATTGCCGACATGACACCGCGCGATCAGACGGCGGGTGTCCGGTCGCTGCTCTTCACGATGCCGGGAATGCGAGAGCACTATCTCCCCGTGAAATTCCTCGCGACGGCGGGCACGGTGCTGCTCTTCGTGCTGGTGCCCCTGTTACGACTCGCAGTCGCGCGTCCGGCATCAGCGCTGTCGCTGTTGATCGGTGCCGGGTGCCTGGCGGCCACGGCGACAGCGTTCGGCGTGTGGAGCCGGGGGCCGAAGGCGTTTGCGGGCGCCTTCCTGCTCTTCTTCTACGGCGCAATGAACAGCGATGACGTGCCGGCGATGGACTTCGCGGGCTTCTTCGGGGTGGCCACGGCCCAAGTCCGGCTCTGCTACGCTGGCGGTGCCGTGGCCTTGATGGCGCTGCTCTGGCTGACGCAGCGGCGGGAGTCGGCGTAGGGAGGAGGCGCTCGAGCTTCGCTGGGACGAGGGAGTCCCCGGTGGTGCCGCCTTCGGGCGGCGTAGATCTCACCCCCTGCGGAGGCTCGCACCCGGCCCTCACGCCGTGGGCTGCCTCTCCGCAGCTGTGGAGTCCCGACGGCGGTTCGAGCTGGCGCTCCCCAGGGTTGTCATCCTGAGCGAAGCGAGCCGGAGGCGAGCGCAGTCGAGGGAGCAACCCCTCGCCGTCGAGACCACCTCCTTCGACTTTGCGGCCTGCGGCCGCTTCGCTCAGGATGACAATGACGCGACGCCCGCACCCATCACCCTTCTCCCTTCCCCCTTCTCCCTTCTCCCTTCTCCATTCTGCCGTACTATTCAGCATCCAGTCCACAATCGCGGTTCTTACCCCTGAGGTCCCGCCTATGTCCTCTCGCGTCGTCCGGCCGACTCTCCTCCTCGCATTCCTTGCCACGCCCCTGTTGGCCCAGGCGCCCGCCGCCACGAGTGACCTCCCGGTTCGCTCGGTGGTGCTCTTCTCCTCCGGTGTCGGCTATTTCGAGCACGGCGGTACGGTGCGCGGCTCCGGCTCGGCCGAACTCCGCTTCAAGACCGCGCAGATCAACGACGTGCTCAAGTCGTTGACGCTGCAGGATCTCGATGGCGGCAAGGTGACCACCATCACCTATCCGTCGCAGGATCCGGTGAGCAAGACGCTGCGCAGCTTTCAGGTCGACATCACCAACAATCCGGGAATGGGTGCGCTGCTGAACCAGCTACGCGGCGCGCGGGTGACCATCCAGACTGGCGCGCAGCAGATCACGGGCACCGTGGTCGGTGTGGAGCAGCGGCGGAAGGCGGCGGAGCAGGGCGGGCCGATTGACGTGCCGGTGCTCAACGTGCTCTCCGGTGCGATGATCCGCTCGATCGAGTTGCCGAGCATCTCGTCGCTCACGCTCGACGATGCGAAACTGCAGGATGAACTCACTCGCGCACTCGCGGCACTGAGCCAGGCGCGCGATCAGGACAAGAAACCGGTGACCATCTCGTATGCCGGTGAAGGGGCGCGCCGGCTCCGCGTGGGCTATGTGGTGGAGACGCCGATCTGGAAGACGTCGTATCGGCTGATCCTTGAGGAGAAGCGCACGTTGCTGCAAGGGTGGGCGATCGTTGAGAACCAGACCGAGAGCGACTGGAACAATGTCTCACTCTCGCTGGTGAGTGGCCGGCCGATCTCGTTCAAGATGGATCTCTATCAGCCGCTCTATCTCGAGCGCCCGACGGTGGTGCCGGAGTATTTCGCCGGGCTGCGCCCGCAGGTGTACGAACCGGGGTCAGCTACCGACAAGCTCCCAGTTAATCAGATCGGCGGCGTCCTGGCTCTGCAGCCAGGGAAGCTGGTGCCGCGGGACAAGCTCGGGACGAACTCATTCGAGGACGCGTCGCTCACGACCGGCGCGAGCTCGTCTGAGTTCGGTGGCGCACAGGGTGGCGTGATCGCAATCAGGGATGCCGCTAATTCCGTCCGCAGCTCCGCCACCGGCGCCCAGCTTGGGGAGCTCTTCCAGTATGCCATTCGCGATGTAACGCTCGCGCGGCAGAAGTCGGCGATGCTGCCGATCGTAACCGACAGCGTGAGCGCCGAGCGGGTGTCGATCTACAACTCGGCGGTGATGCCGCGGAACCCGCTCTACGGTGTGCGGCTCAAGAACACCACGGGGATGCATCTGCTGCAGGGGCCGGTCACGGTGATCGAGGCCGGGAGTTACGCCGGCGATGCCCGGCTCGACAACGTGCCGCCAGGGCAGCAGCGGTTGCTGAGCTACGGCATTGATCTCGATCTTGTGGTCGACAACACCACCGCTTCCTCGCAGACCAATGTGGTGACCGCAAAGATCGTGAAGGGGGTGCTGACGCTCGATCGCAAGTCGGTGGCATCGCGTGACTACAAGATCGACAACAAAGGCACGCGCGAGAAGGTGGTGATCATCGAGCACCCCGCACGACAGGGGTGGACCTTCGTCGATGGTGTCAAGCCGGTTGAGACGACCCCCGCGGTCGCGCGCTTCCAGACGACTGCACCAGCGGGCAAGGTGACGGTGGTCGCGGTGAGGGAGGAGCGGATCGACCAACAGACGGTGGCAATGGTCGACGAGGATATCGCCGACCTGCTCGTCTACAATCGCACTGGCGCAATGCCACCCGCCGTCCGCGATGCGATTGCGAAGGCGATCGAGATGCGGCAGGCGATTGCGGTCGCTGAGCGGCAAATCGACGACCAGACGGCACAGATCGCGGCGATCACGCAGGAGCAGACGCGGATTCGCGAGAACATGAAGACCGTTGACGCGAAGTCGCAGTACTACGGGCGGCTGCTCGACAAGCTCAATGAACAGGAGACTCTGATCGAGCGGGCGCAGAAGGAGCGGGACTCGCTGACCTCAAAGAAGGAGGCGCAGGAGAAGACGCTCGCCGACTATCTCAACGGACTGACCATCGGGTAAGTGTTGTCGCCCGGGTTGTCATCCTGAGCGGAGCTCCGGGCCTCGCGCCGTGGGCTGCCTCTCCGCAGCTGTGGAGTCCCGACGGCGGTTCGAGCTGGCGACAGTAGAGCTGGTGCGCGGCGCCTCCAAGGCCGCTCCGAGGCACCCACGACGCGACGCCCGCGAAACTCTGTCCCCCCGGTTGTCATCCTGAGCGAAGCGAGCCGGAGGCGAGCGCAGTCGAGGGAGCAACCC